>DATGYA010000340.1:0-3250 GCA_035298405.1 Kamptonema sp. | reverse complement strand
TCAAAATCTAAAACTGTGAAAATTCTTTCCTCATTGTAGCTGATGTCTGCACCGAATATCAGGGTGTGTTTGACTGAACCTGTAGCAAACTCACCTACTACATTTGTTTGGAGGGCGTAGTTTTGATCTTGGCCGTCTTGAGAAGCAAAGAAGCGATCGAGGGTGCTAGTTGCATCATTAAAGCCAAATGGAAGGGCGATTACATTAAAATCGTAGTCGTAGGATGAATAGCGAAACGCATTTCTTAGCTTCCAGTTGTTACTGAAACGGTACTCGAAATTGTAGCCAACATTCAAGTATTGAGTGTCTACTCTATCCTCTGGTTCGCCGCCAACGCGATCGCGCGGAACGTCAACAACTCGATTGCCAATAGCAGGCAGCCCATTATCAGCAGCCCGCCGATCTTCGGTGTATTCAAGAGAAACTGTCAAGTCGGCGCGATCGCTAATTCTCCAAGTCAGCGTCGGCGCAATAAAGAACCGCTGATCGTCTTGGTTAAAGCCCCTATAGCTATCACTGGTTTGGTACACTCCGTTCACGCGGTAAAGTAGGCTGCGATCGGAGGTTAAGGGGCCAGAGATGTCAAAGCGGGGCCGGACAAAACTGCGGTTTCCAAGTTGTAGTTCAGCTTCGTAGAAAGGTTCTGACAGGGGTTGTTTGGAGACTAAGTTAATTAAACCCCCTGGTTGAATTTCGCCGTACAAAATTGAAGCTGGCCCTTTAAGAACTTCAACGCGATCGAGGTTGGCAACTTCTGGAAAAGACTGATAATTACCATATCGCCTGAACCCATCTCGCAAGACAGGGGCATTGTCAAAACCCCGAAGACCGAATGTGGTGCCCCGCCCTGTAAAACTTTGACCCACGTTGACACCACTAACGTTACGGAGTGCCTCATCTAATCGGGTAACTTGTTGATCTTCAATCACTTCTTGAGGAACTACTTGGATCGATTGAGGAATATCTCGAATTGGCGTGTCGGTTCTGGTTGCAGAGGAAGCATTCGGCACACTATAGGGAGTTGCTTGTCTGGCAGTGACGGTGATATTAATTTCTTCATCAGCCGTGACACTTAGAGTTAAACCGCTGACGCTTCTAATTACATCTGCTATTGGCAACCTTTCTTTCCCCGTTATACTGATGCGGATGCTGTTAGCATCAACATTAGTCACCGTGACTAAATTAATCCCCTCAAATGGATTCTCTGCCCTAAATTCTCCACCCTCTGGTAAGGCTAATTGAGCATTGGCAATCTCAGCGATCAGGATTTTTCCAGAAGTCCTAGTATTCGCCCTTAGTACTTGCCCTGCTGCTGTTTCTAAAATGATTTCTAAACCTGCGGGAGTTGAGTTTAGTTGTACTCCTGTGACTTGTACTACTGATTGAGAGATTTGTACATTTTCGGAAAAGGTAAAACCTGGCTGCGATCGCTGAAATAATCCCTCAACGCTGGTATTATGGCGCTCGATTTCGTTGAGTTTTGGTATTTCTGCTGTTGGCACTTTTGGCGCAGATTCCGGTGAGATATTAGATACCTCCAAGGGCTCGCTTGTGGTAGGCATTCTACCTGCGATTGATTGTATTTTCTGAGTTGGTTTATTCAGGGTTCGACTTTCGATATCGCTGGCGTGGGAAGTATTAAATGTCAAATCAGAACTTGGTTTTTGCTCAATGCTGAGTACGGGTAGCTTCACTTCCAAGTCGGTGGTTTCTCTTTCCGACTTTTCTGCGCTCGGCATTTCGGATGAACCTGTTACTAATTCTGCTGTTTCATCGGCTAGCGCTTGTCCTTGTCCAATTACTAGGAGGGACATTGTACTAACTAAACACAAAGAATTTACTAAATGAAAGCGTTTCACAATTAAACCTCATGCACAATTGAATAAACTTGAACAGAAAGAATGGAATCCATTACGGATTTACGGTTTTTCTCCTACTACGAAGAGACCTAACCGTTGCTTGAAGCTACGAAGATTGGTAAACCCAATCTGGGTTAACTATTTTAAGAGTGTTGGCTGCGGCTAAATGTCTCTGCCACAGGTAAGGTAGTAGATTAGAGAAAATAAACTAATTGGTGAAGTGACTTTGCTGCGATCGCCGGGATCAAACACATCATTAATAATCACGCTAATCTTGATGCTGGGTTTCACTTCCTTCGACAGAATCTACTTTAGAGAGAACCCACTTACTCCCAATGTCACTATCCTTATCCCAGTTAGAAATAGAACTATTTTGAATGAAACCTGTTTCATTTAGATCTCCTTGTATTGGCTATTTGAAAATAACGAAGTTTTTAAATGTCAAGAATTTGCCATCAAAACTCTACTGAATCAGTTTGAATTTAGTTTCCTGACACCAGTGGCGATGCTACCAGCTTTGTCAATAAGTTGGGAGTTATCACTAATTATTCGCATTAACTTTGTAAGGATACAATACTCCTCTGATAATGTCAAGCAAATATTCCAATTTTTATTGAGAATCTTTATTATCTTTTGAGCGAGCTACATCAGTAGGCTGTGAACGATTTTTGCCTGTAATGCTGGTGCAGTATCTTACTCTAAGCTATATATAACGGTAGCTTTGCATTTAATAAAGATGAGTCTGTTATTTTTATTTAGAGACGAATTATAAGAATAAAGAGCAAATCTTTAAATTTATTATCCATAATTTTTATTAAAAGTCTTAGTTATACTATTATCAATAGTATAACTAATTGATAATATTTTAGGAAATGATTGGCATAGATGTCCAACATCTGGAGGCAAAGAGCGCGATCGCAGACCTCAAGATTTCAGGGTGAGAATAAGTATGGAAAGTGGAAGGGATCGACATTGAAAGGATGATGGATGAATAATTCCGCTCTCATCCTTCATAAATTTATCCTTCCACTGATAGCGTCTTAACCATCTTCACCAGTCGTAGATTCCTGTGGAGGTGCTTCATAAGCTGGTTCCGGTGGAGGTGCTTCATAAGCTGGTTCTGGTGGAGGTGCTTCATAAGCTGGTTCTGGCGCAGGCTCCTCATAAGCTGGTTCCGGCGGCGCTTCATAAGCTGGTTCCGGTGGAGGCGCTTCATAAGCTGGTTCTGGTGCGGGTTCTGGTGCGGGTTCTGGTGGAGGTGCTTCATAAGCTGGTTCCGGTGATGGCTGATAGGCAGGTTCTGGTGATGGCTGATAGGCAGGTTCGGGTGATGGCTGATAGGCAGGTTCGGGTGATGGCTGATAGGCAGGTTCGGGTGGTGTCGCCGTATC
>DATGYA010000339.1:0-4864 GCA_035298405.1 Kamptonema sp. | reverse complement strand
TGCAGCTTATGAAGCGCTAGTTGAGGCTATGAAAAAGCGAGAACCTGTTGCTGACTGTTATCGTGTTATTCAGAAAAATTTATAAATACGATTTACCTAACAGGCACATATAGTAGGGTGCGTCAGAACCCAAAACCCTGATATTTTTTTTAGAACTTAGTCTGACGCACCCTAGAAGTCTGCGAGAGTTGGGGTGTGAGTTTGGGCAAGGATATTTATTTTCTAAGGCTATAGATAGCGAAAAAGCAACCGAACTGTTAACGGCATGGGTGCCATTCAGCAATGCCCAAATCACTGGCGATAGAATGTAAACTGTTGACAAGTGGTTCCCGCTGCTATACTGTAAATCTAAAAATGTTGAAATTAAAGATACAGATATATTGGGAGCATTATGTATGAATCCTCAGCCTGGATTTCCTCCAAAAGAAGCAGGTGTTGCTATTGATTTGGCAAAAATTCAAAAGATATTACTGCCATTCCCCTATTTCACAGCATTACTAACAGGAGTGGCTATTTTATCATTTGCAGCAATTATAACCCGGATTAGTGAATTTGATATTAGTCCTGGTGCAACGATTTTCAATCGATACTGGATTGCCACGATCGCTATTATTCTCTGGCAAACCATCAGAGCTAGGATTCCGAAAAGTCCTGAAGAAGAAGTATCTGAAAAAATAGACTATACTCTCTATGATATTTTGCTATTCGCGACAGAAATTACTTTTAGTCTGGGAGCTGTGTTCCTTTGGGCAATATCTTTAACTCAAACCAGTGTGGCAAATTCAAACTTGCTACATAATATGACCCCTGTCTTTTCCACTTTATTCGGTTTTTTGCTATTTCGACAACAGTTCAATATCCGTTTTTTGATTGGTATTGTTGTTGCTGTTAGTGCCTCGGTCATTATCCAACTTGGAGATTTGTCTATCAGCTATGACAGTTTTTTGGGCGATAGTCTGGCTTTGCTGTCTGCCGTGCTTTATAGTATTACGTTCTTAGCACGCGAAAAACTTCGATACAAATTTTCTCCAGATAGCATTTTGCTTTGGAGTTGTGCTTTTAAAAGTCTTTTGATGTTGCCAATTGTTTTGATTTTTGAAGATCAAGTTTTTCCGATCTCTCAGTCAGGTTGGTTGGCTGTGATATTTTTGGGGATATTTGTACAGGTGTTTGGTCATGGACTCCTAATTTATAGCCTCAAGACTTTTTCTTCTAGCTTTTCTGCTCTCTGTCTTCTGCTCGATCCGGTGATTACAGCTTTTGCTGCTTGGATTATCTTAGCAGAGCAACTAAGCTGGTTGAACTCGGTTACGTTTATAGGAGTTTTAGTTGGGATTTACTTATCGGCTACCAGTAAAAATGAAACAAATGAGTCAAAACAGTAACCTTTGCTGGTTGAGTAGAAATTCTGATAAGTAGTTGACTGTGTTTAGCAGTTCTTTTTCAGTGTCACAATATTTTTTGAGCTTTATATAAAATGTTTAAATCTTACAAACAATACTCCGGACACTTTTTAATGGGCAACGGTAGAATGCGGGTTTTGGACTCCAAGTTCGCCGCGATCGCCAACGGTAGAATGAGGGTTTGGGCCGTTTCTCTAAAAACTGTCCGGAGTATTGACAAAGATATATTTAATCAACGAGCTAGTCTATATCATCAAGCAATGCTGAGTTATCCTCTAGCCAGAGCTATAGAGTTCAAAAACATAATTACATTATCCGAACTTAAAGATAATCTAATTATTTGTGATGTACCTTCAGGGGGATGTTACCTCAGTAATTTTATTCAAGAGAATCTCAAAATTATTTCCATAGAAACATCAAGTCAATTTCTTAAAATTGCTCAAAAAACAGTTAATAATACTGTTGAACTGTGTGAAGACATTACTAATATTTCTTTGTTATCAAGTAGCATCGATCGGGTTATAAGTTTAGCTGGTTTGCACCATGTAGAAAATAAACTTAACTTTTACAAGGAAGCTTACCGTTTACTAAAGCCAAGTGGAATACTCTGTATTGCAGATGTTTTTGAAGATTCAAAAGTTGCTCAATTTTTAAACATTTTTGTTGATAAATATAATTCCATAGGTCATCAAGGTAATTTTTTAAATGAAAAGACAAAAGAGGAAATGGAATCTATAAATTTTCAAGTAGTACATAATGCTGCTATTAGCTATCATTGGTGTTTTGATTCAGTAGCTAGTATGGTGGATTACTGCCAGATGCTTTTTGGTCTTGATAAAGCAAACCATAATCAGATTCTAGCAGGTATCGAAAAATATTTGGGATATCATGTAAAAGACGAGCAATGTTATATGAATTGGGAACTACATTTTATCAAGTCTATTAAATCTAATTAAAAATTTTTAGAGTAGGGTGCATCAGACGGTAAAGAAAGTAAATTATGAGGGGAATTGAAATCGCTGCTACACAGTCAAAGTCCGCCTACGCGGACTCTATAGTTTATTGGATTTTGGAAAAAATTAATCTTGTTAGGGACAAAGGATATTTAGCCGCTGTAAACTTTATATATTTTACACGCTCATTTCTAACATCCGCTGAATCGGTCGTAAAGCTGCAACTCTGATATCTTCTGGCAAGGTAATCTCTGGAGTACAATTCTTCATAGCGAGATACAATTTCTCTAAAGTATTTAATTTCATGTGAGGACATTCATTGCAAGCACAGTTATTAGTCGGTGGAGCGGGGATGAACTGTTTTTCTGGAGATTCTTTCTGCATTTGGTGAATAATTCCTGGCTCAGTTGCAACGATAAAAATTGAACTAGGGCTGGCTTGAGAGTATTTGAGCAAAGCAGTTGTCGAGCCGATATAGTTGGCGTGGCGCAGAACAGGCGGTTCGCATTCTGGGTGTGCAATGATTTCGGCTTCGGGATGTTCGATTTTGAGCTGTACTATCTTCTTTTCTGAGAAGATTTCGTGAACCATACAAGCACCTTGCCAGAGTACCATGTCTCTGCCTGTTTGTTGAGCAACGTAGCGACCGAGATTGCGATCTGGCCCAAAAATAATCGGTTGATTTTTGGGGATTTGATTAACAATTTTTACAGAATTAGAACTGGTGCAAATAATGTCGCTCATTGCCTTAATTGCAGCGGTGCAATTAATGTAAGAAATTACTAAATGATCGGGGTGTTCGGCTTTAAATGCTGCAAAAGCATCGGGAGGACAACTATCGGCAAGGGAGCAACCTGCATTTAAGTCTGGTAGTAGTACGAGTTTGTTGGGATTAAGAATTTTTGCGGTTTCTGCCATGAAGTGAACGCCGGCAAAGACAATCACATCAGCGCTGGTATTTGCTGCTTTGCGGGAAAGTTCGAGGGAGTCGCCGATGTAGTCTGCGATGTCTTGAATATCGGGGTCTTGGTAATAATGAGCGAGGATGACGGCGTTTAGTTCTTGTTTGAGGGCGTTAATGGCTGCAAACAAGTCGTGAGGTAGTCTGGGAAGGTTAATATTTGGTTGAGTCGGGGTGATGGTAAACACAGTAGTAACCTTTGGGGGTGAGTTGGGTCTGGATAAAGTGTATTTGAATTATAGTTGAATTCACCAAAAATGTCTTTAAAAATGCAAAACTGAAAATTGAAAAGTATAAATTTTTAATTTTGCATTTTTAATTCTTAATTCTCTTACTTTTTTAATTTTTAATTTTTAATTTTTAATTCTCTTCCTTACCGGGGGAGTACAAAAATTGCTCTGGGTTTCCTATGCTGGATTAATAAGGGGCTAGCAATTGCTAGAGAGCGATCGGATATGGTGAATCAGATGAATGAAGCTAAAGTTATCAAAATTGTGGTGGTGGGGGACGTTCACGATCAGTGGGAAGCTGAGGATGAGGTTGCTCTGAAGCATCTAGGTGTTGATTTGGTGTTGTTTGTGGGGGATTTTGGGAATGAGTCGATGGAGGTGGTGCGGGCGATCGCATCTTTGGAAATTCCCAAGGCGGCGGTTTTTGGCAATCACGATGCTTGGTACACGGCGACGGAGTGGGGTAGGAGTCAGTGCCCTTACGATCGCCAGCAGGAAAATCGAGTACAACAGCAGTTGGATTTAATGGGGGAAGCTCATGTAGGCTATGGGAAGCGAGATTTCCCGGAGTTGGGCGTGACGGTGGTAGGGAGTCGGCCGTTTACTTGGGGTGGCCCGGATTGGAAGTATCCAGATTTTTACAGCGAGTGGTTTGGGGTGGAGAATTTTGCAGAGTCTACGCGGCGAATCGCTGGGGCTGCTGCTGAGGCGGATTGTGAAAATGTGATTTTTTTGGGCCACACTGGGCCAACTGGTTTGGGAGATGCGCCGGAAGATCCTTGTGGGAGGGATTGGAAGCCATTGGGGGGGGATTTTGGCGATCCAGATTTTGCGGAGGCGATCGCGCAAACTCGCGCTGCTGGAAAGCAGATTCCGCTGGTAACATTTGGTCATATGCACCACAAGTTACGCCACACGAAAAAGGTTTTGCGGAAATCGGTGCAGGTAAGCGCAGAGGGTACGGTGTATTTGAATGCGGCGCGAGTGCCCCGAATTGTGGAAGAGGAGAGGATGCGACTGCGGAATTTTTCAGTAGTGTTGTTGAAAGAGGGAGTGGTATCCGAGGTTTCTCTGGTTTGGGTTGGGGATGATTTCGCTGTGGCTTTGGAACAGATTTTATATCGGCGTAGTGAGCCTGCGGTGCGAATTGTTTGTTAATAGTGAGGTGTTCTGATATGATGGAATTGATGCGCCTGGAGAGGTGGCAGAGTGGTCGAATGCGCTCGACTTGAAATCGAGTGTGGCAGTGATGTCACCGTGGGTTCAAATCCCACCCTCTCCGTTGTTAGGTTAACGCTTTGTTTGTGAGCGATCGCA
>DATGYA010000338.1:0-4836 GCA_035298405.1 Kamptonema sp. | reverse complement strand
GAGGACTAAGAAAACTTTGAAACTTAATAGTCCTCTTCAGAGGACTTAATTTATTAGACAGGGACTTAAGTCCCTGGCTGGTGTCAACTTAAGTTGACACCAATGGCCCCCGTGCCTACCCAGGGCGGTTTCATTCTCATTTTTTGCGATCGCGGAATCCCTTAACAGATGAGAGTTTTACCCTTTGTTTCCGAAGTTTACGCTTAATCATCAGAAAAAAAGGCGATCGCTTGACTGGAAGAGACTTTCAAACTACCACTCTAAATTTTGGGGGTGAGAATGAAACAGCCCTGGGTCATACCCCCTGCGCCCCATACCTACCCTACCCAGAAGGACTCGCGGGGCAGCCACGAGGGGCGGCGCTTACTAGAATGAAAGCAACAAAAGCTGCTACACAAAACGTTACATTTTTGTTACCATCGTGGCGACACGATTAACTATCAACACTCAACACTTATGAGTCAATCGCCCTCACCTGCTCAAACCGACTCTCAGCCAGCAGACGAAACCCCAATAGCACCTACAGCAATAGCACCTCAGCCCAGTTACGTTAAACTTGCCATGCGAAATATGGTGCGTAAGCGGGGTACATCCCTGTTTCATTTTGGTTTAACAGCGATCGCCCTTTTAGGAATACTCATCAGTTTGGCATACATCGATCGCTATTTTCATCCGTAATACTTCAATCCCTAATAGGGATTTAATCGCGATCGCGATCGCTGAGTGTCGGCAATATTTAACTCATAATTAACCCATGTAATACTCAAAAATTGCTTATAGGCAATTACATCACAGGAACACAAAACATGGAAATCGAGGTGACTATACAAGATTGTTTCTGGGAATCTAACCAGTTAGCTTTAGGTGCGATTGCCGTGCCGAGTATAACTGACGGGCAGATTTCCCCAGAAACCTGGGAAACCTGGTTTCAAACATGGTTAGAAACCCTTTCCCCAGATATAGAACCTGCCCCAAGTTACGAGCTCAGCCTTCGACTCACAGGAGATCCGGAAATGCAAACCCTAAACACCCAATATCGCCAGCAAAATCGGCCAACTGATGTACTAGCTTTCGCCGCTTTAGAGGTAAACTGTCCTCATCCCCAAGAAATGCCCCTATATTTAGGCGATATAGTAATTTCCGTCGATACAGCTCACCGCCAAGCCCAGCAGCAAGGACATCCCTTACAAACCGAACTAGCATGGCTAGCTGCTCATGGTTTTTTGCATCTCTTGGGTTGGGATCACCCGGACGAAGATAGTTTAAATAGTATGCTCAATCGACAAGAAACCTTGCTTCAGATAATTGGTATTGCTGTTTAGGCACAACTTACAAAAGTTACCGCGACTAAAAAGCCAATCTTAAATATCTCAGGAACGCTGATATCCATCACTTAAGTTTGCTGTTTATGAAATTAAATCAGTCGTCAATCTCTTCAGAAAATGCGGAATTTATACCCGTTCCCTCAGACCCAAACGCGACCCTTAACAGCTCTAGTAAAACGGCAAAACACAATCGAGAATTGTCATGGCAAGTTGCCTCCAATTTAGCGATTAGTTTTAAATTCGCCTGGACGGGATTGACTTATACATTTGAAACCCAGCGAAATTTTCGCATTCACATTGTAATTGGCGCTCTAGCAATTGGCTTGAGCGTCTTTTTGCATCTAAAACCAGTGGAAATAGCAGTAATTGGGTTAACAATAGGGCTAGTTTTAGCACTGGAATTGTTGAATACTGCAATTGAATCTGTGGTAGACTTAACAGTTCAGCAAACTTACCATGACCTCGCTAGAATAGCTAAGGACTGCGCTGCCGGAGCTGTGCTAATTTCAGCAATGGTATCTGCCCTAGTCGCAGCTACACTGTTGATTCCTCCTTTATTGGCGCTCGTTCAATCATCAATTACCAATTAGTAGCAATTTACTTTGAGGAGTACGATCGTTGATTATAGTCATTGATAACTACGACAGCTTCACCTATAATTTGGTTCAATATTTAGGAGAATTGGGTGCTGATTTACCTGTGGCAAGGCAAGTAGAAGTCTACCGCAATGACCAAATTTCTTTAGAAGAAATTCGCCACTTACAGCCTGCGGCTGTTGTAATTTCTCCAGGGCCGGGGCGACCAGAAGATGCGGGCATTTCTCTAGAATTGATTAGGCAGTTAGGGGCAACTATACCAATTTTAGGAGTTTGTCTTGGTCATCAAAGTATTGGTCAAGTCTTTGGTGGTAATATTGTTTCTGCACCGACTTTAATGCACGGAAAAACTTCTCCAATTCTTCACTCTGGTACCGGAGTTTTCCGGGGATTAGAATCGCCGCTGACGGCAACTCGGTATCACAGTTTAGTAATTGAAAGGCAGAGTTGTCCAGAGGTTTTGGAAATTACAGCTTGGGTCGAAGATGGCACTATTATGGGTGTGCGACATCGAGAATATCCCCACATTGAGGGAGTTCAATTTCACCCTGAAAGTGTGTTGACAACTTCAGGAAAGCAATTGCTACGAAATTTTTTGGAAAGGCTTTAGGATCGGGTACGCAGTTTCCACACTCTCGGAGATTTTTTTTATGAAACGGCGACAGTTGATGCGTTATGCACAGACAAGCTTGCTAGCTGCTCTAGCAACTGGTCTACCATCAGGATGGCAAAGCTATCAAGCACAAACCAGTGATGCTTTGTCGGTGCAATGGTTGGGTCATACTTGCTTTTTGTTTACTGGTGGCGGTTTCAAGGTACTGGTGAATCCGTTTCGCCAAATTGGTTGTACCGCTGGATATCGTGCTCCGAAGGTGGCTACTGATTTAATTCTGATTAGTAGCAGATTGCTTGATGAAGGCGCGATCGATGGATTTTCCGGCAATCCGGGGCTCCTTTATGAACCGGGCGTTTTTCAGTTTAATGGGGCGCGAATTGAAGGCATTCGTACAGAAAAAGACCGCCAAGGCGGACGGCGTTTTGGCGTGAATGTAGCTTGGATGTGGAGACAGGCAGGTGTTAAGATTCTGCACTTGGGTGGAATTGCTGGGCAACTTGGGATTGAGCAACAAATTTTGCTGGGGCGACCGGATTTGCTGCTGATTCCGGTGGGAGGCGGGGCAAAGGCTTATACTCCTGAAGAGGCGAAGAAAACTGTGGAACTCCTTAAACCGAAGATGGTGATTCCCACTCATTACAAAACGCCTGCGGCGGATGCTGCTACCTGTGACTTGGTATCGCTAGATGACTTTTTGGCCTTGATGAATGGAACGCCTGTGCGCCGCGTTGATAAGGACACGATCGCGCTCAAACCTTCTGATTTGCCCGACAATGGCTCGGTGATTGAGGTTTTGAGTTACAGATTTAATAGTTGATTCTGCTGAAGTACTCGACTTTTGTTAAGATTCCTTTAACAAAACTCCAAGTCTATTATTTTGACTCTGAGACAATTGATTCCCATGAACACTCGCAATTTATCAATCTCGATCAAAAGGCTGACTGGTTTGGCAGGATTAGTGGGGGCTAGCGCCCTGATTGGCTTTCCGGCTTGGGCAAATCTTAATTCTAAGGCTGGTGTTAATAGCGAGGTGAGTGCGATCGCGCTATCAGCGCCCACTACTGGGACATCGGTGAAAATCGCTGCTGCACCGCAGGATATTGTCGCTACTGCGTCGGCAAATGCCAATTTCAAAACTCTGACGAAGGCTTTGACAGCGGCAGGCTTAGTGACTACCTTAAAAGGTAAAGGCCCATTCACAGTTTTTGCGCCTACTGATGCGGCCTTTGCTGCTTTGCCCAAAAGTACTTTGGACGATTTGTTGAAGCCTGCAAACAAAGCTAAGCTAACCAAGATTTTGACTTATCATGTAGTTCCCGGCGAACATTTGTCTGCCAGCCTGAAGACAGGAAATGTTAAAACTGTTGAAGGTAGCCCAGTTAAGGTTGCAGTTAACGGCAAAAATATTACTGTAGGCAACGCGAAAGTGACTCAGGCTGATATCAAAACTACCAATGGCGTTATTCACGTAATTGACAAAGTGTTGATGCCCCCGGATGTAAAGTAGTGGGCGGCCTAAATCAGAATGATTATCGTTGAATTACCCCTTGTTAATAAGGCTATTGAAATCCTATCTATCCTCACGAAACTAGCCTGTGTGGGTGTTGAAAAAAAGGGTTAATTCAACTGGATTTGAGAGCGGAAGGATTCCGTAGTAGGGGCTTGAGCCTTTCCTTAGATTCTTGAAAAGTTCGGAGTAAGAGCTTTAGCCCCTCTTTCTCGATCTTTACTTTATAAATCAGCTTTGACCAAGGGAGTTAACGGATTGTATCTATGGCGGTAGCACGAGAGTGTAAAAAAACGCCCTTGCTGCTGCTCTAGGGGGCGATCGCTATTCTTTAAAACTGCAACCACGCATTACTATTAAATAACGTCATCATTCTTTAAGATGAACTGACTCGTATTTTGGATGGGATTTGCCAAAATACTAGAAATACTGAACGAGCAGATAGATTAGAGGTGACAGGCAAATGGCGCAAGGGGATCGGCAACCGCTCACACCCGGAGCAGGGGATGCAACATCGGCTGAAGAAGTCCTGAATTCTGTGATTCAGGAGCTAGAAACTCTACATCAAAATGTCAGAGGTCAGTTAGCCGAGGACATAACCAGGCTTCAAACAGAGAAAACTAGCTTGATTGAGGAGATTGACTTGCTGCGGGAGCAATACCGCCAATTGCAGTCACAGCAAGTCGAAACACTCTCTCAGCGCTACATATACCAACAGCAATTGTGGCTCAAGCAGTTGGCTCAAGTTTTAGCCAATAATTTGCAAGAGCTGTTAGTGCAAAGGTTTAATGA
>DATGYA010000337.1:0-24674 GCA_035298405.1 Kamptonema sp. | reverse complement strand
CAGGACTTGCGATCGCAGTTGTTGGTGCAGGACTTGCGATCGCAGTTGTTGGTGCAGGACTTGCCATCGCAGTTATTGGTGCAGGACTTGCCATCGCAGTTGCTGATGCAGAACTTGCCATCGCAGTTGCGGGTGCAGAACTTGCCATCGCCACAGGTTCCGAACTAGGGGCAGCAGTTGCTTCAGTTTTTGCTGTCTCTTTTTGCATATTAGAAACTGAACCAACACTGACCGCAGTCAGCCCGATGATCGTAGCTAACCATACAGCACCCAAGGCGATACTTTTTCCTGGCGACTGTTCTGAAGATTGCGAGGCATGAGACGAAATTGGTTCTGATGACATATTATTTGACTCCTTTGTAGCTTTAACAGCATTAAAGGGCATCGTCGCAACAGATTTTGTAGCGATTGCAGCAGATGCGGCAGAAGATATTGTGCTTGAGATAATGGCTGTTTTATCTATTTTTTCTGGTTCTTCCAACTGGGGAACACTGCTGGTAGTGCTGCTGCTTGGTGCTGTACTTTCCTCCTCTTCCACCTCCGAATGAGCAAAGCGGCGAAATAGGAAATCTAGAGCGAAATTACGCAGTTCATAGTATTGGGGATCTTCCATAATTCTCGCCCGATTGCGAGGGCGCGAGAAAGGAATTTTCAAATCTTCGCCAATGTGAGCAGAGGGGCCATTTGTCATCATCACGACGCGATCGGCTAAGAATAAAGCCTCATCAATATCGTGAGTAATCATGATCACCGTTACCTTATGTTCGCGCCAAATTTTTAGCAATTCCTCCTGCAATTCTTCGCGAGTAATCGGGTCTAATGCCCCAAAAGGTTCATCTAAAATCAACAGTTGAGGACGAGTAGCTAAAGCTCGCGCGATCGCCACCCTTTGTTTCATCCCACCTGACAGTTGGCCTGGTCTTTTGTGAGCAGCCTCAGTAAGTCCGACCAGTTCCAAATGTTCCTTAACAATTTCCATTTGATCTGACTGAGATTTATCAGCAAAAACCGTTCCTACTCCTAAGTGGATATTTTCTATTGCACTCAGCCAAGGCAAAAGCGAGTAATTTTGAAATACCACCATTCGATCGGGCCCCGGCTCAGTAATTCGTTCCCCTTTCAACCGCACCTGACCATCAGTGGGTTGATTAAATCCCGCGATCATATTCAGCAGCGTAGATTTGCCACAGCCAGAGTGACCAATCAGGCAAATAAATTCCCCTTCATTAATAGTAAGGTTAACACCATCAAGAACAGTGTAAGGGCCTTTTGGAGTTTCATAAACTTTTGATACACCTTCAATATCCAGAAAGTTTGCGGGGTTAATACTTTCAGGTTTGGGTGTCGTTTTACTATCTAGAATTTGCATAGTCGGATTCTTGGTAATTGATAATTCTGACTGAAAATTTTAAGAGTTGAGAGGGAAAAATTTTCCCTCTTCCTTGTTTTCGATCACGCTGGCAACCGAATAGAACATTGAGAGCCAATCGACTCAATTAATATTTCTTCAATGCGAACACCGCGTTTGATTTTGATGCTTTGCAAATACTCAATGGGGTCATCAGCATTAAATACCGTCCCATCAAATAACTCAATTTTGCGGCGATCGCGCCCTACATCCGGCAGACCTAATTCCCGAACTGCTTGCCCAAAGACATCGGGTAGGGAAACTCGCTCTATAATTTCTACCCAATTCTTAGGAAAAGGTACAATTCCCCATCGAGCCATCTGAGCCATCACCCACAACATCTCAGTACGGTCAGGGAAATTAGTTTTGTCAACATAAAACTGGTTGAAATTCAACAGCATCTCCGGTTCATATTCAGTGCCAGAATCATAGGCATCGATAAAACCGGGGCGGATATTTTCTGGTGCTCCGCCAACGTATTCTTCTTGGCAAAGCAATTCTAAAATCTCGGCGCGATTGCGTTTGTCATCGCAATATTCGCAGGCTTCTAAAAGCGCTTTAATTAGAGCAATATGAGTTTGGGGATATTTATTTGCCCACTCTTCCGTCACGCCCAAAACTTTCTCGATATGTCCGGGCCAAATATCTAAGGAACGAGCCATAACAAAGCCGATATTTTCATTAACGGCGTGGGAGTTCCAAGGTTCTCCGACACAATAACCATCAATATTACCTGCTTTCAAATTAGCTACCATTTGGGGTGGTGGAATCACTGTCAAACCCACGTCTAGATCCGGATCTATACCACCGGAAGCTAACCAGTAGCGCAGCAGCAGGTTGTGCATAGAACTGGTATGCACTGTACCCAAGGTATGAACTTTGTCTGGACTTTCTGCGATCGCTTCCTTAAAATCAGCTAGAGTTCTGATACCCGTGCTATACAAATGCTTGCTAAAGGTAATAGCATCGCCGTTGCGAGATAAGGTTAATGCCGTACATACGGGTACTGGCGGGTTATCATCTAAGCCTAAAGTCATAGAAATCGGCATTCCGGCAACCATTTGAGCTGCATCTAAGCGACCAGATTCGACTCCTTTAGCGATTGCTTTCCAGCTAGGTTCCCGCGAAAGATTTACTTCTTCTAAACCGTGCGCTGCAAAGAAACCTTTCTCTTTTGCTATTACTAACGGAGCGCAATCTGTCAGGGGAATAAATCCAAGTTCTAGGTTGACTTTTTCGAGACCATTGCGAGCAATAACCATCGATTTTTTCCCCTTCCGCTGCTTGACTCGTTTTTGCTGGTTTAAGAAATAAACCATTTCATTTCGCAAAGCGTAATAATTAGGATGATTGACTACTTCCATCCGGTGCCGAGGGCGAGGAATTGGCACTTCTAAAATCTGCCCGATTTGCGCTTCAGGGCCAGTGGTGAGCATGACTATGCGATCGGAGAGCAATAATGCCTCGTCAACGTCGTGTGTCACCATGATTGCAGTTACGCTGCTTTCTTCACAAATTTTCATCAATTGCTCTTGCAAACCACCGCGAGTTAAGGCATCTAAAGCACCGAATGGTTCGTCTAGCAGTAGCAATTTAGGGCGGATAGCTAGAGCTCGCGCGATCGCAACTCTCTGTTTCATACCCCCGGAAATTTCCCCTGGTCGCTTATCAGCAGCGTGTCGCAATCCCACTAAATTAATGTGGTGTTCTACAATGCTCTTGCGTTCGCCTTTAGGCTGATTTCTGTAAACTTCATCAACAGCCAGCTCAATATTTTCGCGTACAGTCAGCCAAGGTAACAGAGAGTAATTTTGAAATACAACCATCCGATCTGGCCCTGGTTCTCGCACCTCGCGACCTTCTAAAATTACTCCGCCCTGACTTGGTTTGTCCAACCCAGCTATGATATTCAGCAAAGTAGATTTGCCGCAGCCAGAGTGTCCGATTAAGGAGACAAATTCTCCTTGCTTAATCTTGATATCAATGTTTTTCAGAGCAATATATTGACCGCCATTCGGCAGGTCAAAGACGCGATCGACGTGGTCTACTTCAACAAATACTGACATAAGAATTGTTAGTTGTTAGTTGTTACTTGTTAGTTGTTAGTTGTTAACAGTTAACCGTTAACAGTTAACGGTTAACTGTTAACCGTAAACAAACTTTACTTCTGTTCTTCCGGCACAACTTTGGAGGCAATAAAACCAACCAACCTATCTAGAAGTAAACCTACAATACCCACATAAATCACTGCTAGGATAACGTGGCTGAGTCGCGAACTGTTGTAAGAGTCCCAGATAAAGAAGCCGATACCCACGCCGCCGACTAACATTTCAGCAGCAACAATCGCCAGCCAAGATAAGCCAATTCCAATCCTCAATCCAGTGAAAATGTACGGTACCGCAGAAGGTAATAGAATTTTCCAGAAATACTTTTCGCGGGGTAAACGCAACACTCTAGCAACATTTATGTAGTCTTGAGGTATCTGCTGCACACCCACAGTTGTGTTGATGATAATTGGCCAAATTGCAGTAATTAAAATCACAAATAGTGCAGAAACTTCACTGGTTTTCAGCCCCATACTATCAAAGGGATTGAATTGTTGAAAAGCTCCCAGAGAAATAGGCAGCCAAGCTAAAGGTGGAATCGTTCTCAAAACCTGAAAAATTGGGTCTAAAGCGTCAAACATCAACGAATTAGTTCCGATCAGTATTCCTAATCCTATTCCTAGAACTGCTGCTAGAGTAAAGCCGATAGCTACCCGCTGCAAGCTGGCTAAAATTTGCCAGAATAAACCTTTGTCAGTACCACCGTTGTCAAAGAAAGGATTGAGGATAAGATTTCCGCTTTCTGAGATCATTTTAATCGGCCCCGGCAAAGTAGAATTGGGGTCGTGGCAGAGGATTTGCCAGATTACCAGAATAACTGCGATCGCTACCAGCGGACGAACGATCTTTCTACGGTTCTTATTAAAAAAAGAAATAACAGCATTTAGCGGATTATTGCTTTTTGAACTTAGCTCAATGTTTGTTGCCATACTTGGTTAGTGGTTAGTGGTTAGTGGTTAGTTGCTTATTAGTTATTAGTAACAGTTAACAGTTAACCGTTAACCGTTAACCGTTAACAATTACGCTTTCTTAATTGCCAAACCTTTCAAATATTCTTCGGGCTTTTCTGGGTCAAATTTAACACCATCGAAGAATGTTTCTACACCGCGAGAAGTGGTGGCAGGAATCTGTGCTGCTGGAACTCCCAAGGCTTTTGCTGCTTCTTTCCAAATATCTTCCCGATTCACCTTGTTAACTATCGCTTTAAGGTCTGTGGTAGCAGGAATATTACCCCAGCGAATATTCTCAGTTAAAAACCAAGTATCGTGACTCTTGTAGGGATAAGAAGCATTATCTGACCAGAACTTCATCAACAGCGGACTGTTTGCTTCAGTACGCCCAGTACCGTAATCAACCTGACCTTTGGTGCGACCTACAATATCTTGAGCTGCAACTTTTAACCACTTATCTTCAGAGATAATTTTGCACAACTCGTCTTTATTTTCGGGCTTGTCACACCACTGCTGAGCCTCCAAAACTGCCATTGTAATTGCCTTAGCAGCTTTAGGATTTTTGTCTACCCAATCAGCTCTTAAAGTTAGGGCTTTTTCTGGGTGATCTTTCCACAGTTCACCTGTTATTAAAGCCGTGTAACCTACCTTCTGATTCACCAATTGCGCGTTCCAAGGCTCCCCGACGCAAAAAGCCTCCATGCTGCCGACTTTCATGTTAGCAACCATTTGCGGTGGTGGTACTGGAATTACTGAAACGTCAGTATCTGGATTAATACCACCAGCGGCTAGCCAATAGCGCATCCAGAGGTCGTGAGTTCCGCCGGGAAAGGTGATAGCAAACTTAGATTCTTTAGTTAAAGCTGATTTCAGTGCTTTGCTATCAGTACCTATTTTTAAATCTAGGTATTTTTTGGAAAGCGAAATTGCCTGACCGTTAGTATTTAACCGGGCCATAATATACATAGGTACTGGCTGATTGCCTTTAGTAATTGTCCCTAAAGACATCATGTAAGGCATAGGTGATAAAATGTGTGCTCCATCAATGCCACCACCGCTAGAACCTAGTTCTAAGTTATCGCGAGTTACGGGCCAAGATGCTTGTTTTGCAATTTGCACATCTTTCATGCCGTACTTTTCAAATAAGCCTTTTTCTTTGGCAATGATTAGCGGTGCAGAATCAGTTAGGGCGATGAACCCTAATTTTGCTGTTGTAACTTCTGGAGCATCTGCGGGGTTGATGTTAGTAGCAGGTACGGCTGAAGGAGATGTACTTGCACTGGGACTGCTAGAAGCACTTGTAGAACTATTAGAACCAGATGTACAACCATGAACGAGTAGAGTAGCTGCGGCAGTTGTTCCAGCGGTGATAATGAATTTGCGGCGTGAAAGTTTGGTCATTATTTTTGTTAGTTGTTAGTTGTTAGTTGTTAGTTGTTAGTTGTTAACCGTTAACCGTTAACCGTTAACTGTTCCACTGCATTTTGCTGGGCGTTGAAATGTTCGATTAATAGTTGGCGCAAAACTGGTTTTAGGTCTTCGCAAGGAATACCTTTTTGTACGCACTTACCGAGATGGGCATCTTTGCCAACTGTGCCGCCCATATAAATGTCAACGCCTTCTAGTGTTTTGCCATTTTTGCGGACTTTTGTACCGAGTAAGCCGATGTCTGCTACTTGGGGTTGTCCACAGGAGTTGGGGCAACCTGTCCAGTGAATTCTCACTGGTTTGGGGAAGGATAATTCGGCTTCTAATTCTTTAATCATTGCTAAGGCGCGATTTTTGGTTTCAATTAATGCGAAGTTACAAAATTGTGCGCCGGTGCAAGAAACTAGCGATCGCGTTAAGGGATCGGGATTGACGGAGAAACGCTCAAGTAACGGTTCTTGGAGGAATGTTTCTAGTCGGGAGTTGGGGACGTTGGGAACGATCGCATTTTGCTCAACAGTGAGTCGGATTTCACCACTACCGTAGACATCCGCCATCCTTGCTAAGTCAAACATATCTGGGGCGTACAGCCGCCCGACGGGGATGTGGAGGCCGACGTAATTTAATCCGGGCTGTTTTTGCGCGTACACGCCAATGTGATCGCGTTTTTCCCAGACGATCTCATCTTTGATGGCTGCTGTTTGCAGGGTGCTGCCGAGTTGTGTTTCGACTTCGGCGCGGAATTGTTCTAGTCCCAATTCGTCGATTAGCCACATCAGGCGGGACTTTTGGCGGTTGGCTCTCAGTCCGCGATCGCGATATACAATTAATATTGCTTCGCAAAGAGCGACAACACCACTAGGTTCAACCCAAGCATTCAGAGGAATTGCCGCGTCGCAGCGTTTAGCGGAGAAGAAGCCGCCGACTAAGACGTTGAAGCCGAAAATATTGTCTTTAAAAGCGGGGATGAAGGCGATATCGTTGATTTCCGCGTGTACTGAGTTATCGCGACAACCTGCGATCGCGATGTTAAACTTTCTCGGCAAATTAGTAAAAGCGGGATTGCCTTCGCCGCCATTGGTGATCGTATCTTGAACTTGGCGGCACAACTCCCGCGTATCATAGAGTTCGTCGCCGTCTAATCCTGCGACTGGCGAACCAGTGATATTGCGAACGTTGTCCATCCCTGACTGGATGCTAGTCATCCCAGCCTCTTTGAGGCGGCGGAAAATGTCGGGCACATCTTCGATGCGAATTCCTCGTAGTTGGAGATTTTGTCTGGTAGTAATGTCTGCGCTACCGTCATCCCCGTACCGCTGCACGATTTCACCTAAAACTCGCATTTGATTGCTAGTGATGATGCCGTTTGGCAACCGCAACCGCATCATAAATTTGCCAGGAGTTACTGGTCTAAAGAATATCCCTAACCATTTGAGGCGATAATCGCGATCGGTTTCGTCCATTGCTTCCCAGCCAATCGCAGCAAAGTTAGCGAGTTCAGCTTTGAGCGCGAGACCGTCTTTATCAGCTTTTAATTTTTCAAATTTGTTAACACCTGCTTGCGGTTCTGCTGTCTGTGTCACGGGTGTACCCTCTTTTGTTACTTGGTGGGGAACTCTAACAGAACTAAAGCAACTGGCACACTGAAATCAGCTTGTAGGGTGCGTCAGACTTTAGTTATGGATTGATAAAATCAGGGTTTTGACCTCTCAACCAACCTTAATAGTGCGAGTTGCGTAAGTCCTATCTGAGCTTGGAGGATGAAAGATGGATTTTTGAGCTAACGTTAGTGGTTCTACTGAATTAAAACCGTATATTTAGTTACTCAACTTCAATTCCTCTGAAGTTTGTAAATCCTTACTCTGCATGGGCTTGGTAAGCTTTACTGATGGAGTCACAACAGGCGAAAGGTATCAATTGCTACCGTTTATCGAACTGTGTTAACTCTTGTTACGCAACACTGTAGGTTGCGGATTCAGACTTATTCGTAGCTAATGTTACAAAAGATGAACTATTATGAAGTTTATCGATAAGAACGATGCAGTTTCTACATGAAAGGGAAGGGAGAAAGGGAATAAGTCAATATAAAAATGCAATTTCTGTTAATGATTTCAGCAATTAATAACCTCCTAATCACCTTGAGATTGCTATATAATTGTCATGTCCACACTAATAGTAATTACATCAAACCCTTATAATTAAGACTTATCCATCTAAAATTAATCTATGCTAGCGGCAATTCTCTTTGACTTAGACGGTACTCTCGTTAACACTGACCCCATACATTATAAAATTTGGCAGGAGATCTTAAGAGATTACGGCATAGAAATCGATGAAAATTTCTACAAAACCCGGATCAGCGGCGGCCTCAACCCAACTATTATCCCTAAGATACTTCCTCAACTGTCAGCAGAAGAAGTAATGCAGCTTGCTGAGGATAAAGAAACCCGCTTTCGTGAATTAGGGCCCCAACTCAAACGTTTAGCCGGACTGGATGAGGTACTTTTGTGGACAGAACAACATGGCTTGAAGCGGGGATTAGTAACTAATGCACCTCGTAAAAATGTCGATTTTATGCTATCAGCTTTAGGGTTAACAGAAAGCTTTAAACCTGTAATTGTGGCTGAAGAAACCACAGCAGGTAAGCCAGATCCCACACCTTATAAGTTGGCACTTCGCAGCTTAAATATTGTTCCTGAGCAAGCTTTAGCTTTTGAAGATTCTCCCTCTGGAATTATCGCCGCTGTGGGAGCAGGAATTTTTACTGTTGGCATTGCCTCCACTCATGAGTCTGAGGATTTGTACGAAGCTGGAGCGCAAAGTGTAGCTACAGATTTTACGGATTCATCTCTGTTAGAGTTGCTGGAAAAAATGATATAGCAAGTCTAAATGAGACGAGATTGTAGGGTGCGTCAGTACATAAAATTTTCCCATATCTACAGGAGTTACGCATGGGGCTCCAGAAACCGGGTTTTTTAGACAATCTGTGCGTCACAACAAAGTATTTTCGTAAAAAAAACCGGTTTCTTTGGTTGGGTGTGTAAGTCCTGATCTAGTAACTTTTATAGCTGACGCACCCTACCATATATGCCAGTTGCATTAGTCGTAGAAGTGTTATGGTACTGTTTTAATATACTGCCTTAGTACAGGTGGCAGTGTGTAAAGATTTTCGTGTTTTTGGATGAAACAACGCCGCGATAGAGATGGCAATGCGTTGAGTAAATCTATTGTTTAATTAGTAGAGTCCAGTTGTCTTGTGGTTCTAAGCCTTGTTCTTTGAAAATTTCCCTTGCGGCTGTAGTTTCTAAACCTGTGAGAGTTAAGGTGTGAATGGCAGTATTTTTGTTTTGGATGGAGTGCGATCGCTTTTTTATGGATTCAAACTCAAACTTAACCTAATTTCTTGCCGGACTTCTTTACAAAACTTTAATGCTTCACGCGCCGTATCTTTATCAGCCGAAGCCCCTGGATAGCGATAAGCAACTGCAAAAACTGTTAATGCTAAAAGTTTCTGGCGAAAAGTATCATAAGTAGGCTCCATAGGTAAAAGTAAATCCAATAAAACTGTTAAATTATGAGTCTTACTGAAAGCAATTCCCGATTCTTGCAAACGCGCTTTCAGATATTTCTCAATACACTGTTGAGCATGAAAACAGGCCGCATCATAGTTAGGAGATTTCCTGGCTCGTAGCTCCCGCAAAGCTGTAGTAAAATCACCCTCAGCTTTATCAATCCATTCAACTGTTAGCGGATTCATAAATAACCTTTCCTTTTTCCATGATTTCCCGCAAAAAAAAATCATTCCAGGCGAGGCGTTGCTCTACCTCTACAGGAGTTCGCACTAATAAATCTATGGCAAACTTCGGTTGAACTTTATTTAAAATTTCCCAACTTTTCCGAAAATTACTCCCCTTGTATGGTAAAATTACTAACAAATCAACATCTGAGTCATCTTGAGGATTTCCATAAGCATAAGAACCAAATAAAATAATTTTATTTGGCTTAAATTCACTAGCAATAGTCCGAATGACTTGCATAATTTTTTCCATTTCTATCATAGTCAATCAACACTCCTTGGTTGCTTCAAGTCTTTTAGAAAAGCCTGACGGTATTGAATTTTCCAGATAATTACTCCTCAAGATAAGCTAAAGCCATCGCTCGATCGAGCAAAGGAGTATTAACAGCTTCATTCATAGCTTTATTCAAACAATCGCCTCTCCATCTTTACTGGTAAGATATTCAATATTTAGCATTGTTTCCCTTTGAGACTTCATAAACTATCAGTTATTATACCATATCTACAAATTATTTAGCAATAACAGTCTCTTTTAGCTTGGGTTTCCTTGCATCAACCCAACCTCTTTTTCCCCACAATCTTATCCATTTCCATCATTATCATGCGATGATTGGATGGAAAGCGATCGCGCGTCAACTTCTGAAAACTTCCACTTTTTCCTCTACATCCAATTCTCCCACTATTCGTTCAATTTTTGAAGCTGCTACAGCAATAACTGTAAACGCCTTACCTTCTTCATTCAATACCTCTAAAACATAGCCATCTTCCTGTTCCGGCGGCCTGGGGCAGTAATCTACTATAATGGCTGAAGTTCCTTTGGGCAAATTGTATTCAGCAATATCCTCTTTTAAACTCACTTCCGAAAACATTTCAAATTGCATAATTCACCTCTTCCTCGTTAATTGGGTAAAAGCGTAACAAATCTTGTCTCATTAGAGAATGAATCAACGATCAATCCGTTGCGATCGCGAACGGCAGGTGCTAGAATAATTGGCGTGTCGAGTGAGTGGTTTGAATGCCTACTAATGCTCAACTGAGAGGTTTATATCGTCTTAGCTATTGGCTAACGTATATTATGTTTCAGCCCATACACCTTGTCTGCATTGATGACCGAACAAGCAACCTGTATGTTTTAGCTGGAAATACTGAAAACCTTGAATTCCAGATTACTCCAAATGGCGAGGTGTTCTGATGAGTCAAGTTAACTATGCTGCTATGTCCGATGAGGAATTAAGGCAATATTTTCTCAGACATCGTCAAGACAAAATGGCTCTTCGAGCCTATTTGGATAGACTCAGTTACCGCCCGCGTCATATTATTACGACCGTAGACGATCCTGACTTTGATGCCAAAATCCAAGCAGCAGTTCAGCGGCAAATGCAAGCAGCAGATAGTAACGGTGAAGCGGCAGTGTAAATCTACGAGTCTTCTCATACCGTTGATGAGTGCAGAAGGATGGGGAAGGCGATCGCACTCCGATTGACTTTCAGATCAACCGCAATGGTCTTTGGAGGTTTTTATGAGCGAGCCTGATTTTAATAACATGGCTAATTCAACAGTTTCAACATCCCAAAGCGATCGCTGTAAATAGTTAAAACATCAAATATCCATCGTATAGCTAATATCAAATCCGATCGTTACATCCCAGACAAAGCTAAAGCTACTGCTCCCCAAAGTGGTGCATCATCGCCTAAAGCCGCGGGTAAAATATCAAAATCAACTTCTGGCAAAGCTGTCTCCTTCGCGACTCGCCGCAGTACTTCCCAAAATCTTTCACCTACTTTCGTGACACCACCCCCTAATACAAATCGCTGGGGATTTATTAAATTTGCTGCATTGCCAATACCGACTCCTAATGCCCAAGCTGCGCGATCGAGTGCTTTAATGGCGATCGCGTCTCCCTCTGTTGCTGCTTGACTAACCAATTGAGCAGTAATTGCCTCTTCGTTGTCTTTTGCCAGACTTCGCAGGATTTTACCTTGAGAGGGGCGATCGCGCAATTCCTCTCTCACAGCCAAAGCAATGTAAGGCCCAGAAGCCAATCGCTCAACACATCCCCGCTTTCCGCACAAACACAGAGGGCCCATCGGATCTACCACAGTATGGCCGATTTCCCCAGCCATGCCTGCTGTCCCGCGCCAGAGACGCTTGTTGAGTATCCAGCCACCGCCAACTCCGGTACTGACTGTGATGTAAAACAAATGTTCGCAACCCACACCTGCACCAAACTGATATTCTCCCAAAGCTGCAACGTTAGCGTCATTGTCCACACTCACAGGTACACCGAATTCTTTTTCTAGCATCTGCCGTAACGGGATATTTTCCCAACCAGGGACATGATGGGATAAGCGGATAGTGCCTGTGGATGCGTCTACGGGGCCACCAAAACTAACTCCGATCGCGGCGGGTTTTTCCCCTGACAGCAAATCTTGAATCATTTCCCGTGCGATGTCTAAGTCAGTTTTAGCGTCAGCCTGGGGTGGCGATAACACACGCCTCTGTTTTAGCCACTCTCTACCGCCATCCGCCACAATTGCGGCTGCTAGCTTGGTGCCGCCGAAGTCGAGAGCGAGGATGGGTGCGGAAGATTGGGGATGCTGTAAAGGTTGAGACATGGTGGAATAGAGAAGGCAGAACGATTAGCCATTAGTCATCAGCCATTAGCGATTAGCCATTAGCCATTAGCCATTAGCCATTACTAATTGTGACTCGACTCACAAACTCTTAGACTATCTTCTCACAGGGTCAGAGGTGTTGCGATCGCGCCTATTTGCCTAAAATGTCACGACTTCTCCACTATAAAAATCACCCTTCAGTTTTGGGAAACAAGAGATTATAAAAGAGTAGAGTTCAGAAAAAAACCCATGCCTCCACTCCAACTTCTTCCCGGTGCTATCTCTGAAATCCTTGTCTCCGTAACTGATACTGGCGTTTTAACTCTAGCCGATCGCTACGGTTTGATGGCGGCTTCCTTCGATGACACCCTCAATGATGATGACAGAAGTGCTGCCAACCGACTACTGCGATCGGTAATTAAAGGTCGAGTCAAGATTGTCAACGAACTCTCCGCAGCAGCGTAAGTTATTCGAGGAAAGCTTTTTAAGTGCGCGATCGCCTTTGAGCAACCTTAAATATTTTCCTATTCAACACCACCAACTCCATCTCAAATTTCATCCAATTGGGTGATGTGTTAATCTAATTAAGTCTTTAATCTAAACTCTATATTATTTTCTATCTTTCCCATTATTTTAATGAATCGCTCCCTACTCAAACCAAATATTTTATCAGAAGCCAAAGCCTGTCTACATTTAGCAATTCCCTTAGCAGCCGCCCAACTAGCACAAGCCGCCACCAATTTTTTTGACACTCTAATGATGGGTTGGCTCGGAACTCAAACTTTAGCTGCTGGAGCCTTGGGTGCAGTACCTTTTTCTACTCTCCTCTTGATTATTACTGGCATAATTTCAGTTGTCGGAGCACTTGCAGCCGTAGCTTTTGGCAGTGGAGAAATTGACCGCCTAAGTCGTCTTGCTTCTCAAGGACTTTGGTTGTCAATAGCCCTCTCAATACCAGTCATGTTACTAATTTGGTACTTTGGCCCCCTGCTCATGCTTATGGGTCAAGAACCGACCAATGTTATTTTAGCAGAAACATATCTCCGCTCTATTGTTTGGGGCTTTCCCGCCGCTGTCGGATTTGCAGTATTAAAAAATATTGTTTCGGCACTCAATCGACCTCATTCAGTGATGGTAATTACAGTCAGCGGCGTGTTGCTAAATGTAGTTGGTAATTACGTGCTGATGTTTGGTAAATTTGGTTTTCCTGCTCTCGGTTTAGCCGGAATTGGTTGGGCAAGTACAATTTCTTTTTGGGTGACATTCGCAGCCGCGGCTGGTTTTATTTTAATTAATCAGAAATTAAGAAGCTACAAAATTTTTCGACACTTGCTGCATTTTGATATTAAAATATTGGGAGAACTGATCCGCTTGGGATGGCCTATTGGCGTACTATTTACAGTAGAAACTGGGCTATTTGCAGTCACAGCCTTGTTGATGGGATATTTGGGAACTGTTAGCTTAGCAGCACATCAAATTGCTTTGCAAACTGCCGCAATTACTTTTATGGTGCCCGTTGGTATTTCCTACGCAACAACGATGAGAGTTGGTCAGATGGTAGGGCGAAACGATGCTGATGGAGCAAGACTTTCGGGATATGTGGGAATTGCAATTGGAGCTATATTTATGAGCTGCACCGCCCTACTTTTCTGGACTATTCCTGACAAAATTGTGGCTATGTATATCGATACCAATAATCCGGCTAACTTGAACGTGGTGAAAACTGCTATTTCTCTGCTGGGAGTTGCAGCAATGTTTCAAATTTTTGACGGAATTCAAGTAATAGCGGCTGGGGCTTTGCGGGGTTTGAAAGATACAAAAGTTCCCATGTTAATTGGATTTTTATCTTACTGGTGCGTAGGGTTAGTCAGCGGTTATATTATGGGAATCCAACTACATTGGGGCGGTGTAGGTTTGTGGTTAGGTTTGGTATTAGGACTCGCTGTTGCTTCTGTAATTTTGACTTGGCGTTTCACAGTTACTTCCCTACAATTGAAAATAAGGCAGCTTTAGCAATGGGAGATGGGGAGATGGGGAGATGGGGAGATGGGGAGATGGGGGAGATAGGGAGACAGGGCGCAACTAACAACTAACAACTAACAACTAACAACTAACAACTAACAACTAACAACTAACAATTAGCTGTTAGAGAGTCCCCGTCATTACCATCGGGCCAGCAGGATCTTTAAGTATAGGCGATGCTTCAATAGTGACAACTAATGTAGTTACTTCCGTATTAGCAGGCAGAGAAAGTTTCACAAAAACTGTTCCTCTTTCATTAGTATTAAACTGTTCCCAAGCAATTTTTTCATTGTTAGTAACCGACCATAACTGATAAAATTGACCTGATGGTAAAACCGGAAGGTTTTTTAAAATTAAAACAGCTTTCGGTTCACCAGGTGTGATTACAATACTTCCAGAAGCCGCAGATGCTTGAGCCATCCCTTTGAGAGAAACTAGATGAGTATTAGGCTGTTGTAGCATCGCAATTACATCTTTTTGTCGCACTACCTGAGCCTCAAGTTTTGTTATTTGTTGCCGGAGTCGGTAATTATCCAAACCAACTGCTAACGCCAATAGTGCCGCGACACTACCAACAATAAGACTCCACCTTATAGGTAATAGCTTCAATTTTTTCTGGGGCAATGAGTTAGGATTTTCCGAAATAGTGGGATTTTTTACTGCAACGTTAGTAGTCGTTGCAGCTTCCATGATTGCGGAATAAAGGTGTGATGGCGGTGCAATCTCAGGTAAAGCATAAGGCATAACTTCTAGAACTTCTTGTAAGCGATCTACTTCTGTCGCTAATGCCGGATTTTCTGTAAGCAACCGCGTTAATTCCTCAGCTTCTTCAGGGTTGAGGTTGCCGAGTACATAACCTGCCATCAATTCTTCCAAGCGTTCAGGAACTAAAGGCTCTGTCATAATTGCAACTAGCCAATCAAATTTTGTAAGTTTTTTCTTAAGTTTAATAAACCTTGGCGAGACCAAGTTTTAATTGTTCCTAGTGGTGTACTAAGTTGAGCTGCGATTTCTGATTGACTTAAACCGTCATAATAAGCCATCTCCAAAACCTGTCTTTGTTTTTCGGGAAGTTGAGTTAAGGCATCGCGAACATACTGCGATCGCTCGCTCAAAGAAGCTGACTCAAAAGGTATAATATGATAATTTTCGGTAGCCATTATCTGACTCCATCGCTGGAGAAATTTTAAGTTAGTGCTGCGCGATCGCAGTTTATCAATAGCTCGCGATCGCGTCATAGTTGTTAAAAAGCTACTCAGAGAACCACGACTTGGGTTGTATGTGCCCCGATGCCAAAGATTGAGAAAAATCTCTTGAGTTAGGTCTTCTGCTTCTTGAGGGTTTGCGAGGATTCTCAGTGCCAATCTGTAGACTAAGCTGCCATATCGGTTATACAGAATGCCCAAGGCAGAGGGTTGACCCAGATTCATTAACTGAAATAATTCAGCGTCAGTTTTTTTGTCAGGGTTGTCCACACTGGGTTCGGCTGGGTTCAAATCCATAGGTTTCTCGTAGAACTGACCTAAACTGATAATTTTAAGTGGGTTTTAGTGATAGCAGCAACCATGTCTTTAGAAAAAATTTGACTCCATCTTCTTAAATACGACCACCAGAGCTAATTGGATGTATATTAATCTTACATAAGGCACTGGAGAAAGGGGAGTAGGGATTGGGAAAGGTAAGAGATTCATCATCCAATCTCAGGAGCAATCCGTACTATAATAGGAGCCATCATTAGTTCTTGTCTGATGACTCTTAAATCAAGATTACTCAAAGTGTGGAAGAAAAATATGAACCGGAAAGTGCTTTATTTAATTGTTGGTCTGACGTTAACAGCGAGTATCTATGGCTGCTCTAGTCCTAATAGTGCCAATGAAGCATCTCCTAGTGCTTCCCCAGCTTCGATGAAAAGTCCTGATGCGATGAAGAGTCCCGATGCGATGAAAAGTCCTGATGCTATGAAGAGTCCTGATGCGATGAAGAGTCCCAATGCGATGAAAAGTCCTGATGCGATGAAGAGTCCCGATGCTATGAAAAGTCCTGATGCTATGAAGAAATAGCTATCTGTACCTCCCCTAGCAAGCAGATGTGGCTCTATCTGATGAGTCAGTCTGATTCCTAGAGATGGCTTTGTTAACGCCCTTCTGCTTGCATTACACGATTTCTTTCTGACCAACTTTTTTAAGAAGAAGCGATCGCCCTGACTTGAATTGAGGTGCGATCGCCTTTATAATAACAGTCTAGATGCTGTGAAAAAACGATGGCTGCCAAAGACCTATTCCATGATGCTGTCAAACAAGCACTGCTGAAGGAACAGTGGATCATTACGGCAGATCCGCTGATCCTCAAGATAGATAAGGTGAAGTTGGAGATAGATCTAGCAGCAGAAAAAGTATTTGCCGCTGAAAAGGTTGGACGAAAGATTGCTGTTGAAATCAAAAGCTTTCTCAATCCATCAGCGATTACAGACTTTCATTCAGCGTTAGGACAGTTTTTGAACTACCGATTAGGATTGCAAATGAGCGAACCAGATAGAACTCTCTATCTAGCAGTTCCTATCGATATATTTGAATCATTTTTTCAAGAACGATTCACTCAGGAATCTGTCAGACAGTATCAAGTGAAATTAATTGCCTACGATCCAGTTCAGGAGGTAATCATTGCATGGAAAGAATAGATCAGTATCGCAACTTTATCCGCCAACTATTAACCTCTCATGCCAGTTTCGATAATAATTCAGACTTGAATGTTGAGTCTCAGCTTGTGTTTGATACAGAACACGATCATTATCAAATTTTAGATATTGGATGGGATGGCTACAAACGGATTTATAACTGTTTCATTCACTTAGATATCAAGGATGGTAAAATCTGGATTCAACGCAATATGACAGAAGCAGATCTCGGACAAGAATTAGTCGAGATGGGAGTACCCAAAGAGGATATAGTTTTAGGGTTACATCCACCTTACAAGCGTCCCTATACTGGCTATGGAGTAGCTTAGCAGAAGGTGCGATTGCCTTTCGTTAAATGAGGTACGATCTAATTTTCTTGACTCAAACTATACTTAAAGTGACAGAGTTGGAAAAAATGGAGCTAACCAAAGCTGTATTTTGACATCCCAACCCAAAACGATCGCGATCGCACTGAGTACAATAATTATCCCGCCGATTCTTTGTAAGGCTGCACTATGGGGACGCAAACCTAATAAGTGCTGACTGAAATAGCGCCCTCCATAGGCAATTCCTAGCAGCGGCAAACCAGCTCCCAAACCGTATAAAACTAATAACGAGAAAGTAGTTATAGGCTGAGGATTGACAACAGCTATAACCAGAATACTCGCCAAAACGGGCCCAGCGCAAGGTGTCCAAAGCAATCCGAGTTGAGTTCCCAGCCAAAATTCACCAATTAACCCCAGTCGTGCGGGTTCTTTTAGCCAACGTTCAAAGTGTAAATATTTAAACAAAAGTTGGTAAAGCTGCGGAAAAATTGTACTGATTCCGGCAATTAAAAGAAATGCGATCGCGCCAATTCGGAGAATGCTAGCAAGTTTGACAAACCAACCTGATGTCAATCCCAATAAGCTCCCAATTGCCGCAAAACCAGCAATTAATCCTAACACCAAAGCAATAGGGCCATAGCGATGAGATTGAAGGCTTCGTCCTAATAACAGCGGTAAAATTGGTAAGACACAAGGCGAGATAATTGTTAAAAATCCTGCTAGCAAGGCGACACCAGTAGAAGGAAGTGAAATTGCCATCTAACTATCCTAATAGCCTGCGAATTGTTTGTTCAGTTTCCTCATAAGCTCCTTCCCCGATATGGTCATAGCGCCTGATGCCTTGTCGATCCGCCAAAAATAAATGCGGCCAGTATTCATTCTTGTAGGCAAGCCAAGTTTTAAATTCATTATCCAGAGGCACTGGATAGGTAATTTGGTATTCCTTCAAAGCTTTTTTGACATTATTGACATCTCGCTCAAAGGGAAATTCAGGAGTATGTATGCCGACAATTTGCAAACCCCTTTCAGCATATTGCTGATGCCAGCGGACGATGTAGGGCAAAGTGCGCTGACAGTTAATGCAAGCAAATGTCCAAAATTGCACTAACACGACTTTGCCTTTAAGATCGGCTATTTTCAGCGGCGCAGAATTTAGCCACTGACTAATTCCTTGAAACTCTGGTAAAAGCGGCCCTGACGGTGAAACTGCAACGCGATCGGCTGCTAGTAAAATATCATTTTTAGCAGCAGGTGGTATGGAAATATTCTCAGGGCTAGAAGTTGGGGCCGCATTTGAGCTCGTCTCTTTCTTGAGACCCAAACTAAGAGCCGCCCCCCCAACTCCTAACCCTAAATACCACAGTAATTGTCGTCGCTTCAGCCAGCGATGGTTCATAAAGTAACTTCCTTGTTGATTTACTTAAGATACGGAGATGACCGGAAATTGGATGTTTTATGCAAATTGGAAAATACTTAAATCCAAAAGAGAGTTAAGCTCGTATTAAGTAAAAGCCTACCAATGATGCACTAGGTATGGATTCATCTGCGCCTTCTAAAAAATCTCGGTCTCGACCTTTACCCAACCAGGCTACTCTGGCGAAGTTATTTCACTGGCTCAATATCATTAGTCTCGTGATGATGATTGGCAGCGGGTTGCAAATTTATAATGCTAATCCGGTGTTTGGTGGGCGGGGAGGATGGCAATTTCCATCTATATTTTTGTTGGGGGGGTGGTTGGCAGGTGGTAGACATTGGCATTTCGCTGCTATGTGGTTATTCGCACTCAATCTTGTTTGGTACGGTCTCTATATTTTCATCACCCGCCGCTGGCAGCATCGTTTTCTTGGCTATAATGACTTGAAAGCTTTGCAGCATTCTCAGAATCTAAAACGCAAAACTTATTCATGGCATCGCTTAGCTTACACAGCTATTATTCCGGTTTTGTTCTTAGCTTTACTTAGCGGATTGGGAATGTATAAACCTGCTCAATTCCACTGGATTGTAGATTTGTTTGGCAGTTGGCAAGGACTGAGAGTAGTTCACTTTATATCGGTTCCTACTGTCATCATTTTTGCTTTGATTCACTCTTTGCTGGGCATCAAGGTGGGGGGAGTTCGGTTGATCAAGTCAATTTTTTGGTAGAGGTTTCCTGATGTTTCCAAACTCTCGTCTTTTATGGCAACGCCGCCAATTTTTACAATTATCTGGACTTTCCGGTATCGGTTTAGTTTTGAGCAGTTGCGGGTTAGTGCAATATGATATCGGAAGAACTTTTGAACCTCTGAATCAAAGTGTTGAAGCTTTGTTGTTGAATCCTCAAAAACCTGTACCGGAATTTCCTGCTAGTGCTATTGAGCCGGATGCCTTAATTATCAATACTTTTGACTCGACTCCAGAGCTTGATGTTAAAGCTTTTCGTCTCAATATTGACGGTGAGGTAAATCGCCCTCTGAATCTGAGTCTAGAACAGATTCAGGTGATGCCTCTGACTGCAATGACAATTCGCCATGTTTGTGTCGAAGGTTGGGCTGCTATTGTGCAATGGGGTGGCGTGCGGCTGAGGGATTTGGTAGCTCTTGCTCAACCAAAGGCGGATGCTCGCTATATTTATTTTAAGTCGGCTGATGGCTATTATGAGAGTTGGGATATGGCTTCGGCTTTGCATCCGCAAACTCTAATGGTTTATCAGAAGAATGGTCAACCTCTAAGTGTTGATAATGGTGCGCCTTTACGGTTAGCGTCTCCAATTAAGTTAGGTTACAAACAGAGTAAGTGGGTGACAGGAATTACATTAGTTAGTGAATTATTGCCTGAAAAAGGTTACTGGGAGGATCGGGGTTATGAGTGGTTTGGTGGGCTATAAGAGTAATAGGATTTATGCAAGCGATCCATAAAGTAGAGTGCGTCAGAAATAAAAATATGATTCTATCAATCTATAATAAAGTCTGACGCACCCTACAAGTTAAAAAGTTTCAATTGTTTAGCCAATGGATGATGTATAATGAATAAAAGAGTGTTTTTACTAGGTGGGGCAAGCATGGTAGGCATGACATTTTTATCGCGCTATTTACCTTGGAGGTCAAAAGTTATGGCAGCTTCTACTGAGAATTTTGAAATCACTAAAACTGAGGAAGAGTGGCGCAATATTTTGACACCTCAACAGTTTGAGGTGCTGCGCCAACATGGAACTGAACGCGCTCACACTAGCCCTCTCGATAAAGAATATGGGAAGGGAATATTTGCGTGTGCTGGGTGTGAATTGCCACTTTTTTCATCGGAAACTAAGTTTAATAGTGGTACTGGTTGGCCAAGCTTTTTCGACCCAATCCCAGGAGCGATCGCAACTTCTGTAGATAATTCCCTATTTACGACTAGAACGGAAGTGCATTGTCGTCGCTGTGGCGGGCATTTGGGTCATGTATTCGATGATGGCCCTGCACCTACTGGTAAGCGCTATTGCATGAATGGTGTTGCTCTCAAGTTTATTGCTAGCTGACATTCTTGCACTATGTGAAAGTAATGTATGCAGTGGGCGATTGAAATCGTACCTACAAAAACAAAACGGCATTGCTGAATTGGAGGATGAAATCTGTAGGGGTAATGCCCCCGTGTATTGGTGTCAACTTAAGCTGAAACCCCGCCAGGGACTCAAGTCCCTGTCTAATAGCTTAAGTCCTCTAAAGAGGACTGAGGAAGTTAGAGCAACTCATTAGTCCTCTTCAGAGGACTTTTGCTATGAGGCAGGGGTTTTAACCCCTGACGGACTAATGGTTTGACCTTAAGTTAACACCAATGGCCCCCGTGCTTACCCCGGAGAGTGGAGCAAGTAGGGTGCGTCAGAAGCGATCGCTTACGCTGATACGGAAAACGCTTCGGACTGACGCACCCTACAATCTATTAAATTCCTTGAAATGTTATTTTTGTTTCAAGACTAATAAAGTAATGTCGTCAAAAACTTCTTGAGTGCCAATATAACGGCGAACATCTTCAATAATATTTTGCTGCATCTCCGTTGCCGACAAATTATAATTCTGGCGCACTACGTCACACAATCGTTCTAATCCGTATAGTTCTCCATCAAGATTTTCTGCCTCAGTAATGCCATCTGTATACAGGACTATTCCATCCCCAGGATTTAACACTATTTCTAATTCATTGATAAAATCAGCAACATCTGATTCCAGGCCAATCGGAAAACCTAAATCAACTGTATCAATCAGTTCTAGGCTACCATCGGCACGGATTAAAATTACTTCCTCATGTTGTCCGCTGATGCGTATAGTACCATCCTGATAGTCTAGTAAAGCCAGAGACAGCATTTTATCAGCATTCATCCGCTGGACGTTACCGTAAATTGTCTGGTTGACTGCATTTAAAAAGCGCACTGAATCAGTTTCATTATTCGCTAATAATGCTCGCACCGCAGTTTGCGCCATAATCATTACGACACCACTTTCTAGTCCGTGACCGGTGACATCGCCAATGCCGATTTTAACCCGTCCATCTTGATTGAGCACATCGTAGTAGTCGCCGCCGACTTCTGTAGCTGGTTCCATGAATCCGGCAATATCCAGACCAGGGATTTGTTGCAATTCGGACTCTTTGGGCAGAATCATTTGTTGTAGTTCGCGAGTAATATCCAGTTCGGCACTCATTCGCAGATTATCTTCTTTGAGGCGATCGTTTAGTTTAACAATCTCCCTATTAGCCTGTGCTAATTGGGCAGTCCGTTCTTCAACTTTTTGCTCTAAGGTTTGGTAGAGGAGGGCATTTTCAATAGAAATTGCTGCCTGGGCTGATAGAATTCTTAGTAGTTCTAAGCGGTCAGCGGTAAAGGCATCGGTGGTGAGATTATTTTCTAGGTAAAGTAGTCCGATTAGTTTGCCTTGATTGATGATGGGGGCGCAGAGAACTGATTTGGGTTGATTTTCAACAATATAAGGCTCGTTGATAAATAGTCCTTGGTGGGTTGCATCGCCTAGTACCAAATCTTCTTGGGTTCTCATGGCATAGTTAATAATTCCTTGGGGGAGTAGGTCAGTGGTTTCTACTGACTGGGACTGCAAGACTGTGACTTCTTCTTTGCCTACTTCTCTAGCGGCTTCAATTGTTAATTTATTGTTATTGACTAAAATCAGATATCCTTTTTGAGCGCCGGCATTTTCAATGGCAAACTGCATTAGTTTGGCTAGTAATTTGTCTAGCACTATTTCCCCGGCGAGAGCTTGGGAGGCTTTAATGACGGTTGTTAAGTCTAGGACTTCTCCATTGCTACCAGTAGAAGTGGTACTGGTGCGGTTAGTTTCTGTTCTATTGGTTATGCGGACTCGCAACTGGGGATATTCAGTTTCTAAGGCTGTAACTTTGGCTTTGGCTCCCCATTGGGTGTAGCAATAATGGGCATTTCTGAGATATAGTTGACCGATTTCTTCTCTACCTAGTGATAGATAGAATTCTGCGGCGCGTTCGTAGGCTAGGGCTTCTTCCTGAATAAATTCGTATTTTTTTGCACCTTGGATAGCTTTCTCATAAAGTTCTTGAGCTTCCCAATTTTGCCCTAATACTCTTGCTTTCTCTGCTTGTACTAGATCGAATTTATGCTGAAAATTCATTGGAGCATGGCTGGCCCATAGTGCCATTTTCTCTTGATTTTCGGCAATTTTTATAAAAATCTCACTGCTTTCACTTTCTGTAAAATTAGGAACTGTGGCTAATAGGCTTAAGGAAGAATAGAAATAAAATATAGGTACTGTGTACAAGCCCATTGCTATACTCAAATATGCTTCCGCTGCCGTTGCATTTTCTATGGCTTCCTGATATTGATGAAATAAATAACATATAAATATTTTGTTAATATGAAACCAACACAAGGCTTGGATATCATTGACTTCCTTATAAAAGGACAACATCATCTTCTCATTATAGTTTTCGTTATCTAAAACGTGAGTATTTTCTACTTTGTTTAGCAAATTAAAGACTGGTTGGTAAATTAATTCAAGCCAACGCAATCCTAATTCTTGTTTATATTTATCATCATATAAAGCATTTCTATATTTAATAATCTCTTCTTCTAAGATAGACAATTCTTTACCAATCCAGTAGCTATGCAAAGAATATATATATGCGGATAAAAACCTCCAAGTAATATCTCCAGTCTCTACGCCACGTTGATATGTATTCAAAAGAGATGGTAATGACTCTTTAATATGCTTTTTCCAGTGTCCTATAAATGTATTAAATATATAAATGACCTTAACTTCAAATTGTTTACTATTAAAAATTTCTAGAAGATTGATAGCTAATTTACCAAATTTATAGCCAGCATCAATGTCTTGCTCTACTCCGGATAAAATCATTCCATAAGCAGCGTAAATAGCACTAGAACCAGAATAGTTGCCATTTTCCAGTAGTAAATTTATCGATTCAAGTAAACAAAAAGGATAAATCTCAGGAAATTCTATAGAAGCAACAGTAGCCATGTGAAATAATATCTGTATAGCTGCTTGTTTTTGGGGATCTGCCATTTCTGGCAGGGCAACTAAATCTTCAATATTACGGTTTACCCAAAGTGCTTTTACTTCTTTTAAACGAATTTCTAAATCTTTAGAATTTGGTTGATCTGGAAGTTTTATTCCTAACAGTTCTACTGCTTGCAATCCTTGTTTGATGAATTCATCACCCTTATTTGCTTGCTGAAAATAAGCTTGAAGCCTAATTTCATAGCTTTTCACTTGATCCAGCACATTTCTAGCATATTGCAATATAACCTGAGTCAATTTTTCTACTTCTTCAAAATTACCACAAAAGCTGGCTGTTTCACTAGCTTCTATATACAGCTTTAATGTTAAATCATAGTTTCTCTCCCAAGGATTTTCTTGGAGTAATAAAGGAATTTGTAAATTTTGAGGGATGCCCGATTGATTTGGTTTAAGTAGTTTGATCGCATTCTGCAAGTAACTAAGTGCTAATTGATAGGCTGCTGATGCCTGCGCTTTTATACCAGATTTTAAATTTAATTCAGCAAGTTTATCTTTTTCTATCTGACTGTCAATTATATCTGAACTCCTATTAAGATGATTAACTATATCAAAAATATTTTCTTCTAGTTCTTCTGTATTGGTATTTGCTAGTAACAGGTTGCCTAATCGCAGATGAACTTCTTTCTTACTGTCTTCTGGAATTAGTAAATAAGCTGCTTGCTGAACTCGGTCGTGTAAAAATTTATAGGGGATCAACTTCGGGTAATTGAAGGCAAAAGCAGAAGGTCGTTCTGAAGATTGACTAGATTCAGAAGAAATTTCCTCTGCACTCCAAAGTAGGGGAATTTTGTAGTCATTATTTAGGGGAATA
>DATGYA010000336.1:0-8587 GCA_035298405.1 Kamptonema sp. | reverse complement strand
CAGACTTGGGCGATCGCGCAGTTATGGCTGTTTTGGGTAGCCCCTATTGCTGGCGCGATCGCCGCCGGGTTTTTCTACTCCTCATTTTTAGCTGAATCAACCATTGAATCGTAGGGATTTATCGCCGTCACCATATTTCTCGTAAGGTGGGCGCTGCTGTCCTTAATTTATGGTTAATACCAAAGGCCCATCGCAGCAGCGCCCACCCTACCAAAGCCCTTAGAAATTTATTCTCCAATCTGCTTGGAAATTGCGATGAAATTGGGTATCTTTGGCTCTGAGTCATAACAACTACAACACCAATCATTCTGATATATACTTTTTCGCACCCACAGAGTAAAACTTGAATACGGCCACAAGTGAGGACACAAAACTAGACCGTGCTTAACTGGATTGTAATGAATATAGTTAAGATGTTGTTCAAAGTCTTCATCATCGCGGATAGTGTGTTCCCAAAATCGCCGATGCCAAACATCACTTTCTCGGTGTTTGCGACGTGAATTTGATATATTCTGAGGGAGCGATCGCACTCCTCGTAAGGACTGTGTAAAAAGAATTTTAAGTCTCGCTATTCGCTTAGAATAGTCAGAGTCATTAGGAGGAAGAGTCCACAGAAAATGTATGTGCTCTGGTAAAACAACAGCCGCAGTAATTTCAAAGGGTCTTTTGGCTCTAACTGCTGCTATAGCTAAGCGTAGTCGGGATACATTTTCTGGGTTTGAAAATATTGGTGTGCGATTATACGTTACTAAGGTTAGGAAGACTGTGCTACCAGGTAAGTACATTCGCCGATATTCAGCCATAGATTCGTCTTTATATTTACAGTAAGGTGGGCGCTTTATATTTACCGTAACTGTAAGGTGGGCGCTGCTGCCAAATTTGAGGATTGAGACTCAAGGCATCACGCAGCAGCGCCCACCCTACATAAAGCCTACATGAACTCGCGAGGGTCAGTTACATATCCCGTCAGCGCAGATGCGGCCGCCGTATAAGGCGAAGCCAGATAAACTTGCGCTTCTTTATTCCCCATCCGACCAGGGAAATTTCGGTTAGTTGTAGAAACGCAAATTTCCGGTTCATTCAAGCGCCCAAAAGTATCTTTTGGCCCGCCCAAACAAGCTGCACAAGAAGGTGCAGCAGGTTCGATGCAACCAGCAGCTAAGAAAATCTCAGACAATGTTTGACCTTCATGTTTAAGGGTAAACAAATCTTCGTAAACTTTCTGAGTTGCAGGCACTAAATAAGTCGGAACTTTGACTTGATTTCCCTTAATAAGTTTGGCAGCGTGGAGGAAATCGGAAGTTTTGCCGCCGGTGCAAGAACCGATATAAACTCGGTCAATTTTTACATCGCGGCAATTTCTGGCTAAGTCGCGGTTGTCGGGGGAATGAGGTTTAGCAACTACTGGTTCTAATTTGCTGACATCGTAGCTGCGATCGCTATAAAATTTAGCATCGCCATCGGTGTAAACAGCTTCAAATGGTTTGGATGTCCGGGCGCGAACATACTCAAAAGTCGTCTCATCGGGGGCAACAGTACCATTTTTGCCGCCAGCTTCGATCGCCATATTGCACAGCGTCATCCGTTCTTCCATTGTGAGACGTTCCACCGCCTCTCCAGCAAATTCCATCGTCCGGTAATTGGCACCAGAAACGCCGATATCGCCGATGATTTGCAAAATTAGGTCTTTTGCTAACAAATAATCTGGCATTTCGCCATTAAGGACAAACCGCATTGACGCTGGAACTTTAATTAGCAGTTTGCCTGTCCCCAGGATAAAAGCAGCATCAGTGTTACCGATACCAGTGGCAAATTGCCCAAATGCGCCTGCGTTGCAGGTGTGAGAGTCCGTACCAAAGAGCACTTCGCCAGGCCGAGTGTGGCCTTCTTGGGCGAGGGCGACGTGGCAAACGCCTTTGTAGTCGGGGTTTGCCTTAAAATTGGAGCGATCGGTAATGTCGTAGAAGTATTTGATGCCTTGTTCTTGGGCAAATTCGCGGAGGATATCGACGTTGCGGTTAGCGCGTTCGTCGTTGGTGAAGATGTAATGGTCGGGGATTAAGACGATTTTCTCGGTATCCCAGACTTTGGCATTTGCGCCAAATTCCCGTTTGAATACGCCGATGGTACCGGGGCCGCAGACATCGTGAGTCATCAGTAAGTCTACGTCAACCCAGATGTTTTCCCCAGGTTGTACGCTAGGCCGCTGAGATGCTTTGGCCAAGATTTTTTCGGTGAGGGTCATTCCCATGTTGCGATCGCTCTTTTTTTGATACTAGCTATCTGTATTGTACGAAACATACTCAGATATTGAATCTAAAGAGTTTCACTAAAATTCCCGCAAATTTAAAATGGTCGCGCCGAGATATGTGATCGCACAGCAGCAAGTCCAAGCCAGGTTAAGGATTGAAACTGATGAGCAAATATTGTAAGCTTTCGGCTATGTAAGGGTTTGGTTGCAGAGTTGGGATAGCGATCGTTTTAGCCAGCCATGTCCTCAACCATCTGATTCTGGAGGAAAACCATGTTTTTGGGAGTCTTGCGGATTTTGCCAATTGTGTTTATTGGACTTTGTTTTGTATGCTTCATTATCCCTCGCCGCGCAGAAGCTAAACTTAAGAATTTTCTAGAGAGACATACGACCATTACCGATCAAAAAGCTTTGAATGAATACAAGTCTCTTGTACGAGAACTTATGCACCTAACCCTTACCCTGATTGGAGTTGTATGTAGTGCTCTGTTTGTATTTGCTATCCTCGTTTGGCTCAAGGGTATGTTAGCTGTTCCTTTAATCTCTTTTTTCGGACTTGCTATTCGTCTGAGTTCTCTCCCACAAATAGGTAAGCTTGAGAAGCAAGCGCAATCGCTTACCTGTGCAAACAGAAATCTTCAGCATAGTTACCAGAAAATCAATAAAGTTTGGGGTAAGAACCTTCTGCCTAAATTTGATAGCTAGCCCCTAGTCCCTAGCTATTATAGTTAATTAATCGAGCGCGATCTGATCGGCTTGGCTTGAATTTTTGACTTAATGCTCAAGACTCTAATTTTTGAGCATGGCAACACTCAACTAAAGGCTCTTGACTAATATTCTCCAATCCCACCGATTTTAATAATTGTTCCCAAGCCTTAGCTAAGGATACATCAAGAGGCTGAGACTGTCGCAACTGAGCTAATGTTGTCAAAGTATCCTGCCACAGGCCATACTGGGCGTAAATAGCAGGACGGTCTGTAGGCGATGCTTTTGCTAACTCTTTGGCTAAATTAGGAGTTATTTCAACTCGGCGAGTCCATCCACTGACTACACTATCACCGCTCCGGTCTTCGCGATCGCAAATTACCTCAAAATACCATTTGTAATATTTTTTTAGTTCCAATGGTGGAGCATTTTGCGGCAGGGTAAAACTAATAATACCCGGAGTATTAGTAATCGCAAACTCTGTCTGGTAGATTCTGCGTTCTTGTTCGTCAACGAGTTCAAATTCTACTCCAAAACTCTCCCTCAACTGCGAGTTATTAACAGTTTTGTTGCACCCGTTATCATCTTTATTAACTACGGTTTTAGCAGCAGTAGCGTGAGGAACGTATAAAAAAAATGTTGGGCGCTCGGCGGTAGTTTGTGCGAAACTTGTAGGAGGTAACAGTGCTGTGAAACTATGTACAGAATTGTAGCAGGGACAGCGCGATCGCGACTCTTGCCGTCTGGCGAAAGCAGGTGCAGATTCCGGTGGGGGGGTAAAATGAATTTGACTTAAACTATTTGAATGCGACTGTGAAACTACAACAGTCGGCGCAAGCAAGCTTAAAGCGAGGGAAAATAAGGCTAAGGCAAGTATCTTTAGCTGTTGGGGAAACTTACTTTTAGCCATAACAATCGGTACTCCAAAATGTCTAAATCTAAAATAATAACTCTGCTCACAGATTTTGGTTTGAGGGATATTTATGTTGGCGTGATGAAAGGTGCGATCGCTCAAGTTAATCCGCAATTAACAATCGTAGACCTAACGCATCAAATTTCTCCCCAAAACATTGCCGCTGGTAGATTTTGCCTGATGAATGCTTACCCTTATTTTCCGCCGGGAACGGTACATATTGCCGTTGTCGATCCGGGAGTTGGTAGTAGTAGACGCAGTATAGCTGTAGAATGTGCCAATTGCCTACTGGTTGGGCCGGATAATGGCTTGTTTAGCGGGGTTTTGAGTCAGGAGAGTGCGATCGCAGTCGTCGAGTTGACTAACCCTGAATATTGGCGGATATCTCAACCTAGCAGCACTTTTCACGGCCGAGATATTTTTGCGACGGTGGGAGCTCATTTAGGGAGTGGTGTTCCCTTACAACAGCTTGGAGAGGCTATAGATGCTGATAGTCTAGTGCAACTGCCTATTCCAGCTTGCACTCTCACAGCAGATGGTGTAGATGGCTGTATTCAGTATATCGATTATTTTGGCAATTTGATTACTAATATCCCTGGAAATTTGGTTGCGGGTAAAAGTTGGACTGTCGCGATCGCGCCGTCAAAAATTAGCAGCGAGTCTGATAGAGATTTTGTCATACCCAGTGGCACAAGTTACAGCAGCGGCGAATCTAGTAATCTGATTGCTTTAGTTGGTTCTCATGGTTGGGTAGAAATTGCAGTTTTTCGCGGGAATGCTCAAGCTTTTTTAGGAATAGATTGGGGTGCAAAAGTCGAAGTTAAAATTCATGGTAATATAATTCCTGATGCGGCATTACCATCGTCTGAACTTGAAGCAAATCCGCCTAAATCGGGCAAGTAAATTTGGTAAAATAAGCGATCGCCTTTAGCAACCTAACGGACTCTGAATGGGAAATCCTATGAGCAGCCAAAATGAGCCAGTATTACCGCCTAAAATCTACACTGAGGCTGTTGTTCGTTCAATAACTGGGGCATCGTTATTGCGCTACTCGCATCCCGTGACTAGCGAAAATGTGACTCAATTTTATGCAGAACCCGAACAAGTCGAATTAGCGATTAAACGCTTAAAGGCGGCAGGATTTGAAATTTTAGAGGTTGGCTTTGCCACGATCAGCATTGCTGGCCAGCCAGAGCTTTATGAGCGATCGTTTCAGACAACCCTGGAGGCAGTTGAGCGCCCTACGATCACAGAAATGGGTGAGATCGGCACGACAATATTGATCAATTCAGTTGATAACACACCATTTGGTGAGATTGATACCTCTAAGACAATTTGGGATGATGTGTTAGATGGAATTGCGATTAACGAACCTGTTTACTACTCTCGACCAACTATTCCGACATCAGAACCCCCAGAAAAAACGGCAAAATACCTGAATGTACCCGATGATGTGGCTCAAGGTTTAAATGCAAACCTAGTTCACCAAAACGGCATCACAGGCAAAGGCGTTAGGGTGGCAATGATTGATTCTGGGTGGTATCCCCATCCATTTTTTAGAGAGCATAACTATAAGGTAAATGTCGTTCTTGCCCCTGGTGCAACCGATCCTGAAGAAGATATTAGCGGTCATGGTACAGGAGAATCTGCCAATATTTTTGCCATAGCTCCTGAAACAGAACTAATAATGATCAAGTTTGGCATAGTAGTCGAAGGTAAAATCGCGAACGTTGACTCAATAGCAGCCTTCAAGCGAGCCATTGAGCAGCGACCAGATATTATTTCTTGTAGTTGGGGTTCCGATCAAAGAAACCGTCAACTTTCTCCTCAAGATAAACTCTTAGCTGCTGCTGTTGCTCGTGCTGTTTATGAAGGGATTGTAGTTATTTTTTCTGCTGGGAATGGACAATGGGGTTTTCCAGCGCAACATCCAGAGGCGATCGCAGTTGGCGGCGTTTATAAACATCTAAAAGGGTCATTGAAAGGTTTATTGGAGGCAAGCAATTACGCCAGTAGCTTTATTAGCCCAGTTTATCCGGGACGACGAGTTCCAGATGTCTGCGGATTAGTCGGACAGTTGCCCAATGGCGCTTATATTCGGCTACCTGTCCCTCCAGGTAGTCTGGTAGATCGAGCGCGTTCTGCTGCCGGTGATGGTACACTACCCTCAGATGGATGGGCGGTGTTTAGCGGGACTTCCGCTGCCGCACCTCAAATAGCAGGTATTTGTGCGTTGCTCAAGCAACTCGATCCAAGTTTGTCTCCCGCCAGGGTAAAGCAAATCTTGCAGCAAACAGCCCACGATGTTACTGAAGGTTTTAGCAATCCCAGTACAGGAGGCAATCGCGCCAGCCCAGGAGTGGATCTAGCAACAGGCTATGGTTTAGCTGATGCTGATGCTTCGGTAGAGGTTATTAAGGCATTGAGTAACAAAAAATCTTGTGATGATTGTGCATTTTCAGTTCAAAACTTTTCAAAATTAAATTCAACAACGATAAGGAGAAAACCGATGTTTTCAGAATTTCCTAAACTTCAAAAGAAACTCGACGAACTGCGTTGGGAATTCGAGAAAAAACTGCAAGAAGTAATTAAAAATAATGAAGAACTAGAAGATGTTGAACTGAGAATCAGTGAGGCTAACTTCATCCCTCGTTCTCCGATTACAAAGGTGGCTTATTCTTTGCGAGAAAGATTAGATAAATGTTTTTACACAAAAGAACAACTTAATCAATTAAGGAATGAACAACTTGTTCAAGCAAAAAAAGTAAAAATTGACAAATCAAAAATCACAGAAGAACATATATCTTCGGCTCAAGCACTGATGAAAATTGGTAGATATCAAGAAACAGCAATTCTTGTTTTAACAGAAGCGTTATTAATAACTGAAACTGATATCGCTACAACGGAACACAAAGAGAAAGAAGCTAAAAAGCTCAGAAAAATGGCATCTGAGGCTTTGTCAGACTGTGGTACTGAAATTGCTATGTTTGATACTAATAGCCGGAATGAAGCTACATTTTTTGCTAAGGAGGGTGAGCAGTGTTGCTGTGTCGATAACCAAGGCCATTGCATTAAATATGGCATTAGCAATGGGAAAAAATGTGTTTGTTAACGTGGACAGTCTCTGTTGCGAGGAATATTAGTTAGATAATCAGGCATTACTGTATCACAGAGTATTGAATCTTGTAGTTGTTCTTCAGTCAATCCCTCTGCTGCATCTAATTTAGCCCTTGTTAGATTGGAGCCTTTGAAAATTGCTTCTTCCAAGAATGCTCCGTTAAAGTTAGCATCGCTTAGATTTGAATTTTCAAAATTAGCCTTAAATAAAGTAGCGCATTCAGAATGGTTGCACCCAAAATCTGCTCCTGTCAATACTGCTTTTCCACTAAAGTCAGTAGATAACAAGGTTGCTCCTTTAAAGCTAGAAAAAGGTAATCTAGATCCGCGAAAATTAGAATTAGACAAATTAGCCATATCAAAATTTGCATTCAATATATATATACGGGGAAGTTGAACTTTAAATAAATCTTCATTACAGAGCTTCACATCTCTAAGTCCATTAGCATATCTTGTCCACCACATATATTCCAACAGTCTTTTAATCTCAAAATCTGGTTTACAGTCATCACGAGATAATATAGCATTTGCTCTACCAATGATTTGTAAATGAACAACAACCAGAATGGATATTGATAAAACAACCAAAACAGGAGCAGATTTTAAGGTATTAATTCTCTGTTTTTTTACGCTTGCTTTTACAAATTCTTTTGCCAATCCACATAGTGAGGTTTCAGCATTATCTTTTTGAGCCTGTATAAATTCTCTAGCATCACGGAGTCTGCGCCCTTGAAGCAAATAATCCTTAGATTTTCGATTATCTTGCCACTCGAAAGCAGATTGCTCAATTTTGCGCTTATTGCGAAGGTTTTCCCAGTGTTCCTTAAGCCACTCCTGTAATTCTTTCCATTTGTGAATTAAAGCTTCATGGGCAACCTCCACCATTTCCACCTGTTGCTCATTGGAAAAAGTAACTAAAATCCACACACCCGGACGAGCAAAACGCTCAATTACTTCTTGCACAAGGGACTTATCCTGTTCACTGGTAATCAGTTCAGAAATAGGCGCACGGCGACGGGTTGGTGTACGATCGTCATTCAGTTGAATTAAAGCCAGAAAAGCAGATCGGGCAATTTTTTGTTGGTCAGCGTTTAAAGACTCATACAAACGTTTAGCTTCATTCGCCAACGCCCCACCGACACCACCAATTTGCTCCAGGGTATCTGCTGGTTTTATCCCCTTACGTAACTCTTCCCAAATCTGAGTTAGGGCAAATTGTAACAGAGGTAATGCTCCTTCCTGTCCTTTGGATTGTTCAACAAGCAACTGTACTGTTGCCTTATCTAATTCGTAGCCTTTCTGTTTTGCAGGTTCATTAATTGCGATCGCCAGTTCCTCTGGCTGCATAATCGGGACTAAAAAACCCTGAGAGGAAAACAGTTGATTTAATTGCGGATGTTGTTGAGTTTTCCCTAAAAAATCACTCCGCATGGTGATAATTACTGAAACTCGTTGACTGCGATCGCTTGCCGCGCAAAGCAAATTCTCTACAAAAACCGATCGCACCTGCTCATCATCGCAGAGCGTGTAAAGTTCCTCAAACTGATCTACCAATATGATTAAATGCGATCGCTCAATTTCAGGAAAAACATCAGCAATCC
>DATGYA010000335.1:0-6826 GCA_035298405.1 Kamptonema sp. | reverse complement strand
TACCCTTGAGAATTTCTTTTGTCTCAATCTGGGCTCTCTGAATGACCTCGATCGGACGTTACAACAGTTAATTGACCGATAGTGTGCGATGACCTAAAGATGTAATTACTCTTTTGTCACTTTGAGCAGAGAAGAAAGGCTTTAACAATTAGCGACTAGCAATTAGCCATTAGCCATTATTCAAATATATGTGAAACCCAGTAGCGCTGACCTTGCTACTGGGTTTCGGGTTACTGCCCATTTGCACACGCTTAAACATTTAAGTCACGGGTTTAAAAGGATAGCATCGCGCTCTGCCAGTTGAGCTACCCCCCATTGCTGGTTGGGGGGGCTGGATATGAGCCAGCAACCTCGATGATGTCTTATTGCCCAGACGGTAGTTTTTGCGATCGGCAGTGAATGCTAAGTTTAGAGTGATAGTTTGCTGCTGAAATTGTACGAACGCTGCCTCTACCAATTGGGCTACCTCGCCGCATAGCGAGGGTGGGATTTGAACTCACACTGTCACGTTTATACGGTTGAAATTAAAGTTTGAGTTTGAGCTTGTACTCTATTTATAGTTTAAACTAAAACTCAAAAAAAAGCAAGTAATCAGCCAAATAAATATTGAAGAATGCGATCGCCAACTCTCAACTCTTCAACTTCAGTATTATTAGCTTCCTCACGAGCAAACTTAACAGCTTGCTGTAGCCTTTCCAGCCTTTCCAGCAACTCATTAACCCGCTGCGCTGGCAGCGCCCCTGAGAATTTCACCGTCCGCCAATAGCCAACCGTAATATCTTCATAATAAACTTCTACCTGTGCTGGATGGTGTTCCGTAGCGATAGCTTTAACGTGGTTGCGTGGGGCCTTAAAAGTCTTCAGAGTTTGAATTGGTTCAGTTGCCCAACAATCTGCTGAACCATCAAAACTCCAAGTTTCCGAAGCCTCTAATATCGGCAATTTTTTAATGAATACCTGTAACTCTGCCAACTGCTTTTCTAGAAATAGCAAATAGCTAACAGGTGCTTGAGTCAAAAGTATTTGACCGTCCACAGTCACGTCAGCGCGAGCGCGGCAATTTGCCCAATCTTTAGTTGCTACCACGTCAAAGAGTTTACTCAAAATTTCAGTGGTTTTGCGGATAATTTCCTCCGCCTTCACCTCAACTTTTTTAGACTCTGGGGGAAAATGTTCGCCCTCCTCGTCTTTAGGGCGGTAAGTCCGCGAGATCCCTGCTAGCAGTGCTGGCTTTTGCAGCGCTCTTTGAGCCTCTGCTAATTCTTGGACAGAGCGGCTTTTGATGCCTTTCTCAATTGCGATAATTTGATTGAGACGTGCCATTTTACATTTGTTCTCAATGATGTATTATCTTTGTAGTATAATAGATTTTCAGGAGGTTGTCTACTGGTATAGTGCGTCATAACTGAAACCTTGCTCATCATTGTAGAACTTCGTCCGATGCACCCTAAAAGCGCTATGCCTAAGTGCAAAAATCCTAATCAGGGGGAATTTCCACAGAGCGTAAGAACTTCGCGCTCTCTTCTGGCAGTGCCGTATTGATAAACATCCCACTGCCTAACTCAAACCCAGCTTGCCTGGAAACTCTGGGGACAATAGCGATGTACCAGTGAAAGTATTTTGTCCCTAACTCGCCTGTCGGCACCGAGCGAATAGTATAATTGTAATCAGGATTATTCAATCCATGATAAAGCTTAGCGAGGACAAGTTTCAGAGTAGAAGCGAGGTTGCCAATTTCTACATCAGTGATATCATCAAATGAAGAGGAATGTCGGCGCGGAAAAATCCAAATGTGAAAAGGAGAAAGTGCAGCATAGGGAATAAAAGCGACAAAATATTCGTTTTCAACAATGATTCTCTCCTTCGCCACCAGTTCATCATCTAAAGTCCGGCAAAACAAACATTCTCCCGTATCGTCAAAATATCGAATCGCTTCATCAATTCTGGTACGAAATTGGTAAGGAACGACAGGCGTAGCAGCTATTTGTGAGTGTGGATGTTCGAGAGAAGTGCCAGCACCTTCACCGTGATTCTTAAAGATAATAATCGTCTCAATGCGATCGTCTTTTCTAATTTCTGAATACCGCTGGCGGTAAACTAAAAGGATATTAGCGATATCTTCAACATTAAGCAAAGCTGTTGTTAAATCGTGGCGGGGATTTTCAACAATAACTTCGTGATATCCTATTCCCGACATAGCGCGGTGAATGCCATCTGAGATTCTAATTCGTTCTTGAGCGGGAGACAAAGCCGGAAATTTATTAAGGATTGCCCGCACTTTCCAGCCGTTGCGATCGCACAAACGAAATGCCTCTAGTGTTCCATCTTCCTCATTCCCTACACAAAAAGGGCAATCAATTTGATGCGATGGTAAGGGTTTTAATTCTCTTTTTGGTATGGCAAACTGGTCTGGTCTTCTTGCCCTTTCCGTGGCGATGATTACCCAATCTCTGGTAATTATATTTTGCCTGAGTTCAGACATTGTTTCACCTTCTAGTTAGAGAATAAAGTATCTAAATCACTACTATAAACCTAAAAGTTTAGCTATTTAAAGAGTAAGGATGGGAGATGCTAAGAAATTGATTATATCAATCCATCATCAAAGCCTGATGCACCATATAAGCTGATTTAAGTGTGTGATCTATATAAGTCCTGAGAGTGATTTATAGTGTTTGGAACTGATGAGGGGATCGCTATAGTCTAAAATACTATTGAGTTCCTAACACAAGTTCCATCATGTGCCGCTTACTCGGCTACCTCGGCCAACCCATTCTACTCGATCGCATCCTGTGCAAACCAGAACACTCGCTGGTTGTCCAAAGTTATCAACCCCGCGAGATGACTTCAGGCTTGCTTAACGCTGACGGCTTTGGCGTAGGCTGGTATCATCCACAGCAGGAAACTGACCCGTTTACTTACAAAAGTACAGTACCGATCTGGAATGAAGTCAACATTTCCAGCCTCAGCCGCTATGTGGAATCGGGGTGCATACTCGCCTGCGTGCGTAGCGCTACGGCGGGTCAAGCTTTGGATTTGAGCAATTGCCAGCCTTTCGTGCGCGATCGCCTACAATTCGTCCACAATGGTGCGATTAAAAATTTTCGGCATACACTTTACCAACCCATTCGCCAGCAGCTTAGCGATCGCATCTACCAATCGATTGATGGCACCACAGATTCAGAGCATATCTTTGCTTTGTTTAACGAATTGAAAAGCGATCGTAGTTTAAGCATAGAAGATGCCTTGCACAAGACATTAAACATCTTAGCAGAATTGGCAAAGTCACATCAAGTAGAAATTTCAGCCAATGTAATTATCAGTGACGGTAGTCAGCTAGTGGCTTCTCGGTTTGCCTCCAGAAATACGCCACCTTCCCTTTATTGGCTGCGAGACGATCCAACTTTCCCCGAAGCTGCGATCGTTGCTTCTGAACCTTTATTTGCTGGTAATTGGCACCCCTGTCCAGTACAAAGTATTATTACGGTGGGAAAAGACCTTGAGATCAACATACGTTCAATCTAGTAGACAAGCGATCGCGCTTGCTTTGCACCGATGTCGCAGCGGTACTTTGAAATTATTTACAGGGATAAACTGGGATACTTTCTGCCGACAAGCACATCCAGAATTTAGTCCTGCTGGTTGGCACCTCGGCCACATTGCATACACAGAAGAATTGTGGTTATTGCAGCGTTGTGCAGGATTACCACCAATATTTCCTAAATATCGCCAACTATTTGCCGCTGACATATTGCCCAAAAAAGAACGGGTTTACTTGCCAACATTTGCCGAAGTAGAATGCTACTTAGATACAGTTAGAAAACAAGTCTTAAATTACTTAGAAACAGCTCCAATAGAAGAGCAAGAACGTCTCTGGCAATTCATAATTCAGCACGAAAGCCAGCACTGCGAAACAATTGCATTTGTACTGCAATTGGGACAAGCATATTCCCTGCCACAACTGCAAAAATTCGATAATATGTCGTTACCACAGCAGGATATAATAGCATCAGAGATGATTGAAATCCCGGCTGGGGAATTTGAAATGGGTAATGATGGTATCGACGCTTTGGATAACGAGCGATCGCGCCACCGTTGCCATTTAGAAACCTACTTTATTGACCCCTACCCAGTCACCTGCAATCAATACCGAAAATTTATCGAAGCAGGCGGCTATCAAAACCCCAAATACTGGTCAAATTCAGGCTGGAAATGGTTGCAAAATAACCCCGTCAACCAACCCCTTTATTGGTCAGACAACCCAACTTTTGATAATCATCCAGTCTGCGGAGTTAGCTGGTACGAAGCCGAAGCTTACTGTCAGTATGTAGGTAAACGGCTACCCACAGAAGCCGAATGGGAAAAAGCCGCCAGTTGCGATTCACTAACAACGATCAAAAACATCTACCCTTGGGGAGAAAAAGAACCAGAATCCCATCACTGTAACCATGATAATAATATTGGAAAAACTACTCCTGTAGACGCTTATCCAGAGGGAAAAAGTGCTTATGGATGTGGTGATATGTTAGGCAATGTCTGGGAGTGGACAAATTCCTGGTTTCAGGCTTATGAGGGATTTGAACATTACCCTTACCCTGGATATTCTCAAACTTATTTCGACAATGAACACCGAGTTTTAAAAGGCGGCAGTTGGGCAACACGCCCCTGGGCTTTGCGTTCTAGTTTTCGCAATTGGTATCACCCTGGAGTGCGACAAATCATAGCAGGTTTTCGCTGTGCTAAATAGTTAACCGTTAACTGTTAACCGTTAACCGTTAACCGTTAACCGTTAACAGCAATGAAAATGGTGCAAGATATCAATTTAACCGCAGATGCACGTAGATGTTTATAATATATCTGCGTGTATATGCTTCATCGGTAGTGAACGAACCCAAAATTAGCAGTTTCGCAATAAATATTATGAAATCCTCAAGACTATCTGAGACAACAAATTTAACCGAACTTTGGCAAAATCGACTGTACTTAGAGCAACTGGTTAGTCCATCTGTCCCCTCAGAAAGAGCTGGCAACGATGTAATTAGTGGGTTGACTCAGAAACCTAAATCTCTGCCACCCCGATATTTTTATGATGCTCGCGGCTCGAAGCTATTCGAGTTGATTTGCGAGTTACCAGAGTATTATTTGACACGGACTGAGACCACAATTTTACAACAATTTGCTCGCGCGATCGCACTTCTAACTGGCCCTTGTGAAATTGTAGAATTAGGCAGCGGCAGTTCCACTAAAACGCGGATTTTGTTAGATGCTTATTCCGAATTAAACTACCCCCTCCGCTACTTGCCAATAGATATTAGTAAAACCATCTTAGAAAGCAGCGCTTATCAACTTTTAGCAGATTATCCGTCGCTTCATATTCATGGGATTGTTAGCACTTACGATCTAGCTCTTGCAAAGCTTGCGCCGTCGCCTTTGCCAACTCGAATGATATGTTTTTTAGGCAGTACTCTTGGGAATCTTAATCCTGAAGAATGCGATGTTTTCTTTTCTCAAATCGTCAGATCGATGCGGAAGGGGGAGTATTTTTTATTGGGCGTTGACTTGCACAAATCTAAAGATATTTTAGAGCCTGCTTATAACGATAGTCAAGGGGTGACAGCAGCATTTAATTTGAATATGTTACAACATCTTAATTGTTTATTTGAGGGCAATTTTGATTTAACACAGTTTGAACATTCGGCTTTTTATAATGAAGAATTGCACCAAATAGAAATGCACTTGCAGAGTAAGCGATCGCAGACTGTGGAGTTGCGCCATCTCAATTTAACAGTTGAATTTGAGGCAGGAGAAACAATCAGAAGTGAGATTTCTCGGAAGTTTGATCTCAATATTATTCAGCAGGAACTATCGCGCCGATGTTTAGTACCCCTGCAAGTTTGGACTGATGAAAATCAAAGGTTTGGTTTGCTACTGTCACAGTTACAGTAGTAACTAAATCCATAGAACCGATCGTTAGAGAAACTTGCGATCGCGCCCCACAAAACTCTAATAAAAACCTCTCTCCTTTTAGGAGAGAGGTTTTGATCTTTACCCTTAAATTACAGGAAATGAGGTTTCATGTTCGCACCTAAAATAATAGAAAATTCACATCAACAAATCGGTCGCAATCCGGGTTTCACTGCATGAATATACTCACTCCCCGACAAGGGCCAACCCCTTTTATAACAAGCTTCCTCTGGTTTCCCCCACCCCAACTGCAAAAGGATTTCTAGAAAATCCAACTTCTCCCACTTCCAAATAGCTGCCCATTCAGTCCGTTGCACGATCGCGCCGACATCTTCCGAATTAATTTGCCGATAATCTTTGCTATTGTTGACACTTAAATACAAGTCCATCCCCATTGTTACTTGCTGCCAAAATTCCAGTATCGAAACTTTCGCCTCTTTTAGTATCCTCAAATCAATAGGCAAAGCAATTAATTGATCCTCTAGTGCAGGATAACGGAGAGTGTTACCCTTGAGTGCCATCTCCCGCCACACAATCCCAGAAACTTGATGTTCCCGCTGATATTGGTGAACAGCAGCTTTAAAATCTTGATAGGCAGTGAATTTTTGAACGCCATCAGATTTGAGAAAGCGATCGATCACAGGGTTGCCCGTAGAAGGCGCTGCTGCCAGTTTGAGGCGCTGCCCGTGTAAACACGCTTGGCGTTCAGCCTCTAAAATTTTAACAAGTTCCGCCGTGCTGTAGACCTTGGACATCAAAAGCCCCTTATAGTTCCAGACAGCCGTTCTGATTTTTAAATTTTAGATTGGGCAAGCGGTAATTGCAAATAGCTGGGGAAGGTGGGGGAGATGGGGAGGTGGGGGAG
>DATGYA010000334.1:0-7424 GCA_035298405.1 Kamptonema sp. | reverse complement strand
GATCCTAAAACATTAACTGTGCCTCCAGTAGTTGCAGCAGAAACATTAACATTACCTGATGCGATCGCAGTTCCGGCAGTTGTTGGTACTGTTTGACCAGAAGCAGTCAGTACGATTTGTCCTTCTGTATTTACAGCTAAGCCTGTAGCCTCACCAATACTTTTACCTGTCAAAAGTTGAGGTAAAGAAAGAGGCGTAATTTGCGATCGCGATGCTAAATCACCCGTTTCTCGATGCCATTCTCCAGCCGCTATTTCCAATTGCAGTAGATGTCCTGCTTGAGAAATACGTACTACATTCTCGCCGGGAACAGCAGCAATAGTAATTTGACCTCCCGGTGCCGACAATTGCCCAGTATTAATAACAGTACCGCCCAGCAATGTTAAACTTTGTCCTGCTCCTACTGCCAATTCACCAGCATTGACAATACTCCCCGACTGTGGTCCAAAATTAAAAGTATTGGGAGTTCCTATCAACGCCGCGTAGTCATTAACTCCCGTAGCATTAAAAGAGCGATCGCCAAAACCAATCCCATTCGCAGTAGTAGCTATAAAAGACCCAGGCACGTCTAATCTGGCATTTGGGCCAAAAATAATGCCAGCGGGATTCATAATGTATAAATTAGAATTACCGCCGCTGACAGAGATCAGACCATTAATTACAGAAGCATCGCCACCAACAACGCGAGTTAAAATATTGTGGATAGCGGGATTAGTCAAAAAATTAGCAACTTGACCAGCATCTAAACCAAAGCGAGTAAAGCTGTGGAAGAGATTCGCGCCATCCCTCGACACAGTGCCACCTTTAATATCGTAGCGGTTGCCGTTGGGAGCGACAATAGTACCAGTCCCATCAGCAGCCGGAACAATCTCTTGGGCAAAAGCTGCGAGAGACTGCGGAAAAATTACTACTGACTGTCGTAATGTGGAATTTACCCCGCTCACAAGTGAGTAAGGAAACAGATCCAGTATCCAAATTCCGGCAAGGGGAAGTGCTGCCAGAATCGATCGCATAGCACATTGAGGTTTCATAGGGTTTTGCCTCGGCCTTGACCTCTATCATAAGATTGAAATTTGAGATTTGAGATTGTAGAAAGCCGGCCACACCCTAAGATTTTTTGTTTCCACCGCCAGCGCTAAATCAAAAATCTAAATACAAACGTGACACCAACATAGCAAATACTGGCAATGAATGTCGAAAAAAAAATTCTCCTCAAGCAGGGAGTGCGCCTAATTGGTCTAACTGGGGGCATCGCCACTGGTAAAACTACTGTATCTAATTATTTGGCTAATGCTTATCAACTGCCAATTTTGGATGCAGATGTTTATGCCCGTGAAGCTGTGGAGCCAGAACAGCCTATTTTCGCCAGAATTGTAGAGCATTTTGGGGTTAGGGTATTACTTTCTAACGGTAGCCTTGACAGGCACGAATTAGGGAACATTGTTTTTAGCAATGCTGAGGAGTTACGGTGGTTAGAGGCGCAAATTCACCCTTACGTGCGCGATCGCTTTTTACAAGAAATTACAAGTTATACTTCTAGGCAAATTCAGGATATGCAGCCTTTCACAGTTGTATTAGCCGTGCCCTTGCTGTTTGAAGCGAATCTGACAGACTTAGCTTCGGAAATTTGGGTCGTGTATTGTCCGCCTGCTCAACAACTCGAACGTCTACAAAAGCGCGATCGCCTCAACTTAACTCAAGCTTTTAACCGGATTAACAGCCAAATGCCTCTAGCGGAAAAATGTCAAAAAGCTGACTTTGTTTTAGATAACTCAAAAACTCTGGAATTTCTATTTAGACAAGTAGATTTGCTAATGGTTAATGGCTAATGGCTAATGGCTAACTGGAATTAAAAAAAATCAAACCAAAAAAAGCTCAATCTGGCTTTATACAAAGAGAATATGGTCAATTTTTTTCAGCCATTTAATAATTGATATAAGCTGTTGTGCATTTAAAATAGTATTGTATGGTGCCTCATTCCCAGCGTTCCCCGTGCCTAATAAGTGTTCGAGCTGACACACTCTACAAGCCTCGTTAGTGGTTTAAATGCGTAACAGCTTATCATTTTTTTCTGGTGTTTTTTCATTAAATGACATCCAGAAAAGTTCTTGCTATCATCGATGAATAAGAGCATTGAGGCGGCATTATGATGAATGGCAAAGCTCAGACAGAAACTAGACAATTATGGCGTAGGTTTTGCTTGACGTTGACCAAATGGCGATCGCTCGGTATCCTTTGCATTTTGACACTAGCTATTAGCTTGATTGTAAATGCCTGTAACCTTGCACCACAGCAACTTGCTCCCCTGCGTGTAGGCATCACCAGTTGGGCAGGATTTGATATCGTGCTTTATGCTCAAGAAGCAGGCTTATTCAAAAAGCGCGGATTGGACGTACAATTCGTTCGATTTGAGAATCAACAAGATTCCACTCGCGCCATGCTGCGCGGTACTCTAGACGCGACTTTTGTCTCCTTATGGGATGTAGTGCAATCTGATTCGGGGAGTGACAAGCCTGTAGTAGTGATGGTAACAAATATTTCTCACGGGGCTGACGGGATTGTTGCTCAACCAGTTATCAAGTCAGTGGCAAACCTTCGCGGGAAAAGAGTTGGAGCTAAACTAGGAACAGTGAATCATCTGGTTTTATTGGAAGCCTTGAAATTGCACCAGATTCAACCCGCAGATGTCAAGGTTGAGGATATTTCCAACGAAACAGCAGTTGATTTGATGCAGAAGAAAGGTTTAGATGCAGCCGCGATCTGGCAACCTCTTCTAGGCGAAACAGCTCAAAATATCAAGGGGAATATTATTTATACCACTCAGGAAGTTGATAGTTTAGTCATTGATATGTTAGTTTCTCGGTTAACTATTACTCGCACTAAGAAAGCTGAATTGAAGCAGTTTATTATGGCTTGGCTTGATCTTATGAGTGCGCTGGAAACAAAGCCTAAGATCGTGTTTCAAAAGGTTGCTCAAAACCTGGGACAGCAGAGTGAGGCTTTTGCTAAAGATTACGGGGGTCTTAAAAAGGGTGATATTGCTATGCAACAACAGATGTTTAAATCTGGCCGCTTGTCAGAGGCGATCGCTCAAATGGCTCAACTATTGAAATCTGACCCCCGCGCCGGACGGATGCCGCGTCAGGATGTGGAAATTAACACTGAACTTGTCACCACAGCCATTGAGGAGTGGAAATTATGACTAAATGGTTGCGTCCCCATAGTTTGTCGCAGCGCTTGCTGGTTAGTGTTGGGTTGTCTATCACTACAGTTGGACTGACAATTCTCGGACTTAACTATCGGTTGATGCAGTTTGACTTAGCAACGCAAGTTCATAACCGGGCGCAATCAATTACACAATCTCTGGAGTTTTCTACAGAAGGCTTACTAGAGTTTGAGCATAAAAGCATTCTGCGACGGGTTGTGCAAAATTTTGCCACGATGCCTGGTGTGGTGGAAATTGCGATTGTCGATCCATCTGGGATAGCGATCGCCCGCAGCCCTGAGAATACGACTAATCAGCCCTATACTTCGATCTATCCACAACTCGCCACAGCGATCGATCGCGCAGCAATCGTAGGAATTGAAGTCAGCCAAGATATTGTTGTGGACGACAAACCTGCGATCGCGCAAATTCTGCCTTTTAGTAGCACCTTGTTTGGCGCATCTCAACGACGGGGAGTCGCGATCGCGCTACTCGATCTCAACCAAATGCAACAAGCTGCTAACAAAACTTTTATTACCTCAACTTTGTTACTGCTAGTTGGCATCATCACAATTTTGTTAATCATGGGGATACTCCTTCAGCAGAATGTATTGCAACCATTGCAGGAATTAAATCAAGCAGTTTCCCAAAGTAAAAAAACTGGTATTTTTCCCATGCCCAAGACGATTCCGGCGAACGAGATTCATTTTTTGGCAAATACATTTGATGAAGTATTCCGACAATTGGAAGTCAATGAACAACTCACTGCCGAAATATCTCAACGGAAACAGATAGAAGCTACATTGCGCGATAGTGAAGCCAGAGAACGTGACAAGTCTCAGCAGCTTGAGAATGCTATTGAAAATCTAAAACAGACGCAAGCACAACTAATTCAGACAGAAAAAATATCATCTTTGGGGCAATTAGTGGCAGGCATTGCCCATGAAATCAACAATCCAGTAAACTTTATTCATGGCAATCTAATTCACTTACAATGTTATGCTAACAGTTTATTAAATTTGCTACACCTATATCAAAAGCATTATCCAAATCAGAACGCTGAAATTGAGGCAGAAACCGAAAACATTGAACTAGATTTTTTGCAAGATGACTTACCTAAAATACTCAGTTCAATGAGTATCGGCACCGATCGCATTCGCCAGATTGTGGTATCACTTCGCAATTTTTCACGGATGGATGAATCCGAATTTAAAACAGTTAATATCCATGATGGAATTGAGAGTACGCTGTTGCTTTTGCAACATCGCCTCAAATCGGGGTCAGAATATCCAGAAATCGAAGTCATCCGAGATTATGGTGATTTACCCTTAGTTGAGTGTTATCCGGGACAACTTAACCAAGTATTTATGAACGTTTTAGCAAACGCAATTGATGCGCTGGAAGAAATAAATACTCGACGGATCGCTTGCTCGATCGAGAATAAGCCCTGTTGTATTACAATTCGTACTTCTGTAGTAGATTCGCAGTGGGTGGAAATTGCGATCGCAGATAATGGAAATGGAATTCCTGAATCCATTCAAACACAAATATTTAATCCATTTTTTACAACCAAGCCTGTTGGGAAGGGCACCGGAATGGGCATGGCGATTAGTTATCAGATTATTACTGAAAAACATGGTGGAACGCTTAGGTGTTTTTCAACGCCAGAAGTAGGGACGGAGTTTGTGATTTGTATTCCGGTTCAGCATTAGGAGGTAACAAATTGAACAAAATCAAGAAACAGACAAAAGCCTAGTTCAATCAGGTTGGTAAGTTTGACAATAGGAAAAATCCTCCCCCTCTCCCAGTCTCCCCCTCTCCCCCTCTCCCCCTCTCCCAGTCTCCCCATTTTATTTTTTTAGCCGGATGGCATAAGGCAAAGTTCGTATTAGGGAATAGACACTCTAACACGGACACTACTAAATTATGCGCGTCTACACTACTCTCATTCTGTCAACCCTGTTATTAATTGGCACAGCAGTTCGCGCTCAAAGCTTTGAACCTCATTCGCCCTTATCTTCTGACACTCACTCTGTCCGAGAATTATTAGCAGATACAGCAGAGAATCAAACCGTTCAAGCCAGTAACGATAATGATATGTCGCCTGAGCGAGGAAGTGGGCGATGAAGCCAATAAAAATCTAGAATTTAGCATTTTAATGACCGAAAGTTGTTGAATTCTTGTATTGAACCTTTTTGCTTCTCTACTTGCTCGCAGCATTCCCTAACTTTTGAATTTTTTCTTAAGCGTTTCTCCCAGTTAGTTCCGGATTAGCTAACTGGGAGTTCGTATCAGATTTTATAAAACTCTGGTACTAAACCCCGCCATGCACAATTTTCTCCGAGTTATTTTATTTGTGACTTTACTTTCTGGAGCAATTATTCCTTTCCAAAAACTGAATAATAGTTCCACGTCTCAGCAACCGTTGCAGACTTCGCAAAAGCTACTATTAGCTCAAGATACCACTAGCGGTAACTGCGATGATACTCCTGCTTTTCCAGGGTGTAGTCGCCGGGACAGTTCAGGTCAAATAAATTGAATCTTCTAAGTGTGAACTCGAAGGTTATAATTTTATATTGGTATAATAATTCCTCCAATCTTTTAGATTGGAGGAATTTTATTTTTTGAGGATTTATCCCTCTTTTGTCACTTTCGGCAAAAAATAATCGGGAAGGCTTATAGCATAAGACTTTACTCAAAACTCAAAACTTTATTAAGCTTCTCCGCCAACGACAACATTACGAATTCGCAGACTAGGGCCACCGCAACCAACGGGTAAACCACCTTGTCCACCCTTACCACAACCGCCGGATTCATCCCAGTAAAAGTCATCACCGATCGCTTCAATATCAGCTAAAGTTGTAAACACATTCCCCGAAAGCGTAACATCACGCACGGGTTCAGCTAATTCTCCATTGCGAATCATCCAAGCTTCTCCAGCGCTAAAGGTAAACATTTCACCATTCGTCATACCCCCTAGCCAGTTACGGGCATAAACTCCCTCTTGGATATCCGTAAATAATTCTGGAACAGGTGTTTTACCTCGTTCAATCCAAGTATTAGTCATGCGAACGATAGGCGGAAAGTGATAATTTAGACAACGGGCATTACCTGTAGGCGATTCGTCTAATTTGCCAGCAGTTTCACGGGAATGGAGACGACCGACTAATACGCCATCTTTGATTAATTGGGTAGTAGTTGCTGGTGTGCCTTCATCATCGTAGAAATAACTACCTCGGTGGCCGGGAGGGGCCGCACCATCAAATATTTGTAATTCGTCGGGGCCAAATTTGCGGCCGAGGGTCATTACTTCTAAGATGTCGGGATTTTCGTAGGCCATGTCTGCTTCTGAGAGGTGGCCAAAGGCTTCGTGAACGAATAATCCGCTGAGAATTGGGTCGATGACGACGGTGTAGGTGTTGCCGTTGACGGGGGGTAAGGCGAGGGAGTCTACGGCCCTTTGAGCGGCACTACGAACTTGCTCGTCTAAGTTTGTCAGGTCTTCGTAGGCTTTGCGGGAGCCTGTGGTTTCGCGACCGGTTTGGACGGTTTCGCCGTTACGGGCGGTGGCGGCAAAGCGCATTTCCATGTCAGCCCAGGCTTGTTCGAGGAGAGTGCCTTCGGAGGTGGCGATGATGATGCGTTGGGTGCTGTCGCTGTAACGGACGGAGATGGTGGCGATGTGAGGATCGACGCTGCGGAGGATTTCACCGTAGCGATCGCACAGTCCTTTTTTCTGAGCTAATGGTACGTGGCGGGGATCTGTGCCGGTAAAGGGAAGGATGCAGGTGTCCTGAATGGAGGGGATGGGGGCGAGGAGAGTTTCTTCGCAGCCGATGAGTTGGGCGGCCGCGATCGCTTCTTCGATTCTGGCTGCGAGGCCAGAAAGTTGGTTGAAGCTGGCGAAACCCCAGCCGCCTTTGTGACAGGCTCTAACTTGTCCGCCGATGGAAATACCTTCGCTGAGGGTTTCGATTTTTTCGCCCCGTAGTAGGATATCGGTTCCTTCGGCTTCTTCTAGTCGGATTGCTAGGTAATCGACTTGGCGGGAGTAGCGGGCCATTAAGTCTGCGAGCAGGTTTTTGGAGTCGGTGAAGGAGATAGGCATTTGGCGGCTGGGGTCAACTTTAGTTAATTTTAAGCTTTATTTTGGCGTGTGTGCGATCGCATAGGATTTAGGCACAGATATTTTGGGACAGTTGGATTTACCGCCAGTCAC
>DATGYA010000333.1:0-24121 GCA_035298405.1 Kamptonema sp. | reverse complement strand
ATGGATGAATCGCAACTAAATTTATTGCGCGAGATGGCTTATGAGGCGGGTGAGCTTAAAGAAGTAAAATATTTATTTTGGATGGAGTGTCCCTATCGCCCGGAAGCTGTAGTTTTAAGCTTTAGAAACCGAGTTTTCACTATCCAGGCAATAGCGGATGATGATACGATCGCAGTAACTTCTGAACCACTGACTATTAGTGAGGAACAGAAATTTGTTTCTATTACTCAAAGCCCACCTTGGTCGAGAGCTATTGGCAGAGCAATTAGGTGGGTTTGGAATCTAAAAAATCAGCAAGAATATCCAGATGGCGTGCAATTAAGTTTTGCGAATCCTGATTCGGAAGAAGAAATAATTATTCAATTGGTAACAGTCGCATCTTTTCTCAATATTTACTCGGTTGAGGAGATGCAAAATATTTCCTATGAGCATATTAGAGAACTACAAAAACTCCCACACAATTTAGCAGCATTGGAAGCAGAGGAAGCAGTTATGAACAGCAGCAAACCCTAAAAAATCAGCCGCAAAACACAATGGGAGAAACAACCTTTGAACAATCTCGAACTTGAAGCGATCACATACCTAAGAACACCAACTGCAATTCGTGAAAGGTGCGATCGCATCTTCAATTTAGCCTGCGAAGACAAACTGCGTTACTTTCGTGTGGATTTAACCCAACTAGACAAAGCAGCGAATTATGTCATTGACATCATCCGCCAACAATATCCCGACTTCAACATACCTTTTCACAGTCGGTGGCGGCATTTTGAAGTTGGGGGAATACCGCGTTTAGCTGAATTAGATGCAGCTTTAGTACAACTCACCCCAATCGATCAAGCTAAAGTCAAATTTGACTTAGCAATTCTCAGCGTTTTGCTTGACGCAGGTGCTGGTGCTAATTGGGAATATTACGAACAGGAAACCGGACAAATTTATCGCCGTTCCGAAGGTTTAGCAGTAGCCAGCTTTCGGATGTTTTGCCAAGGTTTTTTTTCCAGCAATCCTGATTTTCCGTTTCAAGCTGATGCCGAAGCACTCACTCAGCTAAAATTGCAGACATTAACCACCCAATTGCAAGTAAATCAACATAATCCACTGGTGGGTTTAGAAGGCAGATTAGAATTATTGCAGCGGTTAGGACAAGTTCTGAGTCAATATCCTTTATTATTTGGTAATAAAAATCTGCGACCAGGCAATTTAGCTCGATATTTACTGGACAGCCGTTTTTCAGGATTAATGACGATTAAAGCTGCTGAAGTATTGAGCGCTGTTTTAACAGGAATGGGGGAAATTTGGCCGGGAAGATATGCAATATCTGGGGTTAATTTAGGTGATGTTTGGCTTCACCCTGGTTTACAGGGAGAAAATCTAGGGGATGAGTATGTACCGTTTCACAAGCTTTCCCAATGGTTAACCTATTCACTATTAGAACCGCTGCAAGAAATTGGTTTAGAAGTAATTGGATTAGATGAGTTAACGGGATTGCCAGAATATCGCAATGGCGGTTTTTTTTTAGATATTGGACTGCTACAGGTAAAAGAGCCAGCTATTTTTGAACAGTCTCACTTGCCGGGTTCTGAGGTGATAGTAGAATGGAGAGCGCTGACGGTAAATTTGTTAGATAAAATTGCGGCAGCTATTCGGGATAAACTGAACTTAACTGCGACACAACTACCCCTAGTGAAGATTTTACAAGGAGGAACCTGGACTGCGGGGAGGCGAATTGCCGGAGAATTAAGAGCGGGCGGGCTGCCGCCAATTCAGATAAAAAGTGATGGTACTGTGTTTTAATTAAATTCGGAAAATTTCAGCTTTATTGTACTTTAATCATGGGAGTGTGGTGTGATTTTAAGCGATCGCGCTTCCATCGTAAAATATAACCACATTCACCTAGTCCACTGCACCAATGTCAGATAACCGCCCAAACACCCCTTCTCCAGTAAGCCCAGAACTACATCGACGCTTAAAAGCAGAGATGGCTGCTCCCTACCGACCTCTACGACAATTTGTTTATTTGGCTTGCGGCGCTTCTGGCTTCATCGGCGGCTTGGTGTTCCTGGGTCAGCTCGCGGCAGGCCGAGAAGTTGGCTCGGCGATACCCAATTTTGCCCTGCAAGTTGGAGTGGTTGCCCTGATGGTGTGGCTGTTTCGCCTAGAACAAAGGGCGGGTCGCCGTGCCTCCAAGTCGAAGCAATGAAACTTGACAAATCTACATAAAGGGACATCTAAAGCAACGAAAAGTTAGAATTATAAAGAAATTATTATGAAAATCTTGATCCCTGATAGGTTTCTGTCAAAATAAGAGTATAAGTTCAATTGGGGTCAGCCAATTTAAAGACCCTAACCATAAATGCCTTTTAATCGATTGAATTGGGGTCAGCTTTCATAAAGACCCTAAAGATAACATTTTATATTGAGCTAAGCGCCAGCCTCTATCTATCGGAGGACTGGCGTTTAGCAATGTATAAGTATCTAGCACATTCTATCGGCTGGCAGTGAGGTCTATCGGGCCCAAAGTTCGGGTTTTACTGAGTTGATTGCCGATCGCGAAGATAGTATTAGTACGAGTTGCATTGTAGAGGTCGTAGCGACCGTTGCTACGGATGATATTTTGGCCGGGACTGCCTTTGGTGCCGAGATCGGGTTGAGATTTAGCGATCGCCACTACGCCATCCCGTGCATTCTTCTCAATCAAATTGCTGCGAAGTATAGGTTTTGCTGATTGGGAAATTACCATTCCATCCCGATTTTCAATGATACGGTTTTCTGCAACCAAAGGCGACGCAGAGTCATTAATAGCGATGCCAAATCCAGTATTTTGAAATAAATTGCCTCGAATTTCTCCTTGGGAATTCCGCACCGCTGAGATGCCATTACCATCATTTTGAGTAAAGACATTGTTGCTAATTTTAGGGCTGCTGCTACCTGTGATAAAAATGCCTTCACGCTTGCTATTAAAAAAGGTAGAATTAGCCACAACCGGACTACCAGACTCAACCCAAAGTCCTGTACCGCGACTATTCGGATTAGTGACGGTAACGCCGCTGATTTTGCTACCATTTTCGGCTCGAATTGCCACATTTTGCCGTGCAAAACTGGGACTAATAAAGTTAGCACCGCCAATAATTCGTACTGATTTACCTTTATTAACTTCGTCGCCGCGTAGAGTAACGTTGGGTTTGATTATTAATGGGAAATTTTCGCCAGTTTGGGCGCTATAGTTGCCGGGAGCAAGTTGAATTAAGGTGCTAGAACTACTTTGAGCGAGGGCATAGGTGATAGTACGGAAGGGAACGCTGGGAGTGCCTGCACTAGGGCGATCGCTTCCCCTAGCTGGATCGACATAAATCGTTCGCACTTGCGAAGTTCCAGAGGGAGAATTTGCGAAAGTTGGCAGTGTTGTAGCGCCGATTGAACCAACAAGCAAAGCAGCAGCGGCAGCAGCGGCGGGGCGTTGGGTAAAGCCTTTGATAATGGTGAAGGGTTTAATGTGAGAATGCTGATGGCTCATGGTAGTAATAGCCTGATTTATTTTGGTTTGCTGGGGTATTACTTATTGAGTACGTGGGGGGAAATAGCAAATCTGGTTAAAATTAGAGAATGTTAATGAGGGAACCGCAAAGGCGCAGAGGGCGCAGAGAAGTTACAATTTAGAGCTGGGACTATTCTCTTTTGGTAGGTTCAAGAAAATGGCTATAGTTAAAGTGGTAATAGATTTGGGTATTGATTATGCAATTTAAAAAATTGGCACACAGATGGGTATTATTTTTAACAGTCGGTTTAGGGTTTGCCTGCTACAGTAATGCTGCGGTTGCTGCTGAAAAAGTAGTGCTTAAATACACTATTATTCAGATGACTATACCAGTTAGCGAACTGGCAACTTTTGCGAAAACTGGGCAAATGTCGCCCGCGCTAGAAATGCTTTTGGGGAAGGCGAAGAAGAACCCAGAGACAGTACGCCGCGCTTTGAGAAAGCCTGTGAAGGTGAATAAAGAGTTTTTGGGTCAAGCTTTGAATAGTAAGCCTGGGGAAATGATTTTAGATGAGGTCGGTCAGGTGATTCATACTCCTTCGGGGGTTGCGGACCGGGAGGCTTTGCGATCGGCTTTGGTGCTGTCTGCGAGTCAGGATAATGAGATTACACTGCTGGAAATGATTGAAAATTATCCGACAAACGAGGTTCAAGTTGAGGGCGATCGCTTGGTTGAGGCATATACTAAAATTGCATCTTTGGCAGGACAATTGAACGGCGCGACTGAGAAATTACAAGATGTATTGAATAAGATTCGGTTGCCAAGATTGTAGAGTATTTTAATAGTTGGCGGCACGGTGAGGATATTAAGTTTTCACATAGTTAGTATTAATTGCGATCGCACTTATTATCCTCTCAGTCCCAGCCTCAAAAAGCCTATCCTAATTGGCGTAGTTTAGCAATTTCTATTAACGTCTCCTCTGGATCGGATTTCAACGCACCCTGAATATAATTTAACTTGACTTCTTCCAAAAAATCCGACAGCAGAGATTGAATTTCCAAGAGCGTATTTTCATCCTGTAATTCCTTACGTAGAGCTTCCTTGAACTCCTGACTGATACCATCTATTAATTCTCTACCTCTCCCATCTTCATAAGTAGTTGAAACTACATCCACAGCAGTCTGAGCGAGATAATTAGCTAGCTGTTCCATCACCTCCGCAGGCAAAATGTTAATTGGCGAAAAGCCTTGGAGAATTTTATAAAAATCCGATTGCTTAATCGCACCTTCTAAATTGTGATGTAGCAACTCTTCCAGATGCGGCTGAACTCTAGGCAAAACCTTGTAAACTGTTAACTCCAGAATCCGACTTGCAATCTGCTCAACAGTGTTAATTTGATTGACGTGAAGATACGGTTGTTGCTGAAGTAATAATTTCGCAGCCTCGCCCTTTTCCAAAGAGCTTTGTGCTTGATTAATTAACCGTACCATGATATATTCAGACAGAGTATCGCCTAAATAAGCTACAGGTTCGTAGGTAATCTGAGCCACTATCTGATTTAGATTTACCAAACGCGACTTATGCAACCGCACTAACACCGGAAGAATTCGCCACCCCTGCCAAATTGGAATTAAAAGAAATACCTCATACCAGCGCCGGAGGAGGGCCCCCAACCAACTTAAACCAGGTTTACTGCGGCTTAAAATAAACGTACCACCAAATAAATCTACGGCAAAAAAGAACATAAAAAATATATCTATTTTCCAAAAGCTGTCTATTGGTTTAATAGATTGTACAGTCAGCATATTTGAGTCAAGACCCTTAATGGGATCGTAGACTGTCACCACACTAGGTAAGTAGCGGAGATAAACAGGGCGCAACTGAATGTAACTGAAATTGAAAATCACCAACAAGAAATTTACTAAGGCGAGTATTGCGCTTGCTTTCGCCCAATAAATTCCCCAGGGGCTACCTTGTTTCTCTCTGCTGTTAAGAGTTGCGTTTGAAACTGCCATATTAAGTATCAGTGAAACTTTCCTAATTAGTAAATCTATCCAATGGCGGACGTTAAAAAAATCTGTCTTTAGTAGAATCTAAGGCGAAAACTATAAGTTAAGGAAAGTCCACTGGTGAAACTGAAAACAGTTATATCGCTATTCAAAGAAACTTTTACAGAATGGCAAAAAGATAAAGCCCCTACCTTAGCGGCGGCGTTAGCGTTTTACACAGTGTTTTCCCTCGCACCTTTGCTGATCATCGTAATTGCGATCGCGGGATTAGTATTCGGCCAAGATGCAGCAGAAGGTCAACTCGTAGGACAACTCCAAAATTTAGTAGGTAAAGATGGTGCAAAAACTATTCAGGATCTTGTAGCTAATGCCTCTCACCCCCAATCGGGAATTGTTGCAACAGTCATCGGTGTTGCTACACTTTTGTGGGGGGCCACTAATGTATTTACTAACCTGAAAGAAGCCCTCAACATGATTTGGAATGTTGAACCGCCCCCCGGTCAAGGCCCTCTCGGCTTCCTCAAAGACCGAGTATTATCTTTCGCCATGATTCTCAGTATTGGCTTTTTACTATTAGTTTCTCTAGTAATTAGCGCGGTGTTAGCAGCAGTGAATCAATGGTTAAATGGCTTATTGCACATTCCCGTTGGTATCTGGCAATTGATTGATTTCAGTATTTCTTTTAGTGTAGTAACTGTGCTTTTTGCTCTTATTTATAAATTTCTACCCGATGTCAAACTTGCTTGGGGCGACGTTTGGGTGGGAGCCGCTATTACCTCAGTGCTTTTTACTATTGGTAAATCGTTAATCGGAATATATTTAGGTAGTAGCGGCATTGGCTCAACTTACGGTGCAGCGGGATCTTTTGTAATCCTTTTACTTTGGATTAATTACTCCGCTCAAATTTTATTTCTGGGGGCTGAATTTACTCAAGTTTGGGCGAAAAGATATGGATCTCTAATGCTAAAAAAGCGAAAATCTCAGCTAGAAAATAGCGTCAAAACCAATTAGTAGTTAGGTTAGTGAATACAATTAGCCTAATGGAATTAGCAAGAATCCGAAATCTGTTAAAAATTATATGAAAGGAGCAAATTAGTGTTAGGCGACCGCGGCCGATTGTGACAAAGATCCCATTCTGGCTTTGCTGTCGGTCACAAAGTTACTTTTTCGCTCCGTCTAAAATATGATTAGCAAGTAGATCAGGAGTGCAACGATATGGCTAAACCTTGCAATCAACCCTTAAAAACCAATCCTTTTACTGCTGACCGCGATCCCCATACAGGTAAGTGGACTGTCAGCAAAAGGGTTCAGCAAACTTACAAATCCGACTCTAACCTCAATCTAGTTCACCAATCAGGATTGATAGACAGTATCGAGGTTAAAAGACCTCCACAGACCGAGGTGTTAGTAGAACACGAGGATGCTGTTAGATGTGGCTAAAATCTAAAATATACAATTGATAATTTAATGAAGCTTTTGACATCTCACCTCCTAAAATTTGTGTGGGCCGATCGGCCGACTCGCCAGCGGGGAACAGTAATTATTGCTATTCCCCTAACCTGCCTATTTGTCGCAGTAATTGCAATTGCCTGGGTGCGCGATCGCGCTATACAAACTAGAACCGCTCTAGACAAAAGCAAGCAGATACTCCAACAAACTGACCGCTTGCTCAAAACTGCGGTGGATGCGGAGACAGGTATCAGGGGTTATGGTCTAACCAGACGTAAGGAATTTCTCGAACCTTACTTAAAAGCAAAAGCAAACTTGCCTGAATTACTTCAAAAACTTAGGGTGAAAGTTCAAGCAAACCCTACACAATTGCAGGGATTTCAAAAGCTTAAAAAAGCGACGGAACAAGAAATAATTTTCTTAGAAAAGACTCTCAATAATTTTGAGAGTTTGGGAGTAGTAACAAGGCAGTCACAAAAAGTAACCGAAGTTTTAATTGAAGGCAAATTCCAGATGGATACCCTGCGGCAGGACGTTGCTGAGTTTGTCGCTCACCAGGAAGAATTCCAGACGAGTTTAGAGCGGCAAATACGGAAGTGGATAGATATAACTAATACAGTACAGCTAGGTGCTTTGTTTGTCGGTTTGTTTGGCGGGGGAGCTTCCTGGTATTTATTTGACCGTTTAGACCGGGAATTAACCAAACGGGAAGTTAGCTTACAAGAAAGTAAAACTCGCATTCAAGCTGTAGTAGATAACGCCGCTGACGGTATTCTTACTTTAGACGATCGGGGAAATATTAACTCGTTTAATCTTGCTGCTGAGCGGATTTTTAATATGACAGTTGGGGAAGCTGTGGGTCAAAATTTCCGGCGATTAATAGCTAAACCTTTGGGAGAAGATTGTCAGGAAAATTCTCTGGAATACTTTTTGATAAATTCTAATGCTAAATTAAACGTTTGCCAGCAGGAAATCCTGGGACTCCGTAAAGATGGGGTAACGTTTCCAATGGAGTTAGCAGTGAGTGAAATGCGATTGGCTTCGGAGCGGCTATTTATTGGGATTTGCCGCGATATTACAGAGCGTAAAAATGCAGAGGGAACGCTACGAAAACGCGCTGAAGAGCTGGCAAATACAACTCGAATTTTAAGTCATACAGCAGGGATTTTGAGAAAGCGAAATCAGGAATTAGATCAATTTGCTTATGTGGTTTCCCATGATTTGAAAGCGCCACTGAGAGCGATCGCAAACCTTAGTAGTTGGATTGAAGAAGACCTCACCGAATCGATGACAGAGGATACTCAACACCAAATGAACTTACTGCGGGGTCGAGTTCACAGGATGGAAGCTTTGATCGATGCACTGCTGCAATATTCGCGCGTTGGACGTATCCAAACTGCCTTGGAAACTGTGGACGTTGGGATTTTATTAGCAGAAATAATTGATTCTATAGCGCCACCTGAGACTTTTACTGTCAAAGTCGAACCGGAAATGCCAACATTGGTGACAGAAAGGGTACTTTTACAGCAAGTTTTTTCTAATCTGATTAGTAATGCAGTCAAACATCACAACAGTAAATCGGGGACTGTGAACATATCAGTTAATGACAAGCACGAATTTTACGAGTTTGTTGTAGCAGATGATGGCCCTGGAATTGCTCCTCAATATCACGATAAAGTTTTTGTAATTTTCCAAACTTTGGAAGCTCGCGATAAAGTTGAGAATACAGGTATCGGTTTGTCCCTGGTTAAGAAAATTGTGGAAAATCAAGGGGGAACTATCCAAGTCGAATCTAGTGAAGGTGAGGGAGCAACATTTCGCTTTACGTGGTCAAAGCAACCTATTCAGCAGAATAGAGAGTGAATTGGGACTCGGTTAGTGTAATTTATTAACTGGCTGTTTTGATGAAATAATGCAGTCGGGGGGGGTCATTTTACCTGCTGCGTTCCTGAAAGACTGTTGACAAAACCGATCTTGTATGTTCAAAGAGGTAGGCAATCGCCCTTTTTTGAAAATAGGTATAGGAAGGGCGATCGCATTTTTTTTACTTAAGCAAAGACCCCGTTTATTTGCAAAATTGTGACTGAATTTCGACAAATATTGATGCAGAAACCAAGCTTTTTACCCTGCCTGCGAAGTCTTGCTAATGTTCGAGTTTAATCTTGATTCATTGTGATGCAACAACATGAGCGCATCTAAATCATCAGAAAATTGTATATCTTCCCGATCGAACGCATCTTTAATCATCTTACGCATAACTCGTTCAACTGGTAAATGTTTGCCCGGTTTCACCTTAGTTATAGTTCTAATTATTAATGCCGACTCCTCAAATTTTTCTACTCCTTCCACTTTAGTTATTTCTAGCACATCTGAGTTTTTTTTCTGTAACTCTTTCCCCAATGTTTCGAGAACCTCGTACACGCGAACTAGATTAGATTCATAAGAGACACCCACTTCTACTACCGCATAAACATACTGTTTTGAGTAGTTGATCACATCCTTAATTTCCCCATTTCGGATAATGTATACTTGTCCGTTAGGATGTCGGATGCGAGTTGTTCTTAAGTCAATGGCTTCCACCAATCCTAAAGCCTCAGAAACTTGGATAAAGTCGCCTACTAAGTAATAGTTTTCAAACAAAATAAAAAATCCACATACGATATCATTAATGAGGTTTTGTGCCCCAAAACCAACGGCTAAACCGATAATACCTGCACCCGCTAAAATAGGCGTAGGATTGAGTCCGATGAGAGTGAGCACACTAATGCCTGCACTGAAGTAGATTAAATATTTAAGGATACTCTTGAATAAAGGGATAATCGTCAGCCGTCTTTGTCTCTGTAAGTCAGTTAAATTTTCACTTTTGAGAACTAAATCTTCAAGGATGATGTTAAAAATTTTGCTCAAAACACTGCTGGCAAAGAAAATGCCAATAATCATAATAATTTTCACACCAAAAACAGTCATCCAAGCCAGAGAAGAAATATCGCGCACGATCAGGATTACTGTTCCTACATAAATGACATACTCTATACATTTTTTTAACAGTGAAATTAAAGGTTGCAGAGATTTGTAAAACTCCAGAAAGAAGTTGTCAGGTTTGGCATATTTTATAGTGAGGTAGTCACTCGTGTCAATGATGACAGAAATAACTTTAGCAGATAGCAATCCCACCGACACAATAAGATAACATTTAAAACCAAAATACATTGTATTTGTAATATCTTTTATGAGGTTATAAAATTCGGTACAAAGTATGATTGCTAAGATCCATAAACTATTAGTAAGAATAGTTTTAATAGAGTTAAAGAAAATCCTGATACTTTCATTATTATTAGTTATTTTATCAAAATTTTGGGCGCGTTCAGAGGCAATGTCTAGATAGCCGTGAATCACAGGAATGATGTACTTTACCAGCATCAACAGCAGAATACTTTTAAGACTCCCTGTGAGGAATCTGAACCACAATTTAGGCGTAGGTGAAAATGTCAGAATTAAGCCTAATTGAAATTTCTGAACACTTTTACCTTGATAAATTAATACTCCACCCGTAACCAAGATAGATATACAGAGAAGCACACAAGTCAATAGCAAAAAAATTCTGATATTGTGACGTAATTTTATAACTTGATTATTATTTTCTTTGACAAAACCTAATTTTAGGATTTTCTGGATAATGATTTCCGTTATCCTGTTCAAAAATAAGAAAATGACTATTAAAACTGTCACTTCGACTGCGAGTAATAGAATATCCATTTGAGCACCTGATAAATAATGTAGTTTCCCTGCTGTTTATTTCCCAGATAAGTAGGTAGGTCAAAATAAACCAATCTATATACTAAGAATTGTCAGAAGGCTAGAGAAGTTAATTTAGGTAATTCTCAACCTGTTTACAAAACTCAATATATTTGGCTTTAATAATGCCTATATCAACTACCCAAATGTTCGCTACAGAACAGGTTCATTAGGTGGAAGCTTACCAGTATCCATTTGTAGCAATCATTTGCGTATAAGATACTACTTACTTATCTTTAAGAAAGATAGCACATAATAGCACAATATTTTTATTTGTTAAAAAAATTAAATTTTAAAACTTGAAAAGGTGATTTGGGAAGAGATACACGGCGCGATCGCGTTTTTGTGGGAACTACAAAGGCGCAAAGGATGCAGAGGATTTTTCTATACATTGTAGCCAATAATAGATGATTGTATATGCTTTCAACAATCTGCTCTAGGAAGCCAATTGCTGACGGTCAGATGATGGGCGATCGCCCACCATAATTCTAACTTTTTCTCTCAGGGAAAAGTTGACAGGTTCTATCAGTTGGCTGATTCACAACCTCTAATTGTGACTTCACAAACCGATCCATCCAATTTTCCAAATAAGCTCGATTTGCCTTTTGTTCCTCTGGATCGGAAGTATCCATCGGATAAGGCGCTAATCCCAAAATTGCCGCCGTTGTTACGCAAAACATTGACTTCTGAAAACTTTGACAAATTTGCACGCGCAAATCATCTTCTCCCCGGCAACTCAGGCGATAAATTTCATGCAGATACTCTGGCAAATAATGCCTCATATCCTGCATTACTTGAGTTGGGGGAATGCCACTGCCACCTATTGGCAAAGGGTCAGCATATAAAGCGCCATAGGCAAAGTCTTCTTGATTTTGGGGAACCTGATTAGCTTGAGCGTTGTAGGAAACTACGCCGAAAAAAGGAGTCCCCCGAAAGAAAATTGCTTCTACATAAGGGACAGCAGTATCTACTAAAAACGTCAAGCCAGCAGCAGGAGGAATGATGTCATAGACCTCATTTCCAATCTTGACGCTGTAGGTGATTGGGTTGTTTGCCGCCGCCACTAAAGCTGCTTTAATATGGTCTACAACTTGGGGTATAGATTTAATTTCTCCCCGGTCATAGCGGTCGGATAATGCTAGAAACATATCGCTCATCACTCGCCAGAATTGCCCTAAACCGCTGTAGTAAGCTAGCATTCTTACTTGTTCTGGCAAAAAGTTAGGAAATACTTTTTTTAATGCTTTTATCGGCCAATTGCCTTTAAGCTTTGCTTGGATAGCTAGATCGGCAAGGCGGCTAAATTCTGGGGAATCTAAATAAGTATCTAAACCGCCGCCGCCGTGCCAAAGCATTGTTTTCATGCAATATTCGGCATACTCGTAATTGATGCGATCGTGCCACAAGTAACGGAGCAATTTGTTCGGGGTAATTTCGCCGTTAAAGTATTTAAAAAATGGGAAAAGCTCTAAAAATTGATGGTTGGCGATGTAGATCAGATTGTCGGAATAAGCACCAATAACCACACCGTAACTTTTGAGAACCCCAACTACTTCCACGACGTTTTCTGCTGAGTCGGCAAGTAAAGCTGTCCCTGTTTCCAAGCGTTCTATGTACGCAGAGAGGCGATGGGTAGAGGGTTTTAATGCAGTTGCTCTCATCTAGGTTCACCCTTTGTATAAGTATTTTTTTATCTTTTATGATTATCGCTGTTTTGGGTTGCTCCGGTACCACTTTTATATTACCTAAATTTTGTACTGCGGGCATTTTGCCCGCGATCGGATTAAAAAATTGGGTTCTGTAGCCAGTTCCACAGATACTTTTTTGCAAAAATGGATCTTCCATCCAATGCTTGTTTATTCAAGCTTTGACTGAAAATTTTGGGACAGTTGGATTAAAGGTGTTACTGGCGCTACGATTGCTGTGGCTGTGGCCTCGGTAAGTTCGACTACTACTGCGGGCAGGACTCCTATAATGATAATGATTACGGCTAATACCATTGGGGGAATGCGATCGCGCCACATCACTTGCGGCAAGTTAATTACTAAGTCGGAAAGGCGACCGAAAAAGGCGCGGTTGACCATGATTACAAAGTACACCGAAGTTAAGCCTGTACCAATCATACAAACTAATGTTTGTATCGGAAATACTGACATACTTCCTCGAAATACTAAGAATTCGGCGATGAATCCAGCCATGCCGGGAATACCTGCGCTCGCCATTACGCCTAAAATCATTAAACTGCCAATCATGGGTAAGCCACGTTCGGGATTTAACAAACCTTTGATGATGTCTAAATCGCGGCTACCAGATTTTTTGTAAACGACACCGACGGTGAGAAATAGTAGCCCAGAAATTAATCCGTGACTGACCATTTGCAAGATAGTTCCCATTAAGCTAACAGGTGTTGCGGCTGCACTTCCTAATAGGATATAACCCATGTGAGCGATGGAACTGTAGGCTACCATTTTTTTCATATCTTTTTGGGCGATCGCGCAACTTGCACCGTAAAGTACGCTAACTACAGCCCAATTCGCCAACCAAGGAGATGCGATCGTCCATGCTTCTGGAAACAACTCTAACCCAAATCGCAACATACCATAGGTTCCCAATTTCAACAGTACACCTGCTAGCAATACTGAAACTGGGGTGGAAGCTTCAACGTGAGCATCAGGTAGCCAAGTATGAAAGGGAACTAGAGGAATTTTAATTCCAAATGCTATTAAAATTCCAGATAGTAAAATGATTTGAGTTCTCAATGGCAGAGACGATGTTTGCAACGCTTCTAAATCAAAACTAGAAGCACCACTAAGCCAAACTACACCTAAGAAAGACGCTAATACCAGAATTCCTGCCACGGCAGTGTAGATCAGAAACTTAGTAGCTGCATAACCTTTGCGTGCACCTCCCCAAATTGCAATTAACAAATAAAGTGGTATTAGTTCCACTTCAAAAAATAGGAAAAATAGCAACAGATTTTGAGCTAAAAATGCACCCGCTACGCCGCCAGTGATCAGCAGCATTAAAGCATAATAAAGCCGAGGTCTAGGAATAGATTCATCGGTACTATAAATAGCTACCCCTGTCAATAGACCATTTAAAATTACCAAAGGTAAAGATAAGCCATCAACGCCGAGGTTATAGTTAATTCCCAGACTTTGTATCCACGGGAGGAATTCAGAGAACTGTAAACCACTGATACTAGCATCAAACTGAGTTGCTAAGATTGCCGACCAAATGAATGCTATGCCGGAAAACGCGATCGCGATCTTGCGAGTAATATTAGCTGCGATCGCTCCCGGCCAAAAGCCAATTATGGCCGCTCCTAATAATGGTATCCAAATTAAAGCACTGAGCATCAATTAAAACTTTCCTCTATTGCATAGCTATTAACCTTGGGTGATATCATATCAAAGTTTAGCCTTTAACCGCAGATGAACATAAATCACCCAATTCATCTGCGATCTGTTGCGTATATCTGCGGTTAAAAACTCCCAACTATCAACAACAAAAACAACACACCCATCCCCATAACAATAGTCAACACATAAAATTGTGACTGCCCAGTAACACTATATTTCAAGCCTTCACCACCCAAAATAGTCGCCAAACCAAACAAATTAACTACGCCATCCACTACATACCTGTCAACCCAAGCGCTAAGCTTTGAAATCACCTCAACAGCCCACACTACAGTCAAGCGATAAACGCGGTCAATATAAAAGTCATAAGCCAACAAATCTTGTAAAGACTTCCAGGGAAGGCGCACTGGTTTTGGCCAAAAATCGAAAATGTAAATAGCGCCTCCAATTACCGCCCCAACCAAACTAGAAAGCGCCAACAAAGGTATATCTAACTCCTTGAGAATCTGTTCAAAAGAAGCAGTAACAGAAGGATCTACCCAAGGGCCACTCCAAGTAATTAATAACTGCCACTTCTGTAACATCAAAGGCACTAATAGTGCTACCACAATCATCGATACCATCGGCAAAGCCATTGGCCAAGCTACCTCTGGAGTTCTGCGAGTTTTTGGCTGAGGTTTACCCACAAACACCAAACCAAACACGCGGGTTAAGTTTAGCGCCGTCAAACAATTCACCAATAACAAGACTGCAACTAGCCACCAAGGTACTGTCCAAAAACCATTAATCCAGCGCCGCATCGCCCAAAAACTGCCCAAGGGCAGCAGCGCCACCATACTCGCACCGCCTGTGACATAAGCGATAGTTGTAGCAGGCATTCTTGACCATAAACCGCCTAGTTCTGTCAAGTTTTGGGTATTAGTTGTGGAGATAATCGATCCAATGCTCATAAATATTAATGCCTTGGCGATCGCGTGGGTAAATAGCAACAGTAAAGCGATATCCACATGATTCTGCCCCACCGCAATAAACACCAAACCCAAATAAGCGCTAGTTGAATAGGAAAAGGCCCGCTTCAGATCGATTTGCGCGATCGCCACCAACGAAGCCCCGATCGCCGTCACCGTTCCAATAATCTCCAAAGTCGCACCAGTCAGCGGCGAAAGCGCCAAAACAGGCTGAAGTTTAATCAGCACATAAGCCCCCGTCGCCACCACCACCGTATTCCGCAAAATGGAAGCTGGATTAGGCCCTTCCATCGCCTCATCCAGCCAAGCGTGCAGCGGAAACTGAGCGCACTTACCAATGGGCCCGGCAATCAAAGCCAAACCCAACAAAGTCGCCGTCATCGGGGGTAAAGTCGCTGTTTCCGCCCAATATTCCAAATCAGAAAAATTCAAACTCCCCGCCAGCGTTGAAAGCGTCACCACCCCCATCAGCAGCAGTACATCACCCACCCGCTTCGTCAAAAACGCATCCCTAGCAGCCGTCACCACCAGTGGTTGAGCATACCAGAACCCCACCAGCAAATAAGTCGAAAGCGTCAGCATTTCCAACAGAGCATAAGTCAGAAATAGTGAATCACTGATCGCAATCCCACTGATCGCCCCTTCAAAAAAGCCCAGTAGCGCAAAAAACCTAGCCATAGCCCAGTCTTTTTCCATGTAGCCCAAGGCATAGATTTGCGCTATTAAGCTCAAACCCGTCACTAATTCCATTGCCCCCACGCTCAAAGACGAGATTTCCAGAGCAAAAGACAAATCTAGATCGCCAGCTTGTAGCCAATGTATGAGTAACTGTTGAGGCTCCGCACCCCAAGTCGCCCTGAACAAAATCGACCCATGTACGAAAGCCAATACAGTCATCAACAAATTAAAGTATGCCGCCGGTCGAGGGCCCGTCCTGCGGATGCTCCCAGTTGACCAAGGCAAGGTCAAAACCGCACCCAACAAGCCGTATAAAGGTATCCACCAAACGGTTTGTACTAAGCTACCTAATATCAACACTTTCAGCCTCTATCATAAGTTTTTCTGTTACTCCCCTGATAAACACTCCCTGAGTACGCTTATTTTGGGTCACTTTTGGGCAAGCAAGCTCATTAATTCAATGGGTGCTACTCGCGAGAGTTTCTGGTAACTTTCTCTTCTATTTCCCCACAGATGATTCTACAGAATGAATCTGCCGCGTAAGTCCTATAAACCTAGAAGTCAGACTAAATTTGGATTATAGATTTTTGGCAAAACATTTTCTATTGTGTTTAAGCATACCGCTTTAAGCCCTAAATAACAGAAAGAGCGATCGCTAAAAATCTCCCCCACCCCACAGCAGACAATGAAGTTATATCAGCATATTTACTTATCCAACAAAATCAAGCATAATTACTATAATCAAAGGCAAGCACTGCCGTAGATGTTAAGTTTATTAAAAAATTATTAAGTTATTTAAAGCATTACTAAATTTAATTTTTCTTATTAAAAATTATAATGGCGGTTTATATTGTCAAGGGAACCTCATTCTCCTATTCTTAAAATAGGTAACGTTAAAACCGTTTTCCCAGACTGAAATGGGGAGGCCTCCCTGTCCAAATTTTCAGAAATCTCAAAGATTTGCCTCTTTAAATTCTGCTGAATCTCAAAGGAGATCAACTATGCCCATTGCTGTTGGAATGATTGAAACAAAAGGCTTTCCGGCTGTAGTCGAAGCCGCTGATGCGATGGTGAAAGCCGCCCGCGTCACCTTAGTAGGCTACGAAAAAATCGGCAGCGCTCGCGTGACAGTAATTGTCCGAGGCGATGTCTCAGAAGTCCAAGCTTCAGTCGCCGCCGGCGTTGAATCAGTCAAACGGGTAAACGGTGGAGAAGTCGTCTCCACACACATCATCGCCCGCCCCCACGAAAACCTCGAATACGTTCTACCCATTCGCTACACCGAAGCCGTAGAACAATTCCGAGGCTACTAAAGAAATTGCAACTTTGCCCTTGAGCAAGCTGTAACCCTTTGTTCTCAAACGTATATTTCTGCAAATCTTAATTTAGGAGTCAAACTAATGGCAATAGCAGTAGGCATGATCGAAACCCTCGGCTTTCCCGCAGTGGTAGAAGCTGCCGACGCGATGGTAAAAGCCGCCCGCGTCACCCTCGTAGGCTATGAAAAAATCGGTAGCGCTCGCGTGACAGTAATTGTTCGGGGCGATGTCTCAGAAGTTCAAGCTTCAGTTGCCGCCGGCGTTGAGTCAGTCAAGCGAGTAAATGGCGGACAAGTTTTGTCTACCCACATCATCGCTCGTCCCCACGAAAACCTAGAATACGTCCTACCCATCCGCTACACCGAAGCTGTAGAACAGTTCCGGGAAAGCGTCAGCGGCATTCGTCCTCTGAATAGACCATAAGACGGATAATGAGGTAAGTATGAAGCATGAAGGATGAAACTCAATTTCAGACTTCAGACTTCAGACTTAAAACTTAAAACTTAAAACTTCAGACTGTCAGACTTCAGACTTTAGCCATCACACATCAAAACTTCCACGCATCAAATGCAAATTGCCAAAGTTCGCGGCACAGTTGTCAGTAACCAAAAAGAGCCTAGTCTCAGAGGAGTAAAACTGCTGCTGTTGCAGTACATCGATGAGGAAGGCGCACCCATGCCAGGATATGAGGTGGCAGCAGATAGTGTGGGCGCTGGTCTTGATGAGTGGGTTCTAGTTACTCGCGGCAGCGCCGCCCGTCAAGTAGCAGAGAACGAACATCGTCCGATTGATGCTCTTGTAGTAGGGATTATTGATACTGTCAGTGTAGAAAACCGCCTCATTTACAGTAAAAAAGACGATTCCCGCTAATTATGCAATTTGTTAACTGTTAGCTGTTAATTGTTAACTGTTAACTAAGAACAAAAATCTTGTTCAATGTAGGAGAAATTTAATTATGGCAGTCCGCAGCATTGCGGCTCCTCCGACTCCTTGGTCGAAAAACTTAGCTGAGCCGAAAATTCACGAAACAGCCTACGTGCATTCTTTCTCCAATATTATTGGGGACGTGCAAATTGGCGCTAACGTGATGATTGCTCCGGGAACATCTATTCGCGCTGATGAAGGTACTCCTTTCCTAATTGGGGACGGAACTAACATTCAAGATGGAGTAGTGATTCACGGTTTAGAGCAAGGCCGAGTTGAAGGAGACGATGGAAAATCCTATTCCGTTTGGATTGGGAAGAATTCTTCTATGGCCCACATGGCATTAATTCACGGCCCAGCTTATGTTGGGGACGATTGTTTTATTGGCTTTCGTTCAACGGTGTTTAATGCTAGGGTGGGCAACGGCTGCATCATTATGATGCACGCGCTGATTCAGGATGTCGAGATTCCTGAAGGTAAATACGTGCCTTCGGGAGCGATCATTACTAACCAGCAACAAGCTGACCGCTTACCAGATGTCCACGACGCGGATCTGCATTTTGCCCGCCACGTAGTGGGAATTAATAACGAGCTCCGAGCGGGTTATCGCTGTGCGGATAACATTGCGTGCATTTCGCCGCTTCGTAACGAACGGGGTAAATCATCATCTAAATCTAATAATGGATCGCCGAAAATGGAAACTAGCTATGCCGGCTCGTCAAGCAGCCGATTGAGTCCGCAAACAGTTGAGCAGGTACGCAACTTGCTTGCTCAAGGTTACAACATTGGAACAGAATACGCAGACCAGCGCCGCTTCCGCACCAGTTCATGGCAGAGCGGGCCGTCTTTGCAAGGTAAGCGGGAAGGCGAAGTGATCGCCACTCTGGAAGCTGTGATGAACGATCGCAAAGGCGAATATGTGCGCTTGATTGGGATCGATCCTAAAGCTAAGCGTCGTGTCTTGGAAGAAATTATCCAGCGTCCGGGGGAAAATAGCTCGAATGGCGCTACTGCTCCGCAGTCTAACGGGAAAATTGCTCAGACATACAACAGCGCACCTGTATCAAGTGGCAAATTGAGTCCAGAAGTCGCTGACCAGGTACGCAACCTTTTGGCTCAAGGTTACAAAATTGGTACGGAACACGCCGACCAACGCCGTTTCCGCACGAGTTCGTGGCAGAGCGGTGCATCTATTCAGGCCAGGAATGTAGGCGAAGCGATCGCGGCTCTGGAATCTGTGATGAACGAGTACGCAGGGGAGTACGTGCGCTTGCTCGGAATTGACCCCAAAGCAAAGCGGCGGGTAGTAGAAGAGATTATCCAGCGACCCGACGGCCCTGTGGCTCAAACTGCTAAAGCTACTGGCGGGACAGTAACTTCAGCGGGTTATAGCTCTACTGTTACTAATGGCTCCTTGAGTCAAGGAACTGTGGAGAAGGTACGCAACTTGCTGGCTCAAGGTTACAAAATTGGTACAGAACACGCAGATCAGCGCCGCTTCCGTACCAGTTCTTGGAACAGTTGCTCTCCGATTGAGTCCAATCGCGAAGGTGAAGTGCTTGCAGCTCTGGAAGGTTGTATGAAGGAGCACGCTGGTGAATACGTGCGTTTGATTGGCATTGACACTAAAGCTAAGCGGCGGGTTCTTGAAGAACTGATCCAACGTCCTTAAATATCTGCTGAACCCGCCCAGAACACAGCGGGCGGGTTTTGTACAAAACTAAGGTTTCCGTTGCCAAAATTATCTGTTCGCAACCACCCATATAACTTTTATAGAAGTTTTCAACCGGGTAGGTAGTGCTTTTAATTAGGAATTAGCAATTAGCGTTCGACTGAGCGCTCACGCCGAAGTCAATTAGCAATTAGCAAAATGTACGTATCGCCACTGCAACTACTTAGCAACTCTCAGATTTATGTGAGTGGCGATGTAACTATTGATGAGAGTGCAGCGATCGCACCTGGTGTCATTCTCCAAGCTGAGCCCGATAGTAAAATTGCGATCGCGCCCGGTGCTTGCATCGGCATGGGTTCTATTCTCCACGCCCGTGGAGGTACTCTGATCGTAGAAGCTGGCGCTATCCTGGGAACAGGGGTGCTGGTGGTGGGTTCGGGAAAAATTGGGGTTAATGCCTGTATTGGTTCTGGTGCGACAATTCTCAATCCGGCAATTGAGCAGTCGCAACTATTAGCCGCTGGTGTTTTAATTGGAGATGACAGTCGCCAAGTAACGGAAACGGCAATGCCAGAGGTCGTTGAGTCGGTGTCTTTGCCTGTGGAACCACCCCAGACAGCGGAGGCGAAAACAGAGGAAGTACCGACACCGACAACAGAGGAGCGATCGCCAGCACCCTTGAACTCGCCTGGTATTATGCACGGCCAAGCTCACATAAATAGCCTGCTGACAACACTATTTCCCCATAGGGCATATTTTAAAAACGACCAAAACGGTCACTCTTCCCCTCCTAGTAGTTCTGGATAATTTCGTGCAGACCTTGCTATTATTGGTCGGATCGCGATCGCCGAGGTCTGAGATCGACAATCAGATTGTAATTATTTCCCCACTCTCTCTTGAGCTCTGTCAAACTAAAAGAATAGATAAGTCTTTATTTTTGCCAATATCCTCTAAGGGAGGTCTGAGATGGACACGAAAACGCCAATACCACTAGCTTACGAGCGATCGCATCACGAACAAAGCTTTAAGGATATGGCTCTGGGTTTAGTATCAACCCGGAGTTTTCCTGCGATTGTCGGAACTGCTGACATGATGCTGAAGTCAGCGGGGGTGACGTTAGTAGGATATGAAAAAATTGGTAGCGGTTACTGTACAGCGATCGTGCGTGGCAGAATTTCTGATGTCCGCTTAGCTGTAGAGTCGGGTGCTCAGACGGCTGAGCAATTTGGGCAATTTGTTTCTAAGTTAGTGATTGCTAGACCTCTACCTAACTTGGAAGAGGTACTTCCCATTTGTGCACGCTTATCACAACTTTCCCTGAGCGGTGGTTACTCCCGCTTGAGTAATCAAGCGATCGGCTTGCTAGAAACGCGCGGCTTTCCGGCAATGGTAGGGGCTTGCGATGCTATGCTCAAGTCAGCCGAGGTACACTTAGCCGCCTACGAGAAAATTGGATCGGGTTTGTGTACTGCTATTATCCGAGGTGCAGTGGCAGACGTGGCGGTGGCGGTGGAGGCGGGAATGTACGAGGCTGAACGAATTGGCGAGTTAAACGCGGTGATGGTGATTCCTAGACCTCTGGAAGATTTGGAGCAAACTCTACCCCTAGCAAGTTGTTGGATCGAGCAGCCAAAACCTGTACTTTTGCCTGTATCAGTTAAGGAAAAGGAAACGGAAACAGAACTTATCCAACTGCCGGAATTAGAGCTGGTACCAGTGTATGTCGAAGAGTAATTGTTAATTGTTAATTGTTAATTGTTAGTTGTTGGTTGTTAGTTGCTAATTCTGAGTTGTTAGTTGTTAATTTAGAACAGTTAACAGTTAACGGTTAACGGTTAACTGTTAACCGTTAACCGTTAACTGTTAACAGTGAGGTAACGCAGATGAATATTAAGCAATTGTACAAGCGCGGTTTAAATAAAGCTAAGAAAGGAGACTACGAAGATGCGATCGCAGATTTCAATCAGGTACTCGCTCTGAATCCTAGCGATGCCAAAACCTATAACAATCGCGGTCTAGTCTACTATTATCTAAAAGATTACCAGAACGCAGTTGCAGACCTCAGCCACGCCCTAAATCTTAGCCCTGATTTGTTTGAAGCTTACCTCAACCGAGGGAATGCTTGGCGACATTTAGGAGAAAATCAAAAAGCTATTGAGGATCTGAACCGCGCCCTAGAAAGTAATCCTCAAAGCGATGCTATTTATAACAACCGAGGGCTAGTTCTTGCTAATTTAGGAGATTATGAAAGTGCAATTGAGGACTACAATCAATCTTTAGCCATCAACCCCAACAATTATAAAACATATTATAATCGGGGACGCGCTTACTATCTTTTGGGAGATAAGCAGAAGGCTACTGATGACTTCAATGAAACGCTACGGCTTAATCCCACTTACATCAAGGGTTATGTTAATCGTGGTTTATCTTACCACCACTTAGGAGAAAATGTTAAAGCGATCGATGATTACAATCAGGTACTGCGACTCGACCCGAACAATGTCTATGCTTTTTATAACCGAGGTTGTGTACGCTATAAATTGGGAGAAATGAAGCTGGCAATCGAAGATTTTGACCAAGCAGTGCGGCTCGATCCAACATATATTAAAGCTTATCTTAATAGGGGTTTAGCTCGCTACAAGTCGGGAGATGCACCGGGGGCAAATAAGGATTTTTATCATGTAATGTGCATCAATGCTGAAGCTTATTTCTTTTATCAAGCGCAGCGTTGCACTCCTCATGTTCAAGCTTACTCGAAAGAAGCACCGCGTCAAGAAATGAACAATGCTGGTGAATATTTTAATACGACATTAGGCACTGTTTGGGATCAAGATGATTTGAGTAGCAGGGAAGCGATTATCTGTGAAGGTGAGTTTATTAATGATTAAAATTGTTAATTGCTAATTGCTAATTGAGCTAAACAAAGGAATCCCAAGGTTTTAAGATTACTTCGCTTCGCTTGCAATGACATAGTTCCACTGAATTATGTTCACCTAAATATCTAGACCGAATACTTTTAAGTCCGAAGGATTTTCAACTACGAACTGATAATATATTTCTTGTTTTCCTTGTGGGAAAAGCTCAATTGTCCATTCTAGCAATCCCATTTCCCCTGGCTGTAACTTCGGATTCGTGAGGGTAAGACGTACCTTAATTTGCTCGTTGCGGCTAACTGGCAGTTGCTCTTTTAGGGTTAGAATTGCTTGCACTTGCCGCAAATTTGTAATTATTAACCGATAAGCATAACTTGTGCGTCTCTGATTGCCTATTAATTTCTTATCAACTTGTCTTTCAACTAACTCGCGATCGATTTTTAAGCCTTCGTCAATACCTAGATTAAGCTTAAATTCTTGACCGGGGGAAACATTTTCTAACTGAGTTGTACCGACAAAAGTATTGTCGCGAAAGATATTAGCTTTGCCAGGTAATAAGGTCGCACCTGTGAGAGGATTGGTGACAACTGCTTGTAAATAGGCAAAGCTAACTAATCGAGGTATGGCGATATATTCGGGCCGACTAGGATAATTTTCGTTCAAAATAGTTACTTTGTGAGGAGTTCCATCGGTGGGAATGTTGTTATTTCCTCCTATTTGAAATGTGACTATACCTCCTTCTGTGGAGACTGTGGCTGTTGCAGTTTGAGCTGCTATGGGTGCGGCGGCGGGTGCGATCGCTCCTAAATCGTCTGCGTCTTCCAATGCCATATCTTCAAGCCTAAAGATTTCGTCACTGGCTGCGGTTTTTCTCGCAGTTCGTTGTCTCATAAATTCTGGGCGTTCGACAGGTATTGGGTGAAACATATCGATATACCAAGGATCGAGCTTAGGCGGTAAAGTTCCTAATCCTGGTTTAGCAGTAGACAAAGTAAGTGATACATTTGTCCAATCTTCGCCTGTATTTTGATTGACTTCGGCTAAGTAGCTGAGATTAATGTGGTTGTCGGTGGTGTTTACTCGCAAGTCGTAAAGTGGTGTCCAACTTGCTCGATTTATCATGTAAGAAACTTCTAATTCAAAATCTCCACTATCACTCGCTTCGATGGCAACTATGACGGTGAAACTTTCGAGGGTAGAGTTGGTTTGCATCTGTTGCGATTTTTGGCGCAACAATGCTTGTATTTGTTTGTCTAACTGTTGCTGTTGTTTTTCTAGCTGTGCGATCGCGCTTACATATTTCCTGTAATTTTGCCCGATAAAATTCAGCAATTCCCCAGTTTCATTCAACCCAACTTGTTGTTTAGCAAGGCTACTGGAAAAGAAACCGACTGATTTATCGCTCAATCCTTCGACAAACTTGAGTTGTAATTTCCGTGTGGCTATTTGGTCAGCAATCGTGCGTTTTTGTGCTTCTAACTCCTCGATTTGTTGAGATATTTCTCGGATTCGCTGTTCTACTGGTTCAGTTGCAAAGATTTTTTCGGTGCGAACTCCTAATAGTCTTACTGCTATTGTACCGACACCTGCTGCTCTTAC
>DATGYA010000332.1:0-6265 GCA_035298405.1 Kamptonema sp. | reverse complement strand
GAGGTGCTATCCGACTCACGCAACCTCAGCCGTCGGTTGACTTGGCGCAAACGTCGCCCCATCAGTTGAGCCAAGCGAATACCCGCCTGGGGTTCAGTATGAATTAACTGGACAAAATCCTGGGCTGGCATATTGCCAATTAAAGTCGGGGCGAGGGTAATCACATCAGTTGAGCGCGGGGCTTCTTCCAGCGCTGCCATTTCGCCAAATAGTTCTCCTTTGCCCAAAATATTGAGCGTTACTTCCTTACCGTCCAAGTTGTAGGTGCGAATTTTCACCCAACCATCCAAGATGAAATAAACTGAGCTGCCCCAGTCGTTTTCCAGCAAAATCACCTGGTTAGCCGGATGGCTACGGGTAACTATGTGGACAGTTGCTCGATCAATTACAGCCTCAGGCAAGCCTGAAAAAAAAGCAGTAGAGACCATTAATTGACTAACGCTGGGCTGGGAATCGCGGGGGGGGTAGCGGTCATCCATGAGGCCATTATTATTAATAAACGCGCGAAAGAGATGCGGTGCAGGTTAGAAATAGCGGTTGGCTTTCATTGAAAGCGGTTCCGGGAACTAATAGCCCAAAGCTATCATTGCAGCTAGGCGCAACATTTAAGCACCAGAATTTTTTAGCCGCGATCGCCTTGACAAAAAGGAATAAAGGTGATTCATCCGTTTGTGAGCAGGTAAGCCCAAGGAATGCCAACATCAGGGACGGCACTAGCAACATTTGGGTGGTTGCAAAAGTCCAGTAAACCTCGCAGAAATTAGCATTAAAGCAAAATCCACAGTAATGATAGCCCAAACGTTTGCTACAGCCGTTGCTTTTAAAGTTTAAACTCATAAGCTATCTGCGATCGTCCCCTAATAACTCACCATGCTAACATCAAAGTATTGTACGATTAATGTCTAGCCATGACTAAAGATAAAAAGTTAGTCTTAAGACTTACCCAATATGAACTAGAAAAATTAAAAGCATTTGCCCACCACAAAGATGTAACCATGTCTCATGTCTTGAGGGAGTACATTCGCAGGTTGCCAATGCGCCCTGAGCCAGAAACTCCTATAACTTGAGGAATGGGGAAAGGCTAACTTATGATATCCAGTATGAGTCAAAATCTCTCGCAGGCTTCCGCATTGGTAGAGGTTCCACCCTTGAATTCTCAAAAAAATCAAATTCAGGCACTCGTTGGTGATATTGACGAGATACTCAGCAAGCCCAGCCCTCGCCTACCTTGGATGGCTTCAGTCGAGACTGTCCACCAACGCCAAGTTTTAGAGCGAATTCGCAGTTATTTATCGCAGCAAGCGGCACAGGTAGTTGCAAGTGAAAGCCTGCAACAGAGCGACGTGAATCGCGAGGCTGGGACAGTTGGCAGCGATCGCACCCCTAAATCCACCGTATCTTCAGATAGCGGCGATCGCGAAGCAGCTCAGGAAATCTTACAAGCCGTCATTGGAGAAATGAGCTACCTCCGTACAAATCTGACCCAGCCGCTCCAAGCAGACATACAAGCTCTGCGGCAAGAACAACAGGCCCTGATCTCTGAAATTAAACAGCTAGAACGGCAGCGACAAGAACAAAACTCTCTAGCTCAGCAGCAGGCGAATCAGCAACAAATTATTTCTGAATTCTTGCAGGTACTCATGGGCCGCTTACAAGAAAACCTGGCTCGTGAAGTTGCTCAGGCCCTTGGCAATCTAGAAGCTCAGTTTTTGCACAACAATCTCCTCGAAGTGGGAGATGTCGCCTCCCCCCCCCAGTTGGTCTCTGGTGCCACAGCAAACGAGGCAAATTCTACGACAGCAGGGCAATTGCCACTGCTGACTCCCACTCAAAGACTAGAACAAATAAGGCTGTTGCAAGCTCAGTCCGATCGCGCCTTAATGAGGCTAGATTCAACCCTAAGCGTTGTCTTTGAAGCGCTACAAAGCAATCTGCAAACTTATCAAGAGTCTTTGTCCCAAGGCCTTGAAAAAATGCACAGTTTAGGACAGCAAGGCGAAGCGATGTTTGCAGCGTTGGTCAACCACTTAGCATCACAGTTAGGCCGAGAGGCATCGTCCTACGTGCAGTCGTCGATCCCGATCGCAAATAGAGAAACGTCAGCTCGGAAAGCTGGCCCCACCATACCTCTAAGCACGCTGCCCCAAAACGAGGTCGCCGTACAGAAAGTCACGGGTAGACAACAGCAAGAGCGATCGCCTGAAAGTGAAAGCGATCTCAACGACATCGGCGAAGCAGAAAAACTGCCTTATCCGGGAACTGAACTCTCTCCCCAATTCACACAGTTGAGGCACGAGAGAGAAGAACTCAGAAACTCGATAACTCAAGATTCTCCCCTAACCCCGCAAGAAAACGATTTCTCTAGCATAGAATCCCCCAGTGCTGAGCCGCTATCTGAAGTGATGATGGCTGAGGGCGACGATGCAGAGGATTTATATGACAGTCTCTTCACTCCAGAAGTAGAAATCTCACAGAGAGCGGAGGAAGCTGTTGGTAGTAGAGGAAATGTTCACACTCTGTCGGTGTTTAAGTCTCCCGCTGTTAAAACTACCAATTTTGTCTCAGATCCAATACCGGAACCTATAGTTGAGACGACGGATACAGAAGATTTTGTCGAAGATTTTCTACTGGAATCTGAAAATTTTGTCTCGGCCCCGATACCGGAACCTATCGTTGCAGCGATGGATGCAGAGGATTATGAATTTGCCATCGCTGATTCTGTAGATAGTTCAGGGATGGCAAATGCTGACTTCGCCTTCGCGGAGGAAGATTTATTCGCGGAAAATGTGACGGAGTTGGAGTTGGAACCGCCAGCACCTACAACTCCACCTAGAGGCAATCGAGAAAGTAGCGAAACTCTTGCGGCCCTAAGCAATGTCTTTGAAGATGAACCGCAGATGTCGGCTGCGAATGCAGAACCACAGACTACAATCAGACAGCCTGAACCACCAAGTCCCAAAACAATTACTGAGCTTGATGCGATCGCAGATTGGAATGCTGATGTCTACATCCCAGCCTCCCCTGATGAAAACTTGTTGCCAACAGAAACACCCCTAGCAGAGCCAGAACAGGCACTCTTGCTCAACGCCAATGCGCTGCAACAGTTACAGGCTGACCTTTTCAGTTTGGAAGGAATAGAGAGCCCTAATGCCTCACAATCCAGCAGCGTTATAGTTTCCGAACAGTTTTCATTTAGCGATTTCTCAGAAGTCGAAGCAGAAAATCCCTTTATCGTCTCTGCGGAAGAAGAAATGACCAGTCTTGACGATCTATTTGCAGAAGTCTTGGAAATGCCAGTCGCAGCAGCACAATATCCCTCTCAAGAGGAAGTTGCAGCCGAGCAGTTTTCACCAAATGATGCTAGTAATATGACGCTAGAAGACATTCTGGCGAGTTTGATGGAAGCTGAGGCAACCCCGCTTAATTATCCGCCTCGACCAGATATAAATTCACAAAAAGTGGCAACTTCGGGTAACGTAACGCGCGGTCTGGAAACTCCAGACCGAGAAAAAAAAAAGGTAGAGTTATTTGAAAATGAGGAGGAGTTTGACCGAACTCCAGAGGAAGATGAAGAGTCTTTTTCGGTTTCAGTTCCGACTTTATTTGCACCCCCTACTGGTAACATTTCTCATTCCCCAATTGAGCCAAAGTCTAACTGGTATTTGGGGATTGATTTCGGTACAGCTATGCTTAAGGCGGCTCTGTTAAACCGAGAAAGTGGGGAGGTTTACCCAATTTATTGGGAAGTGGAAGGCAAAAATCGAGAGTCGGAATGCTTCGGTATTCCTAGTGCGATCTGTTTGTCTGGGGAGGGAGGTGTTAAGTCGGTAGGCTATCCAGAGTTACCTGCGGACTCAGGAGGATTTTGGGTGCAAAATTTTAAGCCTTATTTGAAGGTTAGTATTCCTTATATAGGTGCTAATACAGGTGATTTGTTTGAGCCGATATTGCAGATATCAGATCGGCAAAGGGTTTCTCTGGGTTGGCTGTTGCACGGTTTGCGATCGCTATTAGCATTGTTGAATCCGGCAGTAGAAAATTCCCTATCTGTGCGATCGCGAGCTGTAGGATTGGAGTCATCTATACTTGATGCTGCGCTGCGGCAGTTGGGAGGGGTGATTTTAGGTACTCCTGCTAGTTGGTCTGATGCTTACCGCCATAACCTCCGAGAAGCTGTGCTGGGTGCGGGATTGGTGACGGAGAGTTCTCATATTTTTGTGGTTGAGGATGCGATCGCGACTTTGCTTTCGGAATTAATACCAAATTTAGCAGCACCCGAATCTACAATTAAAAAGCTCAATTCTAAAATCGCACCGGGGGGTACTTTAATTGTTAATTGTGGGGCGGCGACTACAGAATTAGCCTTGGTAGATTTGCCCGAAAATCCAGAAAATTTAACTTATTCACATTTTACTTGTCATAGTTTTGCTTATGCGGGTAATGCTTTTGACCAAGATATTATTTGTCAATTACTATTGACAGATGAATCTTTTGGGCCATTAAGTCAGTTGCCACGAGCTGGTTATGCGGATGTAGCGGCGCGATCGCAATTACAGCAGCGCTTGCAGAGTCAGCCTTTGGGACAAGCATTTTTGGCAGCGGCGGCAAATTTGAAAACGATCTTACAACAGCAGGATCGGTTTAATTTGGAAATTGGCGATCGCCGCTGGGAGGTGAAACGACGAGACTTAGAAAGCAAAGTGTTAGTGCCTTTTGTGCAGCAATTGAATCGGGAAGTTAACACTATGCTGAGTCAATCTGGGATGTCGCCAGTAGCGATTAATCAAGCAATTTGTACGGGGGGAAGTGGTTCTTGGCCTGCGATCGCCCGCTGGTTACGCCAGAAACTTCCTAATGCAATTGTGATTCACGATCGCGAAATGGATATTGCTTCTGTTTCTCCTGCCTCAAAATCAAAAACCAGTCGGGTAGCCTGTGGTTTAGCAACTTTAGCTCTATATCCCCAAGTTTTAGATGCACCCCGTCAACAGTACAGCGATCGTTTTTTACTTTGGGAATTGATGCTGGCTTTTGGCAGCAAAACTCTCAGTATAAATGAAATTATGCAGACGTTAGAACGCAGAGGCATCAATACTCGCGCTTGCCAATCGAGAATTCAGGCAATTTTAAATAATCAACTACCCGCTGGCTTATTGCCATCTGAGGAAGATACACTTTTGCTAACTGAGGAATCTAGGGGAAATCCTGAGTTAACAATAATTAAAGCTGCACCGCTTTTTGAATTGGAAGGCGGAGAATATCGCCTGAATCAGCAGCAAGCTAAATATCTGCGGGAATATTTAAGTAGACTGATGGCTAGCAGTCAACAAAAGCTAGAGGAACCGCTGTTTCAATCCCTGGTAAGGATTTAATAATGGCTAATGGCTAGTTGCTAATTGCTCATTAGATTATATCCGTTTAATTCGGAGTGTAAAATACCAGCTCCCACCCTACGCAGACTAATCGCAAAACAGAGTTTCGCGAGTTTTTCTACCCGTAACAGGATTAGTTCCTTTTGCCAACTTACACAATTTTTTTTGCATATCCTCACGGAGGAGTACATCAGTAAAATCAGCGCCGTCGATTGTTGCTCCTTCAAACTTCGTATTGTAAGCGAAAGCTCCCTCTAGGAGAGCATTGGTTAAATTTACTTTAATCATACGGGCTAAATCCAAAGTAGCGCCCCTAAGATTAGCACCTTCAAAATTAGCTTCCTCCATATTTGCAGCAAAGAATCTGACACCTTGTGCATTTACGTTGCTAAAATTGCTGCTACGGATATTAGCTTTGGTAAAATTATCATCAGTGAGGTCACGCCCAGAGAAATCAACCCCGATTAGTGCTTCTCTGTTATAACTTAGAGCTAAGACTGGGGCAGGATTAATAGCAATAGCTACCATACTGGTGGCGGCAAAGAGAACTAAACTGAACAAAAGGATATAAATATGTTGGCGAATACTCGAAATCATGCAAGTGAAAGCTAATGGGAAGCCGTGATAGATCAACTTTTAATTCTACCAGAAAGTGCGTAAAGCTAAGCGAAAATCCCAAAAATTCCGCAACTGATTCCCTTGGTAACTTTCAAGCTTCATCATTAACTGCCAACAATATTGGCAATTTGGGAGAAAACTTAGTAGCGCAGTGGTTAGAGGCACAAGGCTGGGAAATTTTGCATCGGCGTTGGCGGTGTCGTTGGGGAGAAATCGATATTATTGCGATCGCGAAGGGAGATGGGGAGAGGGGAGATGGGGAGGATGGGGGAGAT
>DATGYA010000331.1:0-3378 GCA_035298405.1 Kamptonema sp. | reverse complement strand
CCCATGTTGAATGCGAAAGGGAGCATCTTGACAGACAATCGATCCGCATTAACGCAGTGGGCTGGGGCAGCTTTGGGGCTTCCCGAAGTGCAAGTACAGGTGCGATTGCGGGGAAATCACCTGCATATTCTGTGCGAAGCGGCAGAGTGTCCCTCGCAGGATATTGTAGTCGCAAAATATTCAGCAGCTCTGGGTGTGAGTGACCTGGAAAAACTGCTCTCCCGCAATCAACCTCGAATTTACCAAGTATTTTTGTGTGGTAGAAGGTTGGGTGCTAGACAAAATGATTGGGCGGTGCGGCTTTCGGTACACAGCCCAAAAAGCTCTGATGTGCAACCGCTAGCGAGTCACCCCCCACACTCGCCAACAGAGGTTAAGGGAACTGGAAAACCTGACAAAAGCAAGCAGGAAAGGGAAATTTCCCGATCGCGCCCCACGATCGACCCGATCGCGCCACCTAGCGAAGTCAAAATCAGGGTCGAGAATTCACCAATTATTGCTCACAGCCAAGAAACCGAATATGAAGCTTCACCTCTAACCATCGACACGGCATCTAATTCTAGGTTGAGTGTGGCTTCTGTTCCTCTTCATTCTTCATCTTATCCTATGACCGCAGGACAAATAACGCAGCAGAGTACAGCTACCTTAGAAGTACCTCCACAGGAGAGTAACAGCACTTCTGGGGAGGGAACGTTGACAATTTCTTGCGAACGTCTGGCTCGCAGGGGTTATCCCGACGCGATCGCGAGTTACCTCAGCGAAATTTTGGGATCGTTGGGAGTGTCTGTGAAAGTCAGTATCAGAGAGGGGGAGACTGGGAGACTGGGAGCGGGGGAGTCTGGGAGCGGGGGAGAGGGGGAGACTGCTGTAAGTGCTTCTGTGCCGCTTGTACGTAGATTGTTGGTGCTGTGCGAGTCGGGATACAGCCCCGACCCCTCGTTGCTTGCAGAGCCAATAGCGGGGCGATTACGGGATCTGAAACTAGAAAATTTTCGGGATGCGGTAATTTGCAGCCAAGTTAGGGGTGAAGCTAAGCCTGAATGGATGTTGCGGGTGGATCTCACGCCTCAAAGCCTGATGCTGAAGGAATGGGCTCGTTGGGGGGATGTGGGAGCGATCGCGCGGTTGCTAAATCAAGAATTAGCAGCTTTTGGTATTGAAGTTCGAGCCACACTAAAAGAATTTACGCTGCACCTATTTTGTAACCAACTTGTTGGGGCGATCGCGAATGGCGAAAATTTCCCAGAGAGTAATTCTCAGGCTCCAGATAAGCAGACAGCATTAGATGCGATCGCACCTATTTTAGCCGCGATCGCACCTCAAGGCATCCGCGCGGCTACCGTTTACGGCACAGTCGCACCCCAAAGTGCAGGAGAGGAAACTCCCGTTTGGATCGGCTGGTTGGATTTGCCAGCCGCCCACCATCCCGATTTAGCGGCGAGCGCCACCACCCTAGCCGCTCAAGGAGATCGCTCGGCTCTCACATTTTTAATCAATCGCCTACTCAATCCCAATCTGGATCGCAAACTGCAAACTGGCGGTATTCGCGCCCTGATTTTGCCTAAAGGTGACTTGCTCCATATTATGAGCGAAGCTCCTACCTGCCCGTCTCAATCTAAGGTAGGGCCACCGATTGCTCAATTTCTCCGCCAACTCCAAATTCCGGGAATTGTGGGCGTGCGCGTTTATGGCCGTCGCGCTGGGCAAAAACTTCCTCTGTGGCGCTACGGCGTAGAAGTGAGTGCGCCCGTGCGTCCAAAATCGGCAGTTGTCCCTGCCAACAGTCTGTCGAAAATTCCTAAACCCAGTTTCGAGAAAGATATTGCGCCGGAGTTTGCCCCCTCTGCTGCGGATATGGCTTTCACTGGTTTAGATGGGGATCTGGTTTTGCTCCCAGATTTTGCTGGGGAAGCTTTAACAGCAGATGCGGGACTGAGGCGGAGTCCCCGTAGGCTTGGGAATGGGTTATTAAGATTACAGCGATCGCTGATCGGTTCTGGTCTATTTGTCCCTAACGATGCGCTATCGACAAATGTAGCCGGTGCTGCTAGTGGGTGGCGCGATCGCCGAGCTGTTCATGCCTTAGTTTGGGCTACGGCTGGATGTCTGCTGGCATTCCAAGTAGATTCGCAATTGGGTAAGCTTTTAGAACCTGTTGGCAAAAACGACACGACAACGCCCCAATCTTGTCAAACCAGTGGTTGCCAGAAAACAGGGATACATAGGGACGGGGATACACAGGGACAGGTATCTTTCCCTATTCCCTCTCCCAATCCCCCCCTCTCCCAGTCTCCGCAAACCCGCGAGGTAAGCTTACCTCAGCTACCGTTGCAGCCATCAGCGTCAACTGAGAGTAGGGAGGTATTTAATGGTTCTGGGTTTACAAAACCTGGTACTACTCGTGTCGCGATCGCACCCGCGCCTACGAACTTCTCAAAGCCAGAGGGTGTAAGGACTTACCCAACTTTTAAGAGCGATCAGCTTGATGAGCAGCTAGTGCGGTATCAACAATACATCCGCACTCATAAAAGGCTTCCAGACATTATGATAGTTGGCAGTTCTAGGGCTTTGAGGGGCGTTGAGCCGATTGTACTTGAAAAAGCTTTAGCAGAACAGGGGTATCCGGGACTGAAGGTTTATAACTTTGGGGTAAATGGCGCTACTGTCCAAGTTGTAGATTTGATATTGCGTCAGGTTTTGCCTGTGGAGGAACTACCAAAATTGATCTTGTTCGCGGATGGTGCCCGCGCTGTAAATAGTGGCCGACTCGATGTTACTTATAATGCGATCGCTGCCTCCGTTGGCTACAGGCAACTCGCCCAAGGCACTTTTCAAATCCACACGGACAAAATCCTAGAACCCACATCTGCATCCGCCACCCCCAGCCCTCTTTCCCCTGTAGCAGAATTGATGCACAATATAGACAATAAAGGTGCGTCAGTCGAGCAATTTCTAAATCAAACGCTGTCCCATGTTTCTGGGACTTACCGAAACCGCGATCGCTTGAAAGGTTTTTTGCAATCCCTAGTTATGAGTCCGCAGCCAAATGTGCGATCGGCAAACCAGGAACAGCGAATAGTAGAAGAAAAACCCACAGTAAGCAGCAAAAATAAGAGCGAATTTGAATCTAATGGATTTTTGCCAATCGCTCTACGTTTCGATCCCGCTACTTACTATCAACAATATTCAAAAGTCTCCGGCGATTACGACGCTGACTATCAAAGTTTCCAACTCACAGGCAGACAAACAGATGCTCTTAAAAACCTCCACGAATTTACCAAAGCTCACAACATCAACTTAGTTTTTGTTAATATGCCCTTAACTAAAGATTATTTAGATCCCGTGCGAGCCGAATACGAAGAAGAATTCCGCCAACAA
>DATGYA010000330.1:0-13378 GCA_035298405.1 Kamptonema sp. | reverse complement strand
TTATAGCTGAAGGAAGAAGGAAGAAGGAAGAAGGAAGAAGGAAGAAGGAAGAAGGAAGAAGGAAGAAGGAAGAAGGAAGGAAGAGGTATAGCAACCGCCAAGGCGCTTAGGGCAACTCCAGCTTTTTAATACTTAAAGTTTTAACGAAATAGATCCGTCCCTAGGTAGAAATGCGATTCTTACTTGAATTCGCTAGATCGATCCCATGTTTCTCTCACCCTGCCTTTAGTGATCTTAATCACTTACGTAATAGAAAAAGATCACAATCGGGAATCCGTAGGATCACATAGAAGCCCTACAATTTCATAGATTATATAAATATAAAACGTCAAACCTCTATAGTCTTATTTTTCCTCCTAACTATGAAAACTTTCACTAATTTTCCTCTAGAAAACCCCTGCAAAAGCCAAGAAAATCCGATCGCTATTTTTAGTGGTGACATTATTCACATTCTCTATCCTAATGGGGAAGTTGAAGTCACGACTGCGGAGCGAGTAGATCGCCGCCAAACTAAAATGCCACTGGACAAATGCCTAGTGTGGGGATGTTTTGAAGAGTTTTAAAGACAGTGGTAGCTAGAAAGGAGCGAATTCAAGCCTAAGATCAAAAGCTGGAGAGCGATCGCTCTTTAGCTACAGTGCCAAAGCTGCGATCGCCCTTCCTCAAACTTACCGTGCCGCGTATAGCGATATTATTTCCCCTCAGCTATCCACCGCTTCATCAAATCATTGGTAGGAAAGCCGCGACGCGATCGCCACCCGCCTCAACTAGATATCCTTCTCACTCAACTCGCGGATCATATAATCAAAAGGTTGATCTAAGAAAGCCCCAGTTTGAATTCCCGCTGCTGCCACTTGCGCCTCAACAATCTCTTTGAGAATGCTGATCCCCAAAACCGTAGGCCCAATGGGTACCCCTAGCGAATTGTAAGTTTCCCGCAAGCCTTGGAGTACCCGCTCATCGAGCACATCCGTATTCCCAGCCACAAGCGCGTAAGTAGCATAGCGTAGGTAATAATCCAGATCCCGCAAACAAGCCGCGTAGCGACGAGTAGTATAAGCATTTCCACCTGGACGAATCAATTCCGGCTGTTCCGCAAATAGTTGCGTTCCAGCTTGCTTGACAATCGCCGCAGCATTGCCATTAATCACTGCTGCCGCCTGCACCCGTGCCGTACCTGTCCCAAAATAGGATTTTAACTGCTCAATCCCATCTCGGTCTAAATACCGACCCGCCACATCGTAATTTCCAATCAGGCTAGTTACTGCATCCCGCATGAAATTTCTCTCCCAACAATCTTTATGAATAGTTTGATATCGTCAACAGACTGCCTATTGTAGACTACTACAAACGACATTCGATTGGAGATTTTAGCGCTGAGATTTCCCATAGGTAAGACTACGGTGGTAGATCCTGGCAGTTAGGTCGTGTCCCAAAATCACCAGACCAAGCTTTTGTATCAAAAAATACAAACTTCTGGCGGTCGAATGCCTATGATCGCGAAAATCGTCTGTCAAAAAATCTGCGATCGCCGAGAATAACCAAGATAAGGAGTTAAATAATGTTCCAGACCCCACAAGAATTTTTAAACTACGTTAAAGAAAACAACATCCAGATCATCGACCTCAAATTTATCGATACACCGGGGATCTGGCAACACCTCTCGCTTTACCAAGACCAAATCGACGAAACTGCCTTCACCGACGGCGTTCCTTTCGATGGTTCCAGCATTCGTGGCTGGAAAGCAATCAACGAATCAGACATGGCAATGGTACTCGATCCCAAAACGGCTTGGATCGACCCCTTCATGGCAGAACCAACCTTAAGCGTCATCTGTAGCATCATCGAACCCCGGACTGGCCAACCTTACAGCCGCGACCCCCGCACCATTGCCCAGAAAGCCGTAGACTATCTAATCAGTACCGGCATTGGCGATACAGCCTTCTTTGGCCCTGAAGCCGAATTTTTCATCTTTGACGATGTGCGCTTCGACCAAAACCAGCACAGCGGCTATTACTACGTAGACTCTGTAGAAGGTCGTTGGAACTCCGGCCGCGAAGAACCAGGCGGCAACTTAGGCTACAAACCCCGCTACAAAGAAGGTTACTTCCCCGTCGCCCCAACAGATACCTCCCAAGATATGCGGACAGAAATGCTGCTAACGATGGCAAAATGCGGCGTACCCATCGAAAAGCACCACCACGAAGTCGCCACCGGCGGTCAGTGCGAACTTGGTTTCCGGTTTGGTACTCTGATCAAAGCTGCTGACGACCTGATGACCTACAAGTACGTCATTAAGAACGTTGCTAAGAAATACGGCAAAACTGTCACCTTCATGCCGAAGCCAGTATTTAACGACAATGGTTCCGGGATGCACACCCACCAGTCCATCTGGAAAGATGGTCAACCCCTATTCTGGGGAGATGGCTATGCCAATTTGAGCCAGATGGCACTGCACTACATCGGTGGTCTGCTCAAACACGCGCCCGCTTTGCTCGCCTTGACTAACCCCAGCACCAACTCTTATAAGCGTCTGGTTCCTGGTTTTGAAGCTCCTGTGAACTTAGCTTACTCCCAAGGCAACCGCTCTGCTTCGATTCGCATTCCTCTGTCGGGAGGAAACCCCAAGGCGAAGCGATTGGAGTTCCGCTGTCCAGATGCAACTGCTAACCCTTATCTGGCCTTTGCAGCAATGCTTTGTGCAGGTATAGATGGCATCAAGAACCAAATTGACCCCGGTGCCTCGTTGGATGTGGATATTTATGACCTCAGCCCTGAAGAGTTGAGCAAAGTGCCTTCGACTCCGGGTTCTTTGGAATTGGCGCTGGAAGCGCTGGAAAAAGATCATGCTTTCTTGACGGAACCAGGAGTATTTACAGAAGATTTCATCAATACTTGGATTTCTTACAAGTTGGATAATGAAGTTAACCCAATGCGCCTGCGTCCCCATCCTTATGAGTTTGGGTTGTACTACGATTGCTAAAGAATTAAAAATTAAAAATGCAAAATTAAAAATGAAGAAATTAAATTCATAATTTTTAATTTTTAATTTTTAATTTTTAATTAATGAAGTCGCCGCTAGTTAAAGCGGCGTTTTTTTATGGTTAAATTTGATTACAAATAAACTTTTTACCAGTTAACAGTTAGCAGTTAACAGTTAACAGTTACCGATGTCAGATATTTTTGTGACGATTCGTAATCAAGATGGTCGCGCCATGACTTCAGTGGATGGTATTGCTTTCATTACTTTACTGGCGCAGAATGGTAGCAAAGTGCTGGCCCAAGAGACTGTTGACTTGTTTGAGGCTGATGCGGGATTTGATGACTTGCCGGCGGGACACTATACTGTAATTGTAACTCATGGACGGGTTGAACCGCGATCTGCAATTTATAATGTCAATATCAGTATTAAAGATCAAGTGATCATCCTAAAATTTGTATATTTAGAACCAGAACGGGTACTACTCCGCATTGAAACTTCTGTAGAAGAGAGGTTATGAACTATGACAGTTAAAGTTATTCCTTCGCACTCAATTAAAATGTTTCGCTATCGAGTGCATTTTTTGGCTAAAGACCTTTGGAAGGAGAAAAACCCAGTTAATCGGATGAATTTAGCTTTGCAGTTAGCAGATGCTGCAACAAGACTGGCGAGGTTGGAAGTGGACGAGGCGCGAAAGTTTGAGCAAGAATGTACTAATGAGCGGATTTTAGGAGTTAGGGAATCTGAAACTAATTGTGAATAGAAATGTTGCGATCGCGACAGATAGTTAATATCAATAATGTTCTAATAATATCTACAATACAGTAAATCAATAACGTGAAAACTGATACGATTTTTTATAATATTTTTCAGGAGTATCCTCGAATATTCTTTGAATTAATTGGTGAGCCAGATATTGATGCTAGCACCTATGAGTTCACAGCAGTAGAACTGAAACAAACCGCCTTCCGTCTTGATGGTCTATTGCTCCCTGTTCCCAAAAATTCACAACAACCGATTTATTTTTTGGAAGTGCAATTTCAAAAAAACCTAAATGTCTACTCCAATCTATTCGCTAAAGCTTTTACCTACTTAGATAAAAATGACCCAACTCAAAACTGGCGTGCAGTTGTTGTGTACAAAAGCCGCAGTTTAGAACCCACAGAAATTGCGCCCTATCAAGTGCTGTTGAGTTCCAATCATGTAGTGCGCGTATATTTAGATGCAATAGACCAACAAAAAGAGCGTTCTCTAGGAATTGGCATAGTTAAATTAGTCGTAGAGAGGGAAAATCGCGCCGTTGAGCGAGGTAAACAGTTAATATCTCAAGCGCAGCAGGAGTTAACAGATGACAGAGCTGTGGAAAAAGTGGTAGACTTGATTAAGACTATTCTGTTGTACAAATTTGCTAATTTAAGCCGGGAGGAGTTACAACAAATGCTAGGAATAGAGGAATTTAAACAGACCCGACTAGGACAAGAATTATTGGAAGAAGGTCGCCAAGAAGGTCGTCAAGAAGGTCGCCAAGAAGGTCGATTACAAGGCAAGTTAGAAGTAGTACCAGGGCTATTAGCAAGTGGTTTTACTGTAGAGCAAGTGGCTAATTTATTAGAGTTAGAGGTAGGCCAGGTGCAAGGAGTAATATCAAATCAGGAGCAAAATTAGAATTAGCCTGTGAAAGACTGTAGATACCGAATTTGCTAATTTAAAGTCTGGACGAACTCAAGCGATAAATAAATCATACTGCGTTACAATTTGAAAGATGACTTTACAAAAAAACATAAAACCATGACTGTGACATATCCCCGCAAACTTCGCAATGCTTTGGGTGCAAGAGAAATTTTAGAGCAGGTAGTCCGCGATCGCGAAATTCACCTGATCACCCTCAATCGCTACCGCTACAGCGAACAGCGTAGTTGCAAAGACCTAACTGATTTAATCGAACAGCTCGACGGTAAGCCAGCCGAACTCGTGCGCGACCTTTCCCGCCACATCTCGGACGAGGCCCGCCATGCCTCATGGCTTACAGACTTGCTGGTAGATTTAGGCGTTTCTGTCGGTACGCCGCCGGGAGTATCCTATATCAACGAGTTTGAAAGACTGCTGGACAGCGAGCAAAAAGACCCCACCAAAGATCGCGATGACTTTGTAATTTCCTCCTTAGCCGCAATTAACGTTACCGAAAAGCGAGGGTGCGAATACTTCTCCGCCCACATTTACGCCCTCAAAAAAGCTCCCCAGACCGAAGAAAACGTCAAAATCCGCGAAACCATCGAAAAGATTTTTCCAGAAGAAGCGGGCCACGTTCGCTGGGGGAATAGGTGGCTAGGGGCGATCGCAGATCAAAGTCCCGAACACCGTCAGAAAGTAGAACAAGCAAAGCGCAAGTACACAGCGATCGAACAAGCTGCTTTTGAATCGGGGATGGACATCATGCTGGGTGCCGAACTCCGCCGCTTCAGCAACCTCATGGATATCGCTAATACTATGCCAATTTGGGAGCGTCCTCAATACTTGATGGAGCGCCTACCCCAGACGTTGCTAGCACCTGAGCTGCAAATGACCCGAATTGATGTAGCTCAAAGAGCTTGGAAGCGAGATCCGCAGGCATTCATGGAGAAATTTGTACCGATGTTTCTCAATGGTATGAAAGGCATTGAGAATAACCGTACCAAAACAGCGCCTAGTAACTAAGCGCGATCGAACTAAAACCCCTTTCACACTCAAATTGACTTGTAGGGTGCATCAGAGGAAGTTCTATAACTTTTAGCGAGAGTAATACTTCTGACGCACCCTACCATATATGCCATCTGCCAGTTGTGCAAGTCCTGTGAAAATCTAAAATCCCAAGATGGCAAGAAGGATGCCTACAAGCGATACTGTTGGTGTAGATATAGCTCAAAACGATAAACTGTACAGTTTTATGACTACCACCGATCCCAATCTACAAACAGTTTCGACTGAAAGCCTTTCCAGTTCGGATATAATCACCAACGAGCTGATCTCAGATGCAACGACAATCAGCTATGTAGAAGAGATTGAAACTGTAATTGGCAGTATGGCTGTTGACCAAAAAGTAATGGTTGGTCAAAGCGAAGCAGGAGGATATCGTTGGCAATTTAAGTACGGTAGCGTTGAGGTATTTGTGCAACTTACTGGTGAAACAGAAGATGATACTTTAACAGTTTGGGCTGCTGTGCTGCCCCTACCAGCTAAGAATGAACCACAGTTAATGCGGAAGTTGCTAGAAATGAACTGGTTATCAACTTATGAATCTCATTTCGCAATTGTTGACAGCCAAATTGTGGTAGTATCAACGCGCACTTTAGCGGAGTTATCGCCTGGGGAGATTTCTCGCTCTATTACAGTTGTGGCGACAATTGCTGATAATTATGACGATGCTTTACAAGCTGAATTTGGTTAACTGTTAACTGTTAACTGTTAACTGTTAACTGGGGAATAGCTTTTACCCTATACGCAATTAGCCATTAGCAATTACCTTTTATGTGGCGTTTAATTCCGCTGTTGCAAGCACCTGGTCGCGTTCAAATGGCAATTGATGAATGGTTGCTAGAACAGCATCGGCTGGGAACACATCTGCCAACTTTGCGGTTTTATACTTGGGAACCTGCGGCGATTTCTCTGGGCTATCACCAGCGCCGCTGGCCTGAATTTTGGGAGGAAATAACTTGGCAAGGAATGCCTTTGGAATTAGTGAAACGTCCTAGTGGCGGACGTGCTGTGCTACATCAAGGAGATTTAACTTATGCGGTTGTTACTTCAGGATTGGGTAAAAGTCGGATAGAATCTTATCAAAATATTTGTAAATTTTTGATTGCAGGTTGGGAAACTCTCGGTTTGAATTTGCACTATGGTTCGGCTGGACGGGGTTATATTCACAACCCAAATTGTTTTGGTAGTGCGACGGGTGCAGATTTAGTTTCGGCTGGTGGAGGTAAATTGATTGGCAGCGCTCAATTGCGGCGCGGTAATTCTATTTTACAGCATGGTTCTATGCGTTTGCAACCAGATCGTAAGTTATTCAATCGAGTATTTGGCGAGGAAATCATACCTGTTGAATTACCCGGAGTTCAAGGGGAAAATAATGTAATTGAGATTGTGATTGAGGCTTTGAGTGCGGCGGCGGTGCAATGTTTCGATAGTGAGTTTGTAGTGCAGCCTTTATCAGAGGAAGAATGGGAGTCTATTTGGCTAATTGCTAATGGCTAATGGCTAATGGCTAATGAAAAAGTTTTAGGTCAACCATTATTAATGCTTTAAAGTTCATTTTAGTGTAATGATCTCACCATTTTAATTGCTGATTTTTAATTTTGCTCTGTGGATTTAGCGATCGCATTCAACGGCAACCCAGGCGGATAGCTTCCTTCTTCTTTGATTCGCTTAATATCGGCTTCCGTAATCCGAGCATTTAAGGATTTGGCAACTGCTCGCACAATGTCGCCTCGATCGATTGTACCAGCTACAGAACCGGTGGGCGAGAGTACAACAATTCGCCTTAATTGATGGGATTCCATGCAGTTAATCGCTTCGACTAAAGATGATTTTTCCCCAATGGCCACAGCTTCGCTCAGGGGTTTTACGATATCATTTAGTGTTAGTCGTTCCCATCGGCTACGTTCTGTGAAGCGGATATCATCAACAGAAACTAAGCCGCGATCGCGACCGTTAGCAGAGGCAACATAAACTGTAAAATGAGAAGTTTCTAACAGGTATTGTTCCGCAAACTGCCGCAGCGTCAAGTCAGCATTAACTACTCTAAATTCCCGACTCATGGCATCGCCAGCTTTAGTTTTGAGTAAGGCTGACTGCAAATCTGCCATGCGATTGTAAGAGCTGGCATTTCGCAGGCAAAACCAGCCGATTAGCCCAATCCACAAAGCTCCTGGCTGTCCAACTAGCAAAAAGAGCGCTGCGCCGAAGGCGATCGCCAGCCAACCTAAAACTTGCCCCGTTTTTGCCGCCCAGCGAACGCCAGCTAAGCGAGAACCCGTAATTTTCCAAACCGCAGCTTTTAAAACTTGTCCCCCGTCTAAAGGTAGACCAGGAATTAAATTAAATACCCCCAAAACTAAATTAATTTCTGAGATGCGTTCTGCTAGTTCACGGAGTAAACTTGAGGGTGGGAGCGCATAAGCCACTAAACCAAGTATTAAAAATAGTCCGAAGCTGACTGCGGGGCCTGCGATCGCAACTTGAAAAGCTTGACCGGGAGTTTTTGATTCCTGTTCGATGGAAGCAATACCGCCAAATAGAAATAGGGTAATAGAATTGACTTTAATACCTTGGGACATAGCTGCCAAACTGTGTCCTAACTCGTGCATGAGGACGGAACCAAATAGCAGCAAAGCTAATGCGAATCCAGCCACCCAGGACAGGACGGGCCCGTAAGTTCCCTGGTAATCTCTAGCATTGGCAAAGGTTGCTAGCGCTAAAATCACAAACCAAGAGGAATCAACAAATAGCGGAATGCTAAATAAAGATCCAATTCGCCAACCTGCCTGCATGAAGTTTTCCTTGAGTGCATTTTTTAGGGTCGCTTAAGTCAAAGTCAATTAACCCCTAACTTTATTGTGACTGAAAAAGTCGTCAATGGGAGCGCTGTGGTTTTTTTAGTTTTGAGCGAACAGGAACAGAGAGGGCGATTCGCTGACGCGATCGCTTCACGCGGCGAGATCGCCCCAACAGGAATTAGGTAGGCACTTTGGCGTTATGCCTTTAAACTTGCCGCCAAAGGTCGAGTCCAGATACCCTGCTCATTTTCTTCATAATGTTCGTGAATGGCCTCCCAAGCGATGTGTTCTGCCTTACTCGCATCGTTAGTTTCGTCAAAAGCGGTGTTGTAGCGATCGATGAATGTTTTTTGAGCGTCCTCAGACAGGTGCGATCGCACTTCAGGGGACAAGTCAGCCGGGCCTGAGTAGCGACCTGTACCCGCGCGGGGCAAAGTCATATCGCTGACAGATATTTCTTGACCGCCAGCACTTTCTAACAGCAGTTGAATTTCACCCGACTTATCGGCGGCTACTTCTGCCATCACTAGAAATTCCCCCGCTTCCAAGCGGGTTTGATAGATAGTTGCCTTATCTTCAGGCATTCCCAAAGCGGCTAAGGCGGAGACTAAGCCTGCACCAGCAGAACCCGCGATCGCACCGCTAGCAGCACCAATCAATACTGCACCCAAAGGCCCCGCTGCTACCACCGGCCCTACAAAGGGAATAAATAACACGCCAACGCCTGTTAACAAGCTCAAAAACGAGCCAAATAGGGAACCAAAAATTGCACCGTTTCGCAGACCTCCCAGAATTAGGTCTTTTTTAGTAATAAAACCAGCGATCCTAGTTTCAGACTTAAAATTTTTCCCCATCACGGAAATATGATCGCGAGACACACCGCGATCGAGCAAGCGGCGGATTGCACCATCTATTTGCTCTTCTTCCTTAAAAACTGCTGAAACTGTACGTTCTGCTTTATATTCTTCTGGCATTTTGATCCTCCTTGAATATTTGTAGATGCGTTATTGTTTCTTGCAGTATAAGACTATACTATACTGTAGCTGCGTCAATCTTCTGGTAGATTTTAGGGAATTTAATTTATTGTTTTTTGTGATTGCGAAACCTCAATTTTTTCCCTTGTAAGCCTTGCGAAGTAATCCTAAAGATGATTGTCACGACTCAAAGATTACTTTACTACATTGGCAATGACAGCATAATAATACCAATTCTCTAAAAGTTTGCTACAGTTTGGGTAGGGGCGGGTTCGCGATCAAATTTGCCACCCACAAATAACATTAATAAACCCGCCCCAAGACTGTAGCATTAATTTAGAGAATTGGTATAATATAGTCGATCGCTGCCAACGCAGCGAAGCAATCTCAAACATGATTGTCATTAGCGAGAGATTGCTTTACTATGTTCGCACGCAATTAAGGAGCAATAATCTATCAGTCACTGCACAACTACAAAGGAGTGCGAATATATCCCCACTTATCAAAACCCAAATATACCGAGGCAAGCCCTTCCGAAAAATCATAATAAGACCTGCTAAATTGCGGCTTAATAACATAATTTCCCCCTCGATCTATAAAACCAAACTTGCCTTCAACTTCCACCCGCGCTAAACCCTCATAAAAAGAGGCAGCACTGTTAAATTTAAAAGGGATTACTACCTCTCCTTTTTTATTGATATATCCAAATTTTTCACCATTATAAACTGCTGCCACACCTTCCGAAAAAGGCAAAGCAGACTTAAATTGAGGCTGAATTGCTAATTTCCCAGTTTTGTCAATATATCCTTCCCCAACACTGAGACTAACTCGCGCCAAACCTTCCGAAAAATTACCTATGGCATCAGTCAATGTGTAATCAAGAATTATCTCAGTGAACTTTCCAGTCTTGTCAATAAAGCCAGATTTATCATTCTCCACAACCAAGGCTACACCATCATTAAAAGAAAATGCCCAATTAAATTTTGCCGGAATTACCAATTTACCAGTCTTGTCAATAAAGCCATGTTTGTCCTGAACTCTCACGGCTGCTAACCCTTCTGAAAAATAAATAGCACTTTCAAATTGGGGCTGAATTACCATTTTCCCTTTCGTGTCGATAAAGCCAACTTTCCCCCCAATCTTGACAGCCGCTAAGCCCTCAATAAAGGAATCAGCTTCCTCAAAATCCTGTTGAATCACAATATTACCTGTTCTATCAATATACCGAAACTTGCCACCAATTGTTACCAAAGCCAGCCCTTCAAAAAAAGGATAATGTAGATAATATTCTGGTTGAATCAATAATTTTCCCGTCTTGTCGATCGCGCCATATTTTTTACCGATTTTTACCCAAGCTACCCCACTAGAAAATGACTCAGCCCCATCAAATATGGGCGGAATGACTAAAAATTCACTCCAAGGCGTGTACTGCGGTGGCAATACATTTTCTATCTTCAATGCTTGACACATTAAGGCAGCTATTTCGCCTCTGGTAGCGTTTTTGTTGGGCTGAAGTTTCCTAACATTGGGATAGTTGACAATCAGAAAGTTTTCTGTTGCGGCGGCGATTGCACTTCTGGCATAACTGGGAATATCAGCCGCATCATCAAAATATTTCCGCAGTGTTTCGGTTGGTGGGGACATTGGCTGATATTTTAATCCATTGGCGAGAATTGCGATCGCTTGCACTCGTGTTAATACCAATTCTGGTTTGAAAGTGCGATCTGGATAACCTTCAAAAAACCTCGTTTCTGAGGCAAATTTAATAGCTTTGTATGCCCAATTTTTCTCTGAGACATCAGTAAAAGCAACAGCGTCGCGCACAGGTTTAATATTGGGAAAAGCTTTCACCAACATGGCGGCAAATTCAGCGCGAGTAATAGTTGACTCTGGTCTGAAAGTGCGATCGGGATAGCCATTAACAACCTCTTGTTGTGCTAACTGTACAATACATTTTTGGGCCCAGTGGCTTTGAATGTCGGAAAAATTTTCAGCGTTCGGCATGGATGAGTTCCTAATGTCTACTTAGAGCAAAATTTAACTAATTTTATGCTACATATAAATACAGTCAAGGGAAGTTGCCGATCCGGAATAAAAATACAACCGCCCAACTCCCCAGCAAAAACAAGGCTGAGTAGCTAACGAAATAATACAGGGTAAACAAGTAATGGCATTAGCACCTCTATTTCCAGTTGTCCATCCAATTTTAAAGCTTTCTTTCCCGAATTGCCTGTGGACAGGAGATGTCAACCATCGGGAGATTGCTTTAACTTTTGACGATGGGCCACATCCGCAACATACGCCTCAATTGTTAAAAGTTTTAGATAGATACAAAATTCAAGCTAGCTTCTTTCCCCTCGGTTTATGCGTCCAACGCTATCCGCACATTGCTAAGACTATTTATGAAGCTGGTCATTGGATTGGTCTGCATGGCTATCAGCACACATCATTTCCCATGCTGACACAAAATAGCCTGAAGTTAAGTTTAGAAAATACACAAAATGCGATTTATGATGCTTGTGGTTTAGAACCGCAATTAGTCCGTGATGTTCGCCCTCCGAATGGCTTGTTTACGCCACGTCAATTAGATTTATTGACGGGTTGGGGCTATCGCCCTGTAATGTGGAGTGTAGTACCTGAAGATTGGGTGCGGCCAGGAGTTTCAGCGGTGGTTAATCGCGTGATCGAGCAAACTTGTAACGGTTCAATTATTGTATTACATGATGGGTATTTTGGCGGTGAAGATGTCGCTTTGTCAGCAGCAGAAATTATTCCTCTGCTTTTAGATAGAGGGTATAATTTTGTGACAATCGATAAAATGTGGAATCGTAAAAAGATACAAATATGGCATTGAAATCTGATACTTTCTCGATCGTATCGCTCCGTTTACATTTTCCTTTGGGTTTTTTATCGGCTATAACTCAATAACGGTTCAGCTAACAAAAAAAATTAACTTTTGTAATGCTGAAGTACTCATTTTTACGTTCAATTATTGAGAATCTTGCCAATTACAAACTTTAACTGAACCGTATTGATCTATAACTCGCTTCGCCGCTTCATTTTTGAGGAAAAATTACATCAAAAAAACCATCATCTAAGTCATAACCGAACATCTGCGACATCGACATTAACTTTGATTTACCAGCAATTCCCTGCTGATTTAACCAATCTGTTAAAACAAAAATTTTGTGCATTAAAAATATCTCTAAAGCTTCGGGGTTATACTGTACTCCCTCTGCTTTATGGAACTGATGCGGAACTAACATGGCTGTATATCTAGCTAATTCTCCAGCTTTCCAATCCAATAAAAATGGTAGCCAAGGATAGGAAGCATCCAAGCGTATAAACCAGAGTCTTACCTCTGGAATTTCGGAAAGTTCTCGCGGATCTTGGGGTTCGCGAGGATAGTCAATTTCAAATTGTAGCTGCTGTTCCTGAGTTGCGATCGCGCCATCTTGTAGTAATTTTTCGATTACTGTCTGAATCGGTGACATATCTAAATTATTTATGTACTCAGAATTTAACGAAATTACAATGGTCATAAAATCTCCACTTTATACTTGTCAGCTATCATACCAGGAATTAGCAATTTGGCAATAACTTAATTTGTTAACTGTTATATCTATTCAACTGGCTTGGTCTCATATCTAACCAGATTTGTTGCCCCGTTTCCTTGAATGCCAGCACAACTACATCAACTGATGAACCCACTACCGGATAATCAGATGGGGTCATATCGCCTTCATCTTTAAAATTTGGTAGTTCAACAAGCCCCATAAACTTTATCCATGGCAGGGTAACAAATATCCCAAAAGGCCAATGCTTGGCAACTACTCCTTTCAATTTAGTTCCCACTTTTAGATCCTCTTTGATTTCGTCCCAGGATTGCTCGT
>DATGYA010000329.1:0-6300 GCA_035298405.1 Kamptonema sp. | reverse complement strand
AAATCTACACAACAGAGGCAAGAAAATCATGTCAACTTTAATTGCAGTAGAACAACTTGAAAAGGTCTTTAATTTATCAGATGGCGGCAAATATATTGCCCTCAAAGGCATCGATCTCGAAATTAAAAAAGGCGAGTTTATCTCCTTAATCGGACACTCTGGCTGTGGCAAATCTACGCTGCTAAATATGGTGGCTGGTTTGGATTTACCGACAGAAGGATTAGTCACAATTGAAGGCCAAAGAATTACCCAACCAGGGCCCGATCGCATGGTAGTCTTTCAAAACTATTCCCTACTACCTTGGCGCACAGTTAGAGAAAACATTACTCTCGCCGTAGATTCGGTGATGAAAGGCTTACCCAAAGCGGAACGCCTCGATATCATTCAAAAACACATTGACATGGTGGGTTTAACTCCCCACGCCGAGAAACAGCCTGCATTGCTATCAGGAGGACAAAAACAGCGCGTGGCGATCGCGCGTGCTCTGGCCTTACGTCCTAAATTATTGCTATTAGATGAACCCTTCGGTGCTTTAGACGCTTTAACTCGCGGCAATTTGCAAGAGAAATTAATGGAAATTTGCCAAGAGTACGAAATTAGTGCGCTGATGGTGACTCACGATGTAGATGAAGCCGTGTTGCTAAGCGATCGCATCGTCATGTTAACTAACGGCCCAGAATCGAAAATAGGCGGCATTCTCGAAGTAGACATCCCCCGCCCCCGCAAACGCATGGAAGTAGTCTCACACCCCAGTTATTACGCTCTACGTAGCGAAATGATTTACTTCCTTAACCAGCAAAAACGGGTGAAAAAATTAAGGGCGAGAAAAGTACCCGCGATCGCCCGTCACGGCCTGGAAAAAGTCAACCTCGAACTCGGATTCGTCCCCCTCGCCGCCTGTGCTCCCCTCGCCGTCGCCAAAGAAAAAGGCCTATTTGCCAAACACGGCCTCGATGAAGTCCACCTCGTCCGCGAAACCAGTTGGCGCGGCATCGTCGATGGTATCGCTGGCGGTTACTTAGATGCCGCCCAAATGCCCTCTGGCATGGCTGTCTGGTTAAGCTTAGGAGGCCATCAAGAGAAGCCGATACCAACAGTTACAGCCCTCACGATGAGCCGCAACGGTAACGGAATTACCCTCGCTAGGCGGTTTTACGACCAAGGGATTTATACCCTGGCAGACTTTAAAGCAATGCTGCAAAGAACGCCAGCACAAACTCATCGGATGGCGATCGTTCACCCCTCCTCCATGCACAACCTGTTACTGCGTTACTGGTTAGCTGCTGGGGGAATTGACCCCGATCGCGATGTGTTGCTGAAAAATATCCCACCAGCACAAATGATCGTTGACTTACAGGGCGGCACTATTGACGGTTTCTGCGTCGGCGAACCTTGGAACTTGCGGGCCTCAATGGAAGGCGTAGGCTTTACAGTCGCAACAGATTTGGAACTGTGGCCGGGACATCCTGGGAAAATTCTAGGGGTACGGGAAGAGTGGGCGAATGCTTACCCGAATACTCACATTGCTTTAATTAAGGCCTTGTTAGAAGCTTCTCAGTATTGCGCCGATCCTAATCATGCCGCTGAAGTAGCCGAAATTGTAGCGGGGCGCGAGTATGTCGCCACTGACAAAAATTACATTCAACTCGGCGATCCCAACTCTGCGGCTTGTAATTTAGATACTCCGATGCGGGAATACGCCCACCATTTATTTTATGGGGACGGGGTGAACCGTCCGAGTCGAACTGAACAGTTATGGCATATTGTGCAGATGGCACGCTGGGGCGATACGGTGTTTCCGCGTAACTGGGTGGAAATTCTGGAACGGGTGGTACGAGTTGGCCCGTTTAGTGTGGCGGCGCGAGAGTTGGGGATGTCGGATATTACTTATACTCGCGGTTCTCTTCCCTTGTTTGATGGGTCGGTTTTTAATGCTGACGATCCGATTGGATATCTTAATAGCCTGGAAATTAAACGGGATTTCACAATGGCTGAAGTTGTACTCGATTCTGGTCGTCGTTCGGCTTAGTAGGTATGTAGTTGGGCTTCAGCCCTGTTTCATCGTCGTTCCGCTTAGTAGGTATGTAGTTGGGCTTGAGCCCTCTTTGATGGCCTAAGAGGGCTGAAGCCCAACTACGTACCTTAAGTATCAACAATCAACAACTTTTTTAACCCATGACTAATACTACCCTCAACGAGAAAAACCTGAAAACTAGCCTTAATAAAGGAAGCGTTCGCCGCCAGCCTTTTTTGGTGATGGACAATGTTTATAAGTCCTATCCAAATGGTTATAAGGCTTTAGAAAATGTCAACTTGAACATAGCCGAAGGAGAGTTTATTACAATAATAGGTCACTCCGGTTGTGGTAAGTCAACGCTATTAAATATGGTGTCGGGTTTTAGCCATCCTAGTCAAGGCACCGTAACGATTAATGGGCAGAAAATTACCAAGCCTGGCCCCGATCGGATGGTTGTGTTTCAAGGTTACGCTTTGCTACCTTGGCGGACGGTGTTTGAAAATGTTTATTTAGCAGTTAATGCTGTGTTTCCCAATAAGTCAAAAGTCGAGAAAAATGCGATTGTTAAAGAGCATTTAGCTATGGTAGGCTTGACTGAAGCTGCGGAGAAAAGACCGCCGCAAATTTCCGGGGGGATGAAGCAGCGGGTATCGATCGCTCGTGCTTTGGCAATTCGCCCACAGGTACTAATTTTAGATGAACCTTTTGGGGCTTTGGATGCAATTACTAAGGAGGAATTGCAGGAAGAATTGTTGAAAATTTGGAACGATCATCGCTGTACGGTGTTGATGATTACTCACGATATTGATGAAGCTTTGTTTTTGGCGGATCGTTTAGTAATGATGACTAATGGGCCATCGGCGACAATTGGTGAAGTTTTGGAAATTCCTTTCCCGCGTCCGCGCGATCGCGTGCAAATCATGGAAGATCCAGAATATTATAATCTGCGAAATTATGCGTTAGATTTCCTCTTCCGCCGCTTTGCTCACGATCATGATGCTTAACCAGTTTAGCATTGAGAATTAATAGGGAAATGTTGGAAAATAGAATCTCCAGCATTTCCCCAATTTCAGTTGATATAAGTTCTAATTAATTGTTTGCTCTTAACCGTTCGCGATACCTATCTGGCACAGAATTAGGCGCGATCGCATCGTCGGGAGGAGTTCCCGGCCCTCTGCCCAGAGGTCTTGACCTGTCTGCATTTCTCTCTGGCATTGGTTCGGTGGCAATAGGCCGACCGGGAGGACTTAAGCTACTTGTATCTAAGCTTACTTGCAAATCTTCTTCATCGCTTTCAGCAAGCGGATCTGCCATTGGACGACCAGGAGCTCTTAAGCTGCCTCTTTCAAAGCTTCCAGACAAGTCCTCTTCATTGTTCTCAGCGATCGGATCGGCCATTGGACGACCAGGAGCTCTCAAACTGCCTCTTTCAAAGGTTCCAGATAAGTCCTCTAAACTACTTTGCGCGATCGCATCTCCTGCAATTTGACGATTAGGAGACCGAGGTGTTGGCCCTTGCCAATTACTAGCAGCACCATTTTTCGGATCGAAAGTAGGAGCATAATTACCAGGCAAGAGTGTATCAGCTTTCTGGGCAGATGCAGCTTTTTGCTTCTCTTCCTCTTGCTTCTGCTTCAACAACTCAGTGAAACCTTGCACATCATTCTGAATAATACTTTCCACACGGGTAGAAAATTCTACATAAGCTTGGCTGTGGCTGGTAACTTTATTATAAGGCCCTGCTAGCTGGAAAAATTGCCAACCCTCCGCCTTCAGCGCTTCAGAGGTTTTGCGGTATTGAATACGGAGATCGCCGTAGTGGAAAAACTCATCAATTGCCGCACTGATAGCTACCATTTGGCTGATACCAAAAGTAAACCATATAGCATAGTCTCTAGTTTTGCTGTCAGTAATGTTCAAACTTACAAGTGCTGGAATAACTACGCCGCCAACAATTGTTGTTAGTCGGAGGCGATAGTACCATTTTTGAGAATGTTTTGCCTTGCCTGAGAGCCAACTTAGTTGATCTAGCCAGCGGGATTTCATTGACCGTTTCTGAAACTCACTCAGATCGAGTTGGTCAATAATATCGGACATATCTTTCTTGAAGCGATCGCTATAAGAAGCAGAAGATTTCTTTTTAAACATTATTTGCTCCCCCTGGTATGCTCGCAGATATCCGCCGATTTTAGATGTTAGATTTTCGATTGACATAAACCTAAAGTCAGGCATTTGGCAATCAGATTCTCATCGTATTTACTGGCGGAGAGAAAGTCACTACCGCTAACTGGGACACTTGCCTTTCACAAGCTTTTCGTTTTGGAGTTGGGAGCAAAACTGAACTTATCAATCCTCTTTCGTTTCCCCCGAAAGCATACCCCGAATAACTGTAACTAAGGCATCATCATCCTCTGTGAGGTCTACAGCACTGACAAGCCCTGATGCGACTAAATGTTTCGCCTTCCCTCCCGGTGCTTGGTCACTCATATCCCCTGGTAGTATAGCTTCTAAGCCTTTTTTGGGCGATTCCCCGCGAATTGCACTAGCAATTTCGTCAGCCGTGCGCCCAGTACCAGCAATCACCAACACTGGTCGCCCTGCTCTCACGCTTTCCCAGGCATCCCGCCAGGTAACTTTCCCACCATTGATCAGTACCGTAACTGATGGTTTCCCGTCGGCTAGCAAGCTGGCTAAGTCGGCCATCCAAGGACATTCATCTCCCCAGAATGCACCGGGAACTATTACAAAGTGGGTGTGATTTGGCTCTAAAGCTGTTCCTTCAGATGGGCGCTCTGGGTGAGATACAGCTACTTTTCCAGAGGGAGCTACACCAATCAAGGGAAAATTTGTGCCTGTTGCAGCGCGGGCTTTGCCCATTAACTGCATGATTCCAGTATCAGTACCGCCGTCCACAACTGCGGCTCCCAAGGACTCGGCAAGTGGAGCGAGGACTTTTACAAATAATAAATTTAGGCGAGCCATATCCTCTGAGCTGATGCCGCTAGCACCGCCTACCAACACTAAGATGGGGCGGGAGCCGCTAAGTCCAATTTCACTCAGAGCAATGGATAAATCAGTTGAACGATGGACTTGAATAACTTCTGCCATTAATTCAATGGCATCTGCTATTTTTCCGTTTCCAAATTCCAGCCTGAACGGCTGTTCTTTTCCCGTTGACGGATGTGTTTCAATTCCTGTTAGGACTTCAGACATTTTCGTAGTAAAAAAATAGATTTATGACCCCTAATAGGGATTTATAACTATTAGACATATCCAAAAACTCTTGCGAGGTAGGGAAAATACCTGCTTTTGATTAGCTTTTCTCTAGATGTCTATTTTGAAACGAATGCTTTTAGCTGAAGATCACCCCTACTACCTAATTTAAGCAAATTAATCTGTATTTTGTCAAGGAATTTATAATTTAGCTTATAGGGTGCGTCAGACTAAGTACGAATCGATAAAATCAGGGTTTGGTCTCTGACGCACCCTACTAATAAAATTAGTTACGTAAGTTATAAAAAGGCTAGTCTCCCATTTCGCGGTGTAAGGCAGGAATTAAATACTGTGTCAAGGTAAAAGCATCTACTCCCAGCTCGGTGCGATCGCTTGTGGCGATAATTCCGGCTCGTGCGTGCCACCAAACTGCGGTTTCTACTACTGATTCTAATGGCTGATGGCGGGCTGCTGTTCCTGCCCAAAGGCCACCGAGTAAACCTGTGAGTACGTCTCCACTACCGCCTCTAGCTAAGGCTGGGGTGCTTTCGGGATTAAGGAGGGTAGATATTGTACCGATCGCGTTTTTATAACTGACGCAAACTCTAGCTCCTTTTAACAAGACTACAGCACCGCTGAGCTGAGCTGCTTCTTGAGTTGCGGCGATACGATTGTCGCGCATTTTGTTGGCTAAATCGGGAAATAAACGCTTGAATTCCCCTGGGTGCGGCGTGATAACTGTTGGGGCCTTCCGTGTCGATAAGGTGGGAATTGTGCCGAATTGGGCGAGGATGTTCAAACCGTCGGCATCTAAAATCAGGGGGCGATCGCTTTCTAATATACTTTTTACTATAAGTGCGGGTTCCGATGTGAGACCAGGGCCGGCCGCGATCGCATCGTAAGTGCTTAAGTCTATGCCTGCTAATTGGCTAATTGCGCCGCTAGTTGTCTCTGGGCAACCTATAACCAGTGCCTCTGGCAATTGAGCCGCAACCAGGGTTTTAAGGCTTTCTGGAACGGCGATTGAGAGCATTCCTACGCCGGAAGCGCGAGCTCCCAGGGCGGCTAAA
>DATGYA010000328.1:0-16232 GCA_035298405.1 Kamptonema sp. | reverse complement strand
TGTCAGTGTCGATACTAATAAGAATCTATTGACAGGTGAACAGTTAACTGTGCTTACTGGTGTTAGTGCAAATGCGATTACCTCTGCTACTTTTATGCAGATTTAACAGAGAAAGCTAGTATGGGCGGGGCGGGTTTAAATTTGTTGATACTTATTAAATATCTGGGTGAATTCGCCCCCTATAATACTTAAAAAGACGGGACTTACGCACGCCGACTTGAGGACAGGTAGCTTGAGAAGGGGTTGTCACCCCGTCAGGTTGGGGAGCTGATATGATTTCTGAGCTGACGCGATCGCTCTCAGCACTGACTAAGTATGATTACTCATCCTCGCTATACCGAAGACTAGGCGATCGCGCAATAACTGTGGCTCTATATAATCTGAACAGTGCTGCGCTCCTTAAATTGTACGGACATTGCTACCCATTAAGCGGTAGGGAGTTCCCACACAGACTGGTAAAATAGGAGAAAAGGCAGTGGGAGTGCCCACTTAAAATAAAATCAGTTAAACATCAAAAAATAGGACAAAAATGGGATTTTTTGATTCAGAAATAGTTCAGCAAGAAGCCAAACAGTTATTTGAGGATTATCAATCTCTCCTCAAATTAGGCAGCAACTACGGTAAATTTGACCGCGAAGGCAAAAAGATGTTCATCGCCCAGATGGAAGCCATGATGGATCGCTATCGCATCTTTATGAAGCGCTTTGAGCTATCAGAGGACTTCATGGCTCAAATGACCGTAGAACAGCTAAAAACACAGTTGAGTCAATTTGGCGTTACGCCCCAGCAAATGTTTGAGCAAATGCACTTAACGCTGGAGCGCATGAAATCAGAACTGGAAAAACCAGCTTAGGGCCGGTCAAAGTCCGAAGCAGGGCGAAAGTTTTCTACCGGTACGCCCTCCAAAGCTTGGCTCATAAAATCGCGCCAAACTGGAGCGACCATAGTACCGCCAGTAGCACCGTAGCTCAAAGGCCTGTAATCGTCATTGCCCACCCAAACCGCAACTGCCAATTGCGGTACGTAACCGACAAACCAAATATCGCGCTCAGAGGATGTCGTACCTGTTTTTCCGGCCGCTGGTCTCCCAATTCGCGCCGCCGTCGCTGTCCCCTGGTTAATTACCCCTTGTAAGACGTTATTCAGCGAAGCCGCCGCCCAAGGGTCGAGAACCAGCTTGGGTTTAGGCGTATTGTCCAGCAAAACATTACCGCTACTGTCCGTCACTTGGGCGATAAATGTTGTGTCCGACTGCCAGCCATTATTTGCAAAGGTAGCAAAAGCCCCTGCCATTTCCAAAGGAGTTAAGTCAACAGCACCCAAAGGCAAAGAGATCACAGGCTCTATGGGACTTTTAATACCCAGAATCCGACAGACTTCAATTACTTTATTAAGTCCGACTGTTTGACCAACCTTAATCGCAGGAACATTTAACGACACCTCCAAGGCCCTGCGAATTGTAACAGCACCGGAAAATCCGCCGCCACCGTAGTTTTGCGGAGAGTAGTAACCATCACCATCGCGGTAGCTAACGGGAGAATCGTAGACTACAGAATCGGGGCCAAATTTACCAGAGGCAAAAGCAGTGTAGTAAACAAAAGGCTTAAAAGCAGAACCAGGTTGCCGCCGAGCTTGAATAGCACGGTTATACTGGCTTTTCTTGTAATCTACACCACCCGCCATTGCCTTAACGAAGTGAGTGCGGGGATCGACAGCGACCAGAGCAATCTGACCTTGATCGTAATCGCCATAAATTCCGTAATTATAGAGGCGATCGTGGGATTCCTTTACCGTAGATTCAGCTAGACGTTGAAGTTTTAAATCAATCGTAGTTTGAACCCGCATTCCCCCCTTTAGCACTGCATCCCGGCCGAATCGTTTAGTCAACTCATCAACCACCGCTTCGGTCACATAAGGAACCTGACTCTTACTAAAAGAAGTAATCTTTCCTAACTTAATCGTTTGTTTGCGAGCAGCAGCTTCTTCTTCGGGCGTAATCCACTTCAGCTCCTTCATCCGATTTAAAACAATAATCTGCCGCTCTCTAGCTCTCTCATAATTGACAAAAGGACTATACTCTTCAGGAGCAGAAATCAAACCCGCCATCATTGCTCCTTCTGCGAGATTTAAGTCCGCAGAGGATTTACCAAAATAACTTTGAGAGGCAGTTTCCACTCCATACAAATTGTGACCCCAATACACTTGATTTAGATACAGCTCTAAAATCTGATCTTTCTTAAGAATCTGCTCCAAACGAATCGCCATCACCGCCTCAGCGATTTTGCGGCTGAATTCTCGCTTAGGAGACAGAAACAAGTTTTTCACTAGCTGCATCGTCATTGTCGAGCCGCCTTCAACGGTTTTTCCTCTTTCCAGGTTGACCAAAAAGGCGCGAGCAATACCCCCAGGGTTGATACCCTTGTGAGTATAAAAATTACTGTCTTCGATCGCGAGTACCGCTCGCTTCAACTGTGGCGAAATAGTATTGAGAGGTACAACATCTCGGTTCGCCTCATCGTGAATGCTAGCTATAGGTTTACCGCTGATGTCGTAAATGTGCGTCGTTTCTGTCGGAGTGTAGTTTAACAGAATGCGAACATCTGGGAGGTTGCGAAAGCTGATCGCTAAACCAACCAGTCCGCCAGCCACAACCGAACTGGCAAGCATCGTGATACCGAGTATAGTTCCGGCTGTCACTTTACTGACTGACTGAACGAACTCGAAGACGGGGGCTGAGTTTTCCCGTTCGTTATTTTGGATAGCGTTGGTTGACACTTCAGTTCACTTCCTCACTCGATTTGAGATTTAAGATTTGAGATGGGGGCAAAGGGACGCTTGCGCCTCCTGTTGACAACTTAGCTTTGGGATTATATTAACTTGATAGTCCTGTGTTTTAAGCGTCAATCAGTGAGTCTAACTAATTCCACCCCGCCTGTGCAAAATATGGCTACTTGTCAAACTCCAACTCCTACTCCCAATTTTTCGCGATTGCTACGGGGTGTTACCGAGATTTTTCCCAATCAACCGGATTCTGAGAACCCTGACGAGAACTTAGCTCAACGGTTGGCAAAAACAGACCGACCTTTGCGAGTCAAGTTAGGAATTGACCCGACTGGGGCAGATATTCATTTGGGACACAGCATCCCTGTTCGCAAACTCCGTGCTTTTCAAGATGCGGGTCATGTAGCAGTGCTGATCATCGGTGATTTTACCGCAAGGATTGGCGATCCCACTGGAAAATCTGAGGCTCGCCGCCAGCTAACGCCGGAGGATGTGGCTCAGAATGCCCAAACTTATTTGGATCAAGTGCGTCCGATTCTAGATTTTGATACCCCTGGACGGTTAGAAATCCGTTATAACTCGGAGTGGCTGTCTAAGTTGGATTTGACAAAAATTTTGGAACTTTTGGCGACGATGACGGTAGGGCAGATGCTCGCCAAGGAGGGATTTGATAAGCGATTGGAACAGGGGACGGCGATTTACTTGCATGAGTTCCTGTACCCGCTGATGCAAGGTTATGATTCGGTGGCGGTGGAGGCTGATGTGGAGTTGGGGGGGACGGATCAAAAGTTTAATCTGGCTGTGGGGCGAGATTTGCAACGGCATTTTGGGTTGCGGCCGCAGTTTGGGGTGCTGACACCGATTTTGATCGGACTTGATGGCGTGCAGAAGATGTCTAAGTCTCTGGGCAATTATGTGGGTTTGTCGGAACATCCGAGTTTGATGTACCAAAAATTGCAACGGGTTCCTGATGATTTGGTTAAGCAATATTTTGAGTTGTTGACAGATTTACCTCTTGATGAATTGCCGATAGATCCGCGAGCAAGGCAGCAATTTCTGGCTTTTGATGTTGTTAAGCAATATGCGGGTGAAGAGGCTGCTATGCAAGCACGGCAGGCGGCTGTTACTATTGGTCAAGGTGATGCTGCACAAGCTGATGCTGTGCCTGAGTTTTCGGTAGCAAATGTGAAGTTTCCTGCTAAGTTGTTTTATGTTGTGAGTGCTAGTGGTTTGTGTGCTAGTAGTAATGAGGCTCGGCGTAAGATTCAGGAGAATGGGGTGAAGTTGGATGGCGATCGCGTTAGTAATGTGAATCTTACTTTTGAGTCGGCGGCTGATTTGGAGGGGAAAGTTTTGCAGGTGGGGAAAAATAAGTTTGTGCGTTTGGTTCTTTAATAACTGTCTTGTAGCAGTTATCTGAATCTTAGGAAGTTTTCTCAAAAAATGAGGCGATCGCCATGTACGCAACAATTAATAAGACATTGACATTTGAGGAGTCTCTCATCTGTTTACCAACTTATAGCAGAAGGAAGAAGGAAGAAGGAAGAAGGAAGAAGGATGAGGTAATAATAGCAAGGGTTTCGGCAATCAAGATAGTCCTAACCGCCTTGGCGGTTGCTATAACTCTCACAGCCGAACAGATTTTTGCCATGAGTAGGTGATAAAAATTAGAGGATGTACGGACACGGGAGTAAAAATCAGGTTTCCTGACCTCGGCTCGACTGCGCGAACATCTTTCTAATTTTTCAAGCGATCGCGAAAATAGAGCCGATACAAATTACAGCGCGGCTTTACATAATTCCCATACAAATTTACCAAACCCATACTGTGCAATTTAAACCCCTGGATCGAATCCAACTGTACAGAATCAACGCTGTCAACTACCTTTTTTGCTGCCGCAGATAGTGCCTCATGCTGCTGCAAATTCCACAAATGCTGCCTTAAATGATCCCCATAAATTCCGCCATCAGTAGCAGCAGTTTTTAACAATTGCTCTAGTCCCACATCGCCCCGTGCAATGTGATATAAAGCCAGCCGTACTAAATAAGGATGTCCCCCCACTATTTCCATCAATTGTTCAACCTCAGCCACTTGCCAATCTAGCTCATAGCGCCGTGCTAAACTTTGTACCTGATCGGTATTAAACTCCGGCAATTCAATCGGCAACCCCACATTAAAAGGCGATTGATTAATATCCATCGGCACATAAGCCTCCGTCGAATGCACCACTACTAAACGCAACTTTTTCCAAATATCTCTATTCTTAGATTCTTCGTGCCAAGCCCGCAATAACCCAAAGAAATCCGCCGCAACTTCGGGATATTGAAAAATCCGATCGACCTCATCTAAACCCAGTACCAAAGGGCTAACTGTATTTTTCAAAAGATATCTTTCAAAATAAGATTTGCAGGCAACTTTACTCCCAAAAATCGCATTCCAATAATCCTCCAAACGAATTGGCAAATCCAATTCCAGCGCCATATTTGCACAAAACCACTGCAAAAACCGATCTAAATCGCTGAATATCTTGCTATCAGCTAATTGAAAACTCAAAGCCACAGTCCGATAGCCTAAATTTCCCGCTTGATGCAGCACTCTAGCCATTAAAGATGTTTTCCCCATTTGCCGAGGTGCTTTAATCCGAATTAGCGCTCCGGGTCTGACAATTTCTTCATAACAACGCTCTTCAATTGGCGGTCTTTCTACATAAAAAGCCGAAGCTAAACCTACTTGACCTTCTGGCAATTCCGGCCCTGCGACTGGCAAAGGAGGGCTATCAGGATTCTCCCAATTTGGTATTGCCACAGGTGTATTTTGCGAAGACATTTCTAGGGCGCGACCTTCTTTAACAAGGCTAATAACTTCTTGGATTAAATTGGGAGTGTCTGCATCAGAATGCCACTCTCGCTGTTGAATTTGATCTAAATAGCCGTAGAGGTTGTAATTCACTGGGGAAGTAGCAGGTAAGTTTACCCGGATTGGTAAAATCATTGGTTTGCGATCCGGTCGAGAATCCCGCAACTCTTTGGCTCGGCGTACCTCTTCTGTTACCATTTCACTGGTAGCAGATTGCTCAGACAATAGTAGTAATAAATAATCGGATTGTTTTAATTCTGCCTCGATTCGAGTTGGCCAATTTTCTCCTAAGCGAATGCTTTCCCCAGCCATAAAAGCTATGTATCCTGCCTTTGTCAAAGCTTCGTAAAATTGCAGGGCGAGGCTTTTATCTGGTTCTTGGGCGCGGTAGGATATAAAAACTTTATGGCGGTTTTCTACTAAGTTGCGGAATCCGGTAATCTGGTAAACTGATACAGGTTCGGCAATGCCTTTTAATTTCCGTTGTCCACCGTAACTGGCTGATAAAGAAAGATGAGTTTTGACTACATCATAAACAGTCTGAGAGAGGCAAATTCCCCCAGGTGCGGCGATATTTTGCAGCCGCGCAGCGATGTTAACACCGTTGCCCATCACGTCATTGCCGCTGAAGATTACATCGCCTAAATGAATTCCAATTCTATGAATTAGTACGTCGCGTTCGGGCAAAATTGCGGCTGTGGCGGCGAAGGCTTTTTGAATTTCGATCGCGGAGGAAACAGCTTTTTCAGCACTCACGAAGTACATTAACAAACCGTCGCCCAAGGATTTGAGGATTTGACCGCCGAAGCGATCGCACACTTGGCGCATGATGTCGAAGTCACGCTGGATCAGAGCGAGGGTGTGCTTTTCGTCTGCTGCCATTTTGGGAGTAAAAGACTCGACATCCGTGAAGGCGATCGCGGCTAAAGCGCTCTCTCCTCGAAGATTCGGCGGCAGTGCGACATTTTCTATAGGATTCATGACGGCAGACTCGCGATTAGCGGTAGACTGTGCGATGCACTATTGAAAGTTTAACTTGTTAATGTCCCTTAACTTACTTCCTCCTAAATTAGCTTTGGCAGCGGCGCGAACAATACGGTTGCTATCGTTAGCTAAAAGTTTTAGCACGGCGAGTGAGGTATTTCGATTTTGCGCGATCGCATAACGTTCTAACCATACTAACCAGCCATATTTTTCTAGTGAATTATTTGTAAATTGCGGGTGCATTAGCACAATTAGGCGACTCAAGCAAGGGGTAGAATATTCGAGAGGATAACGATCAAGAACTACTGATAATCCCTCCGGATTCTCAACCAAATATCTTGCTATTGCCAATCTGCGAACGCTCTCCGAGCAATCGCTTAATAGCAGTTCCAAAATATTAGCAGGCGTGTGAGGATTTTTAGCAACATTTTGGCGAACTCCTCTATAACTATCTTTTGCTAAATTTTGCAATACAGAAGCAGGAGTGTTGGGATTATTAGCAAGGCTTTGGCAAAGCCAAACATGATTATTTCGCGCCAAATCCCCCAATATACTAGCAGGAGTATCCGGATTATTCGCTAAAAATAAGGGCAGCCAAAGATTATTATCTTTAGCCAATGCTTCTACTTCCATCCCCAGCGTAGTACTATTACCCGCTATCTTTTTAACAGGGCTATAATTTTCAGGTAAACTCGCGATCGCAAAATCAGGAATTGAATTTATCCTTCCTAACTCTTCTAGGAAATCTCCAAATTTTTGACCGCCGATCGCACTGTTCTCAATCGCCTGTATTGCTGCCTCATCCCAGCCAGAAGTCATCTCCCCCGCAAAGTTGACATGAAGCCTTGCCGCCTCTGCGACTTCGCTATATCTGCTGTTAACTAACTGCGACAACATCTTATTTGTTGTTTCAGGATTTTCGGCTAATACTAAGAGTGTATCTGCATCTAAGTGATTAACAGCTCGCTCAATGAAAGAAACTGGTATTGTCTCGTACTTAACGAGACTCTCAATGGTATTCAGAGGAATTTTATCTGCTAGGTTCGGATTCTCTACTAACAATAGAGAGAAAGTAGGATTGTTGAGTAATTGTTCTGGAAATTCGGCACCTAAGTTCAGCAATACTTCAATAGGAGTATTAGCATTTTCTGTAACATTTTTTCGAGTGGCGGCATCTTCGCTGCCACTCAGTTCTCGCAGTAATGGCTGCGGAGTGCTGGGGTTGAGAGCAACTAGCCGCGCTAATTTGGGACTAATTCTGGCAACTTCCATCAGGCGATCGCCAGGAGTATTTTCATCAACAGCCTGCTGTTGCAAGTTGAAAAAATTAGAGAATTTAGTTTCTATAGTCATTGTCAAAATAGTTAGTAGAAACATATTTTCTACGCCGCCAAATTGTATGTATTCAATTCATTTTAACCTCATCAACTTAAATATATCTCTCAGTCAAAGGGGCCTATGCAGTTTGAAGCACAAAAAATAAGCTAGCAATCTCATGTATTTGAGATCGGAAATTTATACTCTCTCCCCACTCCCCTAACGGGATATGTTCAAGCAAGGGGAGAAAATACTTTGCTTAGTCGCACCTTATGCTTGAGGGATAGTATAGCTAGGGGCTAGGGAACAGGGAACAGCTTACGACCTAAAGGGATTATGAATCAGAGGTAAGAGTTGGAGTCGCCCTAAGCGCTTTGGCGGTTCCTATACCACAACCAAGAAAAACTTTTGCTGAAGGTGGGTTCTGAGGGTAAGCAATAAATCATGAGCCTGTTTACAAAAGTCCTAGTTTTTTTCCGTAAGCTTTGTGTAATCCTTTATACAATTAAACTAGGTTGGCTCACACTTACATCACATACTATAGTTTTTACATCTACCTATTTAACGATCTATACGAGCGGAAACTAAAATTTGTATTTACCAGTCATCACTATGTAATTTCACGGAGGTCTTATATGATTTTTAAAAAGAAATATACAATAACTTTATAAAACTCTGGTCTTTTTATAAAGATTGTGCAAAGTTAGGCATTTTTACGCCTTCTCCCCTAGATAAGTTTCGTAAGATGTACGTGAACGCTAATTGACCTTGAGAAAAACCGAGTGCAAGCCGTGACTACCGCATCTAACTTCTCTCTAATATCTACAATCCACTCGTCAGTTGTTCTCAAAAACAATTACGAGTTTCATCAGTCTAAAGAACAGGTTCATCGATCTGTAACGAGTAATACAAAGCGCTTGATTGATATATTGGGAGCTTTAGTAGGATTAGCAATTACTGCAATAGTGGCAATTCCACTCGCGATCGTGATGCTATTCGACAATCCAGGCCCCCTGCTTTACACTCAAGTTCGCTGCGGTTTTAATGGACACTATTTCAAAATTTGGAAATTCCGTTCAATGGTTGTCGGTGCCGAAAACCTCAAGCATTTGGTGAATAATGAAGCCAAAGGCCACATTTTTAAGAATGAGAACGATCCTCGCATCACTCGCGTAGGCCGCTTTCTACGCCGCACCAGCTTGGATGAATTGCCGCAATTTTGGAACGTGCTAGTGGGAGATATGAGTTTAGTAGGAACTCGACCGCCGACCCCCGATGAAGTTGCCAATTACGAAAGTCACCACTGGATGCGGTTGAATGTTAAGCCTGGTATGACAGGTGAATGGCAAGCGAACGGACGCTCAACTGTTAAAGATTTTGAAGACATTGTGCGGATGGATATTGATTATCAGCATAAGTGGTCTGTTGTTTACGACCTGAGCTTGATTTGGAAGACAATATGGGTGGTGATTGATAAGAGTGGTGCTTGTTAAATAGGTTTGAGATGGTTATAATGGTGATCAAGAGTCTGCTAACGGTTAACAGTTAACTGTTAACTATTAACAGTTAACTGTTAACCGTTAGCAATTGTATATGAATTTACCTAACTGGATCACATTCTCCCGCTTGCTAGGAGTCCCATTTCTTCTATACGGTTTGCAGCAGTCAACTGTTCAAGCTCGCTGGGTTTGTTTAGGAATTTTTCTAGTAGCCGCGGGTACGGATTGGCTAGATGGCTACTTGGCTAGGAAACTCAACCAAATCACTGATTTAGGCAAATTCTTAGATCCTTTAGTGGACAAATTGCTGGTACTTGCGCCTTTATTGGTATTAATTGAACTTGGCGAAGTTCCGGCTTGGGGAGTATTTTTAATTTTGGCGCGGGAGTTGACGATCGCAGGCTGGCGAGTCAGCAAAACTGCAATTTCGGGAGCTAATATTTGGGGTAAGTTAAAAACAGTTAGTCAAATCATCGCGATCGCGCTTCTGATCGCTCCCTTACCAGATATGTGGACGATTCCCTCGCTAGTGGCTTTCTGGATTTCTGTAGTCTTGACTTTGATTTCTGGTACAATTTACCTGTGGCCGGAAAAACAAACGGTTCCCTTCCTCGATTAAATTAGTTTTGCCGAGGAAAGCTACTATCGTCCTCCGTAAAGTCCCGATCGTTAAACAAGACTGATGATAGACCTTTATACTTTTCCAACACCCAACGGACGCAAAGCTTCCATCATGCTGGAAGAAGTAGAGCTTCCCTACAACGTCCATAAGATTGACATTACGAAGAATGAGCAATTTACCCCAGAATTTGTAGCGATTAATCCTAATAGCAAAATTCCTGCGATCGTCGATCGTGAAACAGAGATCGCGATATTTGAGTCAGCAGCAATCCTAATTTATTTAGCTGAGAAAACTGGTAAGCTGTTACCCACTAATACTAAAGAGCGTTTTCAAGTCTTGTCTTGGCTGATGTTGCAAATGGGTAGTATTGGCCCCATGTTTGGCCAGTTGAACCACTTCAAGAGATATGCCCCAGAAAAGATTCCCTATGCAATTGAGCGCTACGAAAAGGAAACTCTACGGCTTTACGCTGTCTTAGATCGGCAATTGGCAGAAGGAGACTATATCTGTGGGGATTATTCAATTGCCGATATTGCTACGTATCCTTGGGTTGCGATTTATGAATTCCAGGGATTAACCTTAGATTCTCACCCAAATCTCAAGCGTTGGGTGGAGACAATGCAGCAGCGTCCAGCAGTTCAGCGTGGCATGGCAGTACCCAGTTAGTATAGGTTGCCAGAAAAGAGATCCGAAAATCAAGAAGCGATCGGTTGAAAAAAATGCTAAAACCCAACTACGTAAGGCTTTTGACGGGGTTGTAACCCCGTCAGGCGATCGCTGTCAAAATTCTCCTTAAAGCAGGTTTGAAGATGCACCCGCTAATGATTAATAAGTGTAACAATACTTACTCATTAATAGTCTCTGCCTTGGGGGAGAAGTAGATCGGCGTTTTTCTTGCCTAATAAGTTTTCGCTTTACTCGCACCCTACAATACTATGTTTTAAAGACTCAATTTTTGACAACAAACCTATGGAAGTCTTATGAAAATTTTGCTATAATTTTAGCACGAACTGCAAACAATCAAAGATTTAAAATGGTAGAACTAAATCAGTTACTGTTAGAGCTTGAAAGCAACCTCAAATGGGAAGGAGCGACAAAAGAATGGAAAGAGCGGCGGGAAAGTTGGGTTAGCGATGTGGCAGCATCAGTTAACCTGACATATCTAGCAGAATTGCTAGTTGAATTGGAATCTAACTTGCAGTGGGAATTGGTGGATACTCACTGGAAAGAGCGCGCGGACGGTTGGGTAGAAGAATGTCGGGGTGCATCAATTGTTCAAGAAGTATCAAGTTTATTGCTGGAATTAGACAGCAATATAAATTCGGAAGCTATGGCTGATGAATGGCAGCAGAATCGCGAAAAGTGGATACAGCAACTACACAAGTATAACGAGAGCTAATGTAGATGGGGTATAATAACAAAAGTGAGTAAACCAATTCCAGAAGTCTTGCTCGTCAAGTTTCTACAAAGCTGTCGTTATTGCTGAGGACAAAGCGGAGCGGAGCGTTTTTGATTTTTAGTTACGATCGCCCTCACCCAGACCAAACCCAAGTCCATCAGGAGAATAGCGATCGCCTCCACTACCATCAAGTCCATCAGATAGCGATCGCTTTGATCCGGACTAAAGCTAGGTTATTAGGTAAACCATCTAGGAGAAGTGTATTTTTATCCTGAATTCGTATAAGCTTAAACTCGCTAACGAGCTAAGAAAGCTTGGCGTAAAAAAAAACCAGTTGTGCTGAATACAGAGATGATTAAAAGTATTAATGGGAAGAAGATCAAACCAAATTTAGGTTGACTAGATGTTGCTAAATAATAGATCATCCATTCAGTATAGGTAAATATCCAGATCATCTCTACTTTCAGCCAATTAAGGAACGAACAAGCTATTTGATATTGACGGTGGGCATTTTCCGCAGTAATCTCTACGGGATAGTTGAAAATATGGGGATAACGATTTAGAAAAGTAAACCCTCCATATAAAATTATACTGATCGTGGGAAATATCCAAAGATGTATTTTTCTACCCCACCCATTCGGTTGACCAGAAAGATCAAAATGAATAGGGAATATCTCTGGTAAAGCCAACCAACTACGAATCGCAATTGTGAGGATAACGGCTAATCCCGCAAGGGCAAAAAAATTCAGCACTAATGCTTCCTGGGATTGGGGAATTGAAATAATAGGACGTTCTCGAAAACTCACAGTACTGTTTCCTCCCAAAAAGTGATACTTTTAACCTATATATAACAAAAGTATCGGAAGTATCGATCTAGGATAGCTAGAAAAGAAAATAACTTCATTAAATAATTAACAGAAATTCATATATTCTAAAAATTGCAGTCGGCTAAAAGTTAATAAATTATTACAATCTAGGTTATAAGTAGAATATTTCTCAACACCCATCAAGTCTACTACAGGGCGATCGCCTCCAACCCACCACACAAAGCCAAAATCATCAGGTAGCGATGCCTGCGGCTGGCTACGCCTACGCAACACTGCCTTACCCCTAACTTTCATCGCGATCTCCGCGTTTTTGCTTTAGGGGCGATCGCCCCAAAGTATTTTAATAGTCGGATAGGGTTTGTGACACTTGCTCCGGGGATAACGGCGCGGCTGGCAATTTCTCCTCTACCTGGGGATATGAAGGTTTACCATTGCTGTCTACGGCGATCGCTTCTAGGACAGGTAAAGTGCAGCATCCCAAAACCCTAAGTAAGAGAATAAAAGGGGTTATGGTAGCAGATTTGGTATTATAGCATTATTGACATTTTCAATTAGCAATTAGCAATTGAATAATTTCCTCAGCCGCGCGATCGCAAGCCCCCACTCCTCCCAAACTTTCCCTCATTTCCTGATAATCTACTTGTATTTGCCTCCGCCGTTCAGAATTAAGCAATAATTCCATAGCTATTAATACTAAATTCTCCGCAGTCGCTTGTTCTTGCAGTAATTCCGGCACAATTTGCCTCTGAAGGACTAAATTAGCCGGAGATATAAAAGAGATAGAAAAGTTAAGGAGATGGCGGGCCAGCCAATAAGTTACTGGATTGACGCTGTAGATAGCAACTTGGGGAACATTGAGCAAAGCTATTTCTAAATTAACGGTGCCAGATTTTGAGATTGCCAGGTCAGCAGCGGCCAAAATTTCAAGATTTTGACCTGACAAAAGAGTAGCCCGCAAACCATAATTATTAATAGCTTCAGCGATAGAATAACGGAGAGCTTCCCTAGAAAGAGGAATCCAGAAATGAACTTGAGGCAGTTTATTCTGGATAATTTGAGCTGCCTTAAATATTGTCGGCATCAGATATTTAATTTCTTGTTGGCGAGAAGCTGGTATCAGCGCGATCGCAACTTCATCCTCCTTAATACCCAAAGTAGCACGAGCTTCCTCCCGACTAGGAGCAGCTTGCATTCGTTCGGGTAAAGGATGTCCAACCCAGGTAACATTTGCCCCTAGCTGTTGAAAATAACGCGCTTCCTCCGGGAAAATAGCCAAAAATCGGTCTGCGATCGCCACAATGCGAGTAGCATCCTGCCAAGGGGGAGACCAAACCCAAACTTGAGGTGCAATATACCAAACAATTGGTACTTGGGGCCAGCGACGGCGGATATAGCTACCAATAGTGAGATTGGGGCCCATGTAGTCAATTAGTACAACTAAATCCGGCGGCTGAGTTTCTAGGTATTGCTTAGCTTGGCGCTGAATTTTCAGAGTTGGCAAAATGTAAGGCATCGATTCTAGAATGCCTACTGAGCCAATACCTGTAGTATCGCCTAAGATGATAGCGCCAGCGTTTGCCATGCGCGATCCACCTAATCCTACAATTTCTAACTCTAAGTTAGTTAAAGCAGCTTGGCGCTTGAGGCTCATTGTTAATAAAGAGCCTTGTAAATCCCCAGACACTTCACCAGTGCTAATAAATATCCGCGCCATTTGTTTACCTATTAACCATTAACGGTTAACAGTTAACAGTTAACAGTTAACCGTTAACATTTAACATTTATTTGTGTTATTCGTCTTCATGCTTCTTTTTCGTACCCGGAGTTGGGCCGCGTCTGCCTGGGGTTATAGAGTTTTGGAAGAAGTGGTGCAAGTGTTGCAAGTGTTCATTCTCTGGTAATAAGTTGAACTGTTCTAAGGCTTCATTGAGACTATTTCCCGAACGGTAAAGAATGCGAAATACTTTTTTCAAAAGCTGGTAATCTTCCTCTGTTAAACCTGCGCGTTTGAGACCGACTGAATTAAGCGATCGCACCTTGGCAGGATTTCCCTCTACTAACATAAAAGGAGGTACATCTTGAGATATACGACTCATTCCTCCTATCATTGCCATTTTGCCAATCCGGGCGAACTGGTGAATCCCTACCATCCCGCCAATTACTGCTCTTGATTCAATGTGAACGTGACCAGCCAAGCTTACAGAATTAGAAATTACTACGTTATCTTCAATCGCGCAGTTGTGAGCTACGTGGACATAAGCCATCAGCAAATTGCCATTGCCGATCGCAGTGTGTTCCCCCGCTTTAGTCGCTCGGTTAATTGTTACATACTCCCGAATTCGGTTGTCGTTACCAATTTTCACCCAACTGGGAGCACCGTCATATTTCAAGTCTTGAGGTTCCAAACCGATAGCCGTTCCTGGGAATATTTGATTGCCAGAACCAATTTCTAGCGGCCCTTCCAGCACTGCATGAGGGCCAATTGTTGTATCTTGGCCGATTTTAACTTTTTCCCCAATTACGGCATAGGCTCCCACCTGCACAGTGGGGTGCAGTTGAGCGCCGGGATGAATCACAGCCGTTGGGTGAATCAGGGTAAGCATTTGTCAGTTGTTAATTGTTAGTTGTTGGTTGTTAGTTGTTAGTTGTTCGTTGTTGATTGTTGAGTTTTAGTTGTTTGTTGTTCGTTTACAACTATTGTGTTGGGTTTAGTTCATCAACCCAACTTAATGTCGCTACATCAGTTAAATTCATTACAAAATCTGTTGCCAAATTGGTAACAACCAACAACTAACAACCAACAACTAACAAATTTTAATCAACGATTGAGAACATTAGTTCCCCTTCACAGACTCGTTGACCGTCTACTTCAGCGCGAGCTTGGACTTTTCCGAAGCGACGACGCTTGACGCAGAGTAATTGTACAGTCATTACCAAGCGATCGCCAGGTACAACTGGACGGCGAAACCGGACTTTATCAATGCCAGCAAACATAAATAGTCCTTGTTCAACGTCGGGTAGCTGAGATAGCACCACGCCGCCAACTTGAGCCATTGCTTCGACAATCAAGACTCCTGGCATGATCGGGCGCTGGGGGAAATGCCCTTGAAAATGCGGCTCGTTAAAGGTTACGTTTTTAATTCCAACTGCTCGTTCCCCTGGTACGTACTCTACGATCCTGTCTACCAGCGCAAAGGGATAGCGGTGGGGTAATAGTTTGTGAATTTCTTCAGCCGTGAGAATGGGTTTAACGGCAGCAACCTGACCATTTTGGGTGTGGACGGGTTCAGCAGTAGAAGCATTGGTTGTGTTTGCGTCAGTCAGCGTGGACATTGCTTAGGGAATAGTGAAGTGTTGAGGAGTGTTAACGGTTAACTGTTAACGGTTAACTGTTAACGGTTAACTGTTAGAGGAACTTGTTTTCACCACGTTGTCACTGACTTAAGCGCGATCGCCTTTGTCGTCAAGTCGCTCAAGAAGTAACAATTAGCGCAGAGCTAATTGCTTTGGCGAGTTGGACGTGGAGGTTGTGACTGGCTTTGTAGGCCAGGTAGTGAGCTTGAGGTAAAGTTCCCAATAAACTCAAATCCCCTACTAAGTCTAAGATTTTATGACGGACTGGTTCATTTGGAAATCTTAAGGGCGGATTAAGCCATCCAGTGGCATCACAGACAAGGGCATTATCAAGGCTACCACCTTTGATTAAACCTGCTTGCCGTAGTTGGTCTATTTGATGGGCAAGGGCGAAGGTACGGGCGGGTGCGATCGCATCCTCAAAACTCTCTACCTCTGGCGACCAACTATACCACTGATTGCCAATGGCAGGAGTGTCAAAATCAATTCCGTAGCTAAAACGAGTAGATGGTGCTGGTAAGGCCGCTGCAAAAGCATCTCCCTGGTGTACCCAAATGGGATTGGAGAGGGGAGATGGGGGAGATGGGGGAGAT
>DATGYA010000327.1:0-2675 GCA_035298405.1 Kamptonema sp. | reverse complement strand
AGATAGATGAAACATTGTCTTTGCCAAAGTTAAATGTAGGGTGGACAAAGCTGCAAAAAGCAAAGCTGATAAAGAGCTAGACAATGATAGGTAGTTTAACTCACTTAACACCCAATAACCAACAACCAACAACTAACAACTAACAACTAACAACCAACAACTAACAACCAACAACTAACAACCAACAACTAACAACTAACAACTTCCACAAATAAATCCAGCGGCAAATGCCCGTAAGTACCGTTAACACCTCCTGCTTCAGAAGATTGGCACGATACCAGTACACCGCGATAGGTTCCGTTATAGCCATCAACATAATACGACCCCTTGAGAGTATTAAATTTGATGTAAACTGGCCCTGTAACTGACGCGATCGCATAGTCCAGGTTAGCGTTATAGCCTAAAGCCTTTAAATAGGTTTCTAGAGCTAAAAATCCCTCCGCTGTTGAAGCAGCACAAACCCCTAACATTTGGTAATCTGACAAACTGGCTAGCAACAACAGAGCCCTGCGAAGCACAGATTTTTCTAAATCAGATTCAACAGATTTCATATCCAAGCAAGTGAAATCTTGAATAATTCTTTGGGCATCTTCAACAGTTAAGACAGAGGAGTTTTGATTATACATAAATCGCGATCGGAATGATGGTGTAAATCTGACATTTGACTGGTCAGATAATATCTCATTTGGACTACCTCTAAAAATCACAGAAAAGCGCGATCGCCAAATAATTACCCCGAACTTCTCTCAACCGCCGCCAATAAAAGCAGCATACCATCCCGAATTTGCAAAGCCTTCACCGTACCCACTTCTGTTTTTTGCTGACCATTCGACATCGCCACCTCAATCTTAATCTTAGGGTCAGTGTGCAAACCCAAACGCTTCCAGAGACGCTTGACCTGCACAGTAGGAAAAGAGCGCAAATCTAAATCCGCAAACGGAGGTTTAACCAAGTTCCTCCCGTCAAAAAAACTTGTCACCTGCACTTGATACCAGACTTCTTCCTTTGCTAATTTTAGCTCTGAATTCGCTGTCGGTACTTGCCATTGATCTGGATCGATACTGCTAACTAAAGCAGCAGAACCAGTAATTTGACTCTTATGACCCTCTAAACTGTCACTCTCTGAGAGTGCATCACCCAGCCGATCTAGCAATTCTCTGATGCGAACCTTCGTCTCTCTGTCAGTGTCAGGTTGCCGATCCAACCAACCAGCAGCCTCCCGTTGACCATCCTGAGCTCCCACAATCAAAGCGCCCCACGCCTTCGCATTTGCGTCCTCTGGATTCACTTTCAGCGCCGCATCTACGCGATTCCAGAGTCGGCCGCTATCATTTTTCAACATGGCGGCGATCTCAGAACTATTCCCCAGATCCGCCTCAAATACTTTCAAACCATCACTCCAGCGACCGTCAATCAAATCGGCGAGAACTTGCTGACTGGGAGATGCCCAAGATGCGATCGCGGCCTTCTGAGTAATATTAGCGTGAAACTTAATCAAATCTAGTTGCGCTTGCGCCTGCTGCGACCAACGCCTTCCCGCCTTCGTCTTCAAAGCCCGCATCATTCCCAAAGCTGGCGACCATAAGCCACTCCTGGCCAACCGCAGTGCATCCTTGTAGGCGGAGTCATTCAAAGCTGGTTCTTCCAAAGAAATCGCCGTCAACTGAATCGGGTTAGGTACAAACTTCCGGGGCTGAATCTGATAAATAGTAAATTGCGGGTCTAAACCTATAGTTTGATCGATCGCTAACTCAGGTTCCTTGCTTCCCGTGATCTGCTGCCAACTCGGATTCTGTCCCCCCGCACCCGTCCACTCCAACAGCGAGATTAAGTGAGTTTGGTTGGGATTATAATGAACCACTTGCCCGTAAGGAATTTTCTTATCCCCCCGTAACAGTTGACCGCTGAGGTTGAACCACGCGCCCGAACTTGGCACCTGACCCTGAAAACGGCCCAAAGTTGTCAGCGGTAATGACTGATTCGAGGCTTGACTATCATTAGCATCAGTGTGGGCCGCAATCACGAAAGATTCAGCCGGGCCTTGCACCGTCACAGAACTCGCTAGCCGATAATATTGCTCTGTTTCATAACCTTGATAGGGAATTTGGACTGGCTGGTACACGCGGAGCTCGACAATCTGGCGGCAAGGATTTTTACACACTATAGATGCGGTGGGCCGTCGCTCTACCATTACGGGTACGAGCAAGTCTGGAACCACCCGTTCGCTAGATTTATCCTTGGGAAGCAGCAGCATTTCTCCAGGTATCAGTCCGATTTGCCCCAAGCTGGCGCGGATTTGGGAAAGAGTTTGAATTGATTTGCCGCTAGCAAAGGGGAGGCGCGACCATTCGGGCAAAAACTGATTGATCCAGATGCTGGCATTCGGATCGACAATTAATTCATAGCTCAGCCATGCACCACACCCCATCGCCCCCGCACCACCCCACAAAGCAGTGAGGGCAACGAAATTGGCAAGTGCTTTTTTCCATAGGAACTTAGAGGCGGATTTTGCTGCCCTTGATTGGGACTTTTGAGGATTTTGGCGTTGCTTGGTAGCTGTTCGGGGACGTGGCGCTGTTCCCTGAGACGTTTTACGGTTTTCAGGGGGTTTTCGCTTCCGATTGACTGCTGGGTTAATCTTGTTTTCCATCGGGGGCTGGGGGGATGGGGGATGG
>DATGYA010000326.1:0-7987 GCA_035298405.1 Kamptonema sp. | reverse complement strand
GTTGACGGGCTTTATCAAGATTGTTGAGGAACGAGCGGCCGCCAGTCATACCAGCGTCTCCAGCGCTTCCAAATATCTGACCAACTGTGACATCCCAAGTAGCTACGAGTGCCAAGAAAATTAATAAAACAAATAGACAATCTTTGAGCTTCATTGTTCAATTCCTCCGGTTTTTGCGTGATTTAAAATTCGTTCCCAAGTGGGTTTCAAATATTGCGTGTAACGGGCATCAGAATTAAGCGTCTGAATGCCAAGTTTTGCAGCCAATGGTTTGAGTGGTGAGCCAATTTCACCATGAGCATAGAGCGTGGCTTGCGATAAAGCCCACTGTTCAATCTCAGCAGTCCAGATCCCGCGCCACCAATCAGTAAGCGGGTCACGGTGGCTCAATTTGACATTCTTTAAATGCGACAAGTCAGGAATTACCACCACCTCTGGGCTTGATTCTCCGAGTTGAGCGATCGCTATCCTATGACCTGCTTTTTGCAATGCTTTTACCTGTTCTTCAATCTCATCAGCATTGGAAGGGTTGAGATATTTAAGCTCAGAACGCAAGAGCTTGTCTTTTACAGTTAGTAAGCTGCTGAATTGATTAGAAGTTGCAAGACTTACTCCAGCCTCACCAACAGCAAAGGATTGTCCGGTAAAAATGAGTTTTATCTGATAGCCAAGTCCCTGTTTAGCTAACACCCTAAGCTGTTTCATTGGCTCAGAAGTTTTTCCACCAAAGTCCTCAGCGAGACTGTCCAATTCATCAACAATTAGCAGCCGAGGAGATAACTCTGGTGTGGCTTTCCCCGCTCGTTTTGCTGCAATAGCTCTTTCCCTTCGGCTAGCTAACTCTTTGTATTCGTGGTCAACAATGGCGCCTATTTGGTCGAGCTCTGTGTAAATGTAAGCCGGGTCAAGCTTGCACCAATCCTTATCTCGTTTGCCGTAGTTGATATCACCAATGGCGATTGTGGTATTGGGATTAACGCTTAGGTAATGAATTAAGGCCGCTTCTGCGAGTGTGGTTTTACCGCTTTCAGTTTCCCCTGCTATCCGGTTGTGTCCCCTTAGCCAGCGCTCAAACCAAGAAGTATCAGCCGATGTCTGCTGTATCCAAGTTTTTATTTGAATTGGCGCGGCGTTAACCGCCAACTGAATCACCCGCTGCTGTTGTTGCTCTGTTGGCTTGAGTTCATCTAAGGCCTCATTCAGCCAATCCCAAGTAGCAGCACCGCCCAGTTTTGCCAGTTGCATTAAATCGCCGCCCAAGGCGCAAAATTGACTCGCACCCACTCCACAGCCAACTAACAAAGTACCGATAGCAGCTTCATAAAACCTATAAGGTTTAGGGGCAACTATTTGGCAACGTTGAACACCACAAATAGAGGCTGAATCATCGTTAATTTGATATTGTTGGCGACCGAAGATAGCATCACCAATCAACACTCCACCACCAATCAGAAGGGAAGCGCTAAGTCCTGCTATTGCTTGCCGCTGATTAATGGGAATTGGTGAGGGATTTGTCATAGTTGGTTTTCACCTCCTGATTGTATTTATCAGCGTTTTTTTGACCTTCTGCTATCGACCTCATTTGTTCTAATGCTTGAGTATCGCCAGCAATTGCCAGCTCAGTAAATTGCAGGTATTGGGAAAGGGAAACGGCAAGGTTAGGATTAGGTAAAACTTGCAACTGATTCCCTTTCCCAGACTCGATTAGTAAGTCATGGATTACTAGCAGAGCATTAACTTCTGTAAGCCACACTTGCCAGTTTTTAATGCCTTTGTATGTGGTGAAATCACCTAAGTTAGCAGCACGGTTTTTGAACTGTTCCGCCTTCTCTTTTGCTTTCAGTAACCACCATCGATCAGGGGGCGTGTAATGAGGGGCTTTGTTTGCTTCTCGCATCTGAGTAAGCATTAAGCTCACCATCGAATAATCCAGGTTTTCACGGGCAATGGTGATGCTTTGCTTAGCTGTTCCTTTGCTCTGTTCTATGCCTTTAATCAGGGCATCTAAATCAATTCCATCTCCCTCAGTTGCTCCTGTCTTAGCGTTCGCCTCTACTGTTTGCGTGTCCTCCCCCTGGCGCTGATTTTCCGGTGTAGCCTGAGATTGTTGAGGCAGTGGATCTGATGCAGGGCTAATACTCATTCTGGCTACCAGCAACGCACCTAATATTGGCAACAGTGCTAGCATTAAAAGCCCGGTTTTGTTCTTAGTTTTGCTCGGCTTTGTTAGCTGTAAAATTGCTATTTTTTCTGCTTTACCTTCCCCTAGTTCTGTTGCTTCAACAGGTGGCTGTTGAGTAGTCGGCGGCGGCTCACCGGGGTGGTAGTAGGTATCGTACATGGGGGTTGTATGGTTGGTTAGGGTTTGTTTATCATTTGGCGTGGTTTGTTGAGAAAATCTAGGTACAGCAAAGCTTTGAGGGTTGGTTTGAAAGGGGTGTGATGGTTTAAAGTTGCCCGTTTTTTCGGCTTTCTGCCTGTCTGATGGCTTCGAGTAGTTCTAGGGAGGGTTGCCACTGAGGAGAGGTAGCAGGCAGGCGCTTAACGTTGTGCTTGAGCAATTGCTTTAGCTGTGTGTGGGGGTTTTTTCTAATGCTTAATTCTGCTGTCAGCGTCCCCGTTGCTGCGATAGCTGCTGCTGTTAAAAGCCAGCGCTCGTTATGCAAAAGATTAAAGTCGTAGTAAAGCAGAATGGCGCTGATAGCAATTGCCCCGACACTAGCTGAAATGAGGAGTTTTCCTATCATTCTATTTTCCTCAAGTATTCAGGCAGAATTGCTAACATAAGTCCGAGGTTTAATCCGCAGAGTAGCGACGGGAAATCTCTGTCAATTTTCACCCCGCCGCTAATTAAGATTAAGAGAGTCAAAATTGCAGCCGGATAGCCAATCATTTTGGCAATCCATAACCTCATTTCATTTTTAGTCATCACATTCTCCCTCAGTTTCTGGGAAAAATCTCTTTCTAAATCTGCACCAAATCAATTCAACTCCCTCAACCCTCCGCAGGTGCATTATCGGTTTATTGGGGTCATAATTAGCCTCGTCATCGTCATCATCATCGTCAGCTTCTTCTGCTTCAACCCAGTCGCCGGGAGGGGTTGAGTTGTTGTTGCCATTGGGATAAATAAACATTTTGTAGCCTCCTAGTAAAGTAACTGCATTGCAAACACATAATCACGCTCTTGCATTTGACTGGATGCCATTAGATTTGAGAGAAGTTTGCCTAATTTCTTGAGCATTTCCTTGTCCTGGTTTGTAGGTTGTTGCGCTGCTAACAGTTGGATTAACAGCGCTTCTATTTGGGTTAATTGGCTGCTAAGTTCTGCAAGATTTGATTGAGTTCCCAGTTGCTCGAAGCTCCTATTTGTGAGGATTTCCAGTAACTCTCTGCGGGTGATTGCTGTTCCCCGAAAAAATCCTCACCTTCTAATTTCTCTGCCAGATTAGCCAAAGCCGCTTCGCGGCGTTTCATGTCGCCTTCAAAAATTACCTGACTGACAGCTAGTGAGGCATTTAAACGCCCTTGTTCCCGTGCTAAAACCTCAAGCACTCCCAACTCCTGACCGTCAGCGAAACTCTGTTGTAAGCGGGTTTGAGCTTGATGGTTAAATTGCTCAGTTTCAGCCTGAATTGAAGAACTCAATTGCTGCTGTTTGATGCTGGCAATTGATTGATTTTGAGGGGGCGCTGCGGGTACTGATTCCTGTCTGATTTCCATCTCACCTGTTGGTGATTGAGCTTGTGCAGGCTTGAGTTTTGGGGTGTTGTCAGTGGCTTTTAGTAGTTCGATTTGAGCCTCAGAAAGCTGTGAGTTTGAGCTAACTTTTAATCCCTGCAATTGCGCTTTTTTGATGAGGTTCCCCAGTGGGGTTTTCCATTGTTTACTTAGTTCCTTGAGGGTCATATTTGAAAACTTCCTTAAAGAATTGGGCGTGTGAGTAAAGGTGTTGATTGCTTGAGAGGTGCGAGCGCAAATCATCCAAAGTCGGTTTTGGTACGGCAGCCATCCACCGCTTGACCTTGAGCAGGCACCACATTTGGTGATGATTCCAAGGTGCCCCGGCTTCCCAGAGTGATTGTCCGGTGTTGGGGTCAGCGCTGTAATCCGCCACGCATTCCAGCAGAATTAAGTCCCAACCGTAAGCCGTGACCCGGCTAACTTTGAGCTTTGCTTGGACAAACTCAGACCTCAGCCATCCCTGCTCTGTACGCGATCGCGACTTCTTAAACTGCCTTGCTGTATAGGGTTCGGCGGTTGCGGTGAACATAGTTGCGCTGTACGTGATTCGTGTTCAGTGATGTCTGTTCAGTGGCTCTTCCTAAAAAAAGAGCCTTCTGTTATTGATTTGTAAAGGTTCTGAAAGTCTTGCTAAATGGACGTTTTGAGTTTGTGGCAACCGTAAAGGATATCGCTGAGTGCGTTTTATGCTCTTGGCTGTTGGTGTCCATAAGTGCTAATATAGTCTATTAGTACATCACTTGTCAACTCCAATCTACTTTAGTCTAATTCTGAGCATCAGTAGATAATTGCGGATAATGTATCTATATAGATACAAGCGCGATTAATGGCCACAAAAAGACCAAGAACTACTATTAGTTTTGATTTAGATGAATACCGGGAACTGCAAGCATGGGCTTAGTCCGAGTTTCGCTCAATCCCTCAGTTGGTTCTCGTTCTGGTAAAAAAAGCTTTATTGGAGCGAAGGGAGCAAAACTCAACACCCTCAGAACCCAAAAACCCGCCAGCGGCAAAAGCCAAGCGGGGGTCTAGTTGATGTCTAGCACCTGAAGAGTAAAGGAAAAACCATGATTCAAACCATAGCCAAAACAGTCACCTTTGATGAGTTCGTTGCTTGGTATCCAGAAAATTCAGAACATCGCTACGAATTACACAACGGAATAATTGTTGAAATGCCAAAACCAACAGGCGAACATTCAGAAGTTGGCGGCTTTCTCAGCTTAGAGATAGGCCTTCAGTGTCGCAGCAATCAACTTCCTTACTTTATTCCCAAGGAATGCGTAGTCAAGCACTTTCGTGACGATTCTGGCTACGAACCAGATGTTATCGTTTTGGATCGGGAAGCTGTCGCCAACGAGCCGCGTTGGTCAAAAGAGTCTGTTATTACACTGGGGGCTTCGGTGCGACTGATTGTAGAAATAGTCAGTACCAATTGGCGTGATGACTATTTCACAAAAGCTAGGGATTATGAAGAATTGGAGATTCCTGAATACTGGATCGTTGACTATCGAGGTTTGGGTGGCAGGCGGTTTATTGGCAATCCCAAACAACCCACTCTCTCAGTTTGCCAACTGGTAGACGGGGAGTATCAGGTTAAGCAGTTTAGGGGAAGCGAGCGCATTGAATCGGCTGCATTTCCAGAATTGCAACTGACCGCAGAGCAGATTTTTCGCGCTGGCTTGCCTCCAACCGAATTGACCTAGAAGAGCATCAAGCTATTGCAGGGCGATCGCTCATTCATATAGTCCTATTTTGTGAGAGAATACTCGAAAAATATTCAATTGAGGGAAAATCTATGAAACTGAAGCGAAAATCGATAAAACTACCCAGAAATTAAATTTGCTGAATTGATTACGAGCCAATTCAGCAATTACACCCGGTTTTGCAGATCGGGTCTCAAAAAAAATATTTGTTATGTAAATGTAACAAAAACGGTGTCAATAGTCAACTCAATCAGACTTTTTGTGATTGCAGTCCCTATTTTGACAACTTTAAACAACAGACCCCTGCAAAAGCGGTGTTAACCCTTACAAAGGAACACCGATGGAATTTTCAAAAAATGAGTTAGGTAGTATATGTGGTAAGGCACAACCTATTGTGTCATCGCCACACTATCCTAACACAGACTCAAGTAATTGCAATCAAAAAAACGAAAACAGATTTGCAGAACCTACTGAGCAAATCTTTGAAGTAGCACCGCATCAATTGTTTGATTTCCTTCAAAAATATGGCGATGGCGGTACACTCCGATTGAAATTTGGGGGGGCAAAATAAATGCACCCCACTCTGACACTCCCCAACTCGCCCGTCTATCAGAGCAGCGATCGCACTGACTACCGCCAAGATTGGCTCAACTCCGCAGTTGACCCTGGTATCATCGACCTCAACGTAGAGGCGATCGCTGGCGCAGACTTATTTGAAGTTCTCTATCCCCACCCGCAGCGCCTCAACGCGGGCCGCCTCAACGCCAAGTACCTGAGACTTTGGGAACGCTGCGTAGACTTTGACAACACTCCACTGTCACACGGCTGGATCTGCAACGGTCGCGTCAAGATTTTAGAAGGGCCCTTACTCAAACCTGAGAATGGCAAAAACGGAAAATGGAAAGTCGTAAAGTACCGCAACCCTGAAGGGGGTAAAGCCCTGATCGCATTCCTCAAAGTACCGCTTCACATCTGGGAGAAAGTTGCGGCGCGGTATGGTATCGCCCTGCCTAGTTACATAGAGGTTACACAAGAAGGTTCGGCTCTGGGTTTTTGGGCATGGGTACTTAAAAATCAAATTCCTCTCACCCTAACAGAAGGTGAGAAAAAAGCAGGATGCTTGCTCAGCCTTGGTTACGCAGCGATATCAATTCCCGGCATCTCAATGGGATGGCGCGTAACAGACAGAGATTTTAAAGGCAAAGCGCTCGCACGGGAATTACACCCAGACCTACAGCCTTTCGACGACGGGCGCGAGATAACGATCGCATTTGACTACCGTCCCGGTGATTATTTCAAGTCCCCCGAATGGGTCAACGCGGCTATCCTTGGCAAGCTGTTCAAAAAATCCACAGTCAAAATTGCCAGACTCCCAGGCCCGCAGAAAGGGATTGACGATTTTGCCGTTGCTGGTGGTGACGTTGCCCAAGTCCTAGCCGCCGCTGAATCCCTCAAACAATTGCAGGATGAGAAATTGTGGCGTTCTTACAAAGGCTTCTCACCCGACAGAGTAGTTAACCAGCGTTACCTCGACATAGAAGCCCCTGAGCATGGCAAAGCCACTCTCATCAATTCAGGACTTGGTACGGGCAAAACTCAATACTTAGCTGAAAAGATTGCCCCCCAACCCGGCAAGCAAATCAATATCGGCTACCGTAACAGCCTACTGCTACAGATGGCTCAAAAAATTGGTAGCTACCATCTGGATGAACACGATGGCCGCCGATTTCTTTATGACCCGAATGCTCGAATCAGTCTGTGTTGGGATTCCCTGCTCAAGCTTCCCCCTGAAATTTTCGAGGGTGCAGATATTATTTTGGATGAAGCTTCAAGCAGCCTGAAACACTTGCTTACCAGCAGCACTTGTAAAGAAAAACGGGTTGAAATTCTGGAATTTTTGAAGAAAATTGCCCCTAATATCAACCGAATTATTGCAACTGATGGCAATAATTCTGACTTGGTTGCTAACTGGGTAGCCTCAGTTTTTAAACTGCCAATTGTCAGAATTAAAAACAATTTCAAGGGTGATACCCCGCCCGTAACTTTCCTTGAGCTTCCCCAAGGCAGATATCGAATTGCCAAGGCAGAATTTGAATATCTCGCTAAAGGAATCATGGGAGTAGATTGCCCCGCAATTGCCACAGATTCCCTCAATGATGCCGAAGCCCTTTACAAAATGTTCACCGCTCAAGGCAAAAAAGGCATCTTATTAACCAGCAAAACAGCTACTAAAAAATGGGCTAAGGAATTTCTAGCTAATCCTGACAACTACATCAGAAAGCATAAGCCAGAATTTATCATATTTACCCCAACTGCTGAAAGTGGTCTTGATATCTCAATCAAAGCAAAGCTTGATAGCGTAGAAGTTTCTGGCAAATATTTCTCTGATGTTTTCTGCATTTTTCGCGGGGTCATTGGCGTTGATGAATGCCTCCAAATGTCTCGCAGGGTAAGGCATCCAGAAAGGATTGCGATCTGCTGTGCTGAGCGCAAATTTGCAAGCAATAATGATTCTAATCCCTTCTCAGGTCAGCTAATTAAAG
>DATGYA010000325.1:0-5249 GCA_035298405.1 Kamptonema sp. | reverse complement strand
AACGGCAATTCCCATTTCGGAGAGTTTTTCTACTTCCTTACGCCAGTTAAGTTTTTTAGGAGTTTGGGCGGGTGCGTGGGGGATATCGTCACCAATGAGAACCAGTGTTTTAGTATTATCTGGAGTCCAAGAAAGCGATTGAGCTTCATGCAAAACTAATTCGTAACATTCAGGTGCATCGCCGCCGCCTGTTGGCTCTACATTTTGGACAAAATTGCAAATAGCATCGACATCGCCCGACAAATCAAAGTGTTTAGTTACATAAGTGTCGCCAGCATCGCAATAGTCGCCGTGAGCAATAATGCCAATGCGAATCCCAGGGATTTCATCAAGGAGTCTTGTAACCGTTTCTTTGATTTTCCGACGAACTTGTGTTAGGCAAGGGTACATACTGCCTGTGGTGTCAAAGCTGAAAACTACTTCTATGTTGCTGGATGCCATAAGTTAGCTGTTCCTGACTAATAGTGTTTAGTTGTTTCCTACCCGAAGCAGAATAATTGTTGTAGGGCGCGTCAGATTTTAGTTATAAATTGTTGATACGATCGCGGTTTAAGTATCTCACGCACCCTACTCTATGTGTCAGTCGATTACAAATTCAGGTTTGAGAAGTCGCTGAATTTTCGGGTTTCCGTTGCTACACTCGCAAAAACCTCACCATTTTCACTTTCACCGTTCAAGCTGCCGTTAGCTTCTGGCTTAAAAAGTTCTTCGACAGCAGCACGTTTCAAAGCTAGAGGTTCTGCGTGTTCCACCTGAAACACATTCGCGTAAAGATTCGCGATAATTTGTTTTCCTCCTTGAGTCAGTTCTAAGTAACTTAAAGCGGCAGGTATGTAAGGAAAAACACCATTCCAGTAAAACTTGGCGTAATTGCGCCGCAAATCTCCCGGCGATTTGTAGCCCAAGATTTTATTAGTGCCAACTTCTTCAAACTCATAGAAAAGAGCACTAATCTTTCGCAGGTAATTCGGATCGCTAAGTTGACCAATTAAGTCAGCAGCGCGAGCCAGACCAGAATAATTATGCCGATCTTGATGAGTTTCTCCAGCAGGTACAGGGAAGCGAGTTAACTCAATATTACGCTTGATTTGTTCGGCATCAATGAGTTTGTGACCACCGAAACGCTCGTCGATTACCAGTTTGCCTCGGTCAACGTGATAAGGTGTCAGGCTGGCTGAAGTTGCACCAATTGGTACTGAAACCATTCCCCCATCAATGCCAGTGGCGTAAAGTCCAACAGCTTCTTGGTCTTGGCGGCAAACACCTTTGACATAACCAATGTCATGGCACAATAGAGAAATGATGTAGTGGAGCCAGTCTTCAGGGGAAACACCCCCTTCCCGGATGTGTTTGCCCCGGAGGATGTCCTGTCCTACTAAGGCAACTAACATACTGTGTTCTACGTTGTGATAGAGAGCGTCGCAGTTAGCAATGTTTTCCAGAGCCATATTCCCCGCCCAGGCAATAATATCGGGGTAGTCTGGCTTATATTTACCGTAAGTACGGCGGTAGCCAGCTTGTAGCTCTTGTACGAAAGCGTCAATTAGAATGGCAGTTGCATTAAACATTGTGATTTCTCTCACTCAAGCTTTAGGGGTGAAACTCAATCAGGAAGTTTTAGGTAGTTGCATAAATAATAATTTGTGAGGGTGTAAAATTTGACATAATTCGGGTTTGAGGATTAACAGCTTACCGACGATGCACCGGGATAATAGTTTGAGAGTTATATATTTACGATAACGTAAATTCCACAGAAACTCATTCAGGTCTGTACTATTAAATGATGGTGAGAGAACTGCTAGGTGTCTGAGTTATGAACCGTCTGTTACTGAGTTTGTCCAAAGGAGCCAAACGCGGCCTGCTACCGATCGCTCTTAGATATTTAGGCTGGTGTGGTATTGCTGCTCTAGCTGCTACTCCAGCGTTGGGGGCAGAGCGAGTTTATGTGACTTATGGCCCGCTGGAAATTTCAGTACCAGTTAAGTCTCTGGAAGTATTTGTGGAGACAGGAGTTGTTGACGACAATTGGGATGGCTTTGCTCAGTACGTCAACCAACAACAGCTAGCTCAGTTGCGGCAGGCTCTGCAAGCGAAGGCTGAAGTCAGTCCCGTGACGATTTCTCAGTTTCTTTACACGAGCCAGGGAGAAGTGCTGCTGCAACGTCTGGGACGAGTGATCCAGACAAAGGGGCGACAGCCAGGGTTTTACGCGATTCGAGCGGCGTTAATTTTGGCGGCTGCCGATCCTGAAGGCTTAACGCCTGTGAATGTGCTCAAGAAATTCCCAACTTATGGGATTCGGATTGACGTTGCACGGGGATTGGCAGTTGTCAATCAGCTAACGGGGTTGGTAAATAGATCGAACCGGGCGATCGCGGGAGTAATTCAGTTGGCAAATGCCCAAGCTGCATCGGAACCAGTTAATTCCTCTGGGCTTCAAGATCCAGAACGACGCGGCTCGTTTACCTGGGAAAAAGTTTCCCTAACGTTAACTAACGATCGCCGAGGACGTACTTTTCCTCTCGATCTCTACTTGCCCACAGGCAACCCAAAACCCGCGCCAGTAATTGTAATTTCTCATGGTTTAGGCTCAGACCGTATCTCATTTGCCTATTTAGCCGAACATCTAGCATCCTATGGATTTGTGGTTGCCGTTCCCGAACATCCAGGCAGCAATGCCCAACAGTTGCAGAACTTGGTGGTAGGCAGGGCAAATGAGGTATCGCAAGCCGCAGAATTCATTGATAGACCCTTGGATGTGAAGGATGTTCTCGATTTCCTGACCTCGCTTTCTGCATCTGACCCTAAATATCAGGGGCAAATGGATTTACAGAAAGTAGGGGTAATTGGTCAGTCTTTTGGGGGCTATACGGCTTTGGCTTTAGCGGGGGGCGGAGTTAATTTTGACCAATTAGATAAAGACTGCCAGCAAGAATCTGAGACTTGGAATATTTCGCTGCTGCTTCAGTGCCGCGTCAAGACGCTGCCTCGGAAGGATTACAATTTAATCGATAGCCGCGTTAAAGCTGCGATCGCAATTAATCCGATTATCAGTAGCGTGCTGGGGGAAGCTAATATCAGCCAAATTAAAATTCCGGTGATGATTCTTGCCGGTAGTGCCGATACAATTGCACCCGCCGTGGTTGAACAGATTCAACCCTTTACCTGGCTTACAAATCCTGAGAAATATCTCGTACTGCTCAACAACGGTACACACTTCTCGACTATCGACGAATCGCCCCAAAGTGTTTTCCGGGTGCCAACTGATGCACTCGGCCCTGAACCTGCATTAGCTCGTTACTATCTCAACGGTTTAAGCGTCGCTTTTATGGAAACCTATCTGCTTAACCAGTCAAGTTTCCGCCGCAATCTCCAGCCATCTTACGCGAAAACTATTAGTAGAGATGTTTTGGGTTTGAGTATTTTGCGATCGCTCACAACTGAGCAGTTTCAAAAGTTGCTTAGTGGTACAGCTACGCCAGTTCTTCCGGCTTCTCCACCTCAGCCAGTGCCAGCTAAGCCTTAAAATTGTTAACTGTTAATGGTTAATGGTTAACGGTTAACGGTTAACTGTTAACTGTTAACCATTAACTGTTAACAAGACTAAGTTAGGATTAACCTACTTGATGATTGTCTAAAAGTAAAACTATGCCAGGAGCAGTACCATCTCAGCCAATCAAACCCAGCCCCACTCCGACTCCCACTCCCGGCGGTAGTAGTTCTGGGGGTAGCACAACTACACTTCCAGGGGGCGGTAGCCTAATTCGCGGGACTAGCGGCCCCGACTCGCTTCAGGGTAGTGGTAGTGCCGATCAGATTTTTGGTTTGGGAAGTATTGACACTATCTACGGTTCGGGGGGCGACGATACCCTTTCTGGAGATGCAGGGGATGACTCCGTGCTAGGTGAGGCTGGTAATGACATTTTGTTTGGGGGCAGCGATCGCGACTCTCTACTCGGCGGCGACGGTGACGACACTATATTTGGCGGTAAAGGCAACGACTCGGCAAACGGGGGAATTGGGAACAATCAGCTATTTGGCAATGCAGCCAATGATACGCTGATTGGAGGCATTGGCAATGACAGCTTGTTTGGAGGAACAGACGATGACTGCCTCTCTGGGGCTGCTGGCAATGACCTACTCTCAGGCGATCGCGGTAGAGATACTTTAATCGGCGGCGACGGAAATGACACATTTGCAATTAGTCGGCTGACTGGAGGTGCAACTCAAGCGGATGCTGACGTAATTACAGACTTTGTAGACGGTAGCGATAGAATTGGCTTAACTGCGGGTCTTACCTTTGGCGATTTAACTATTATTCAAGGTACGACGGGAACCGCGCCGAGTACAATTATTCAGCTTGTAAGCGGTAACGACGTTCAATTTTTAGCTATATTGCCAGGGGTTGCTCGCAACTCGATTAGTTCTTCTGATTTCACCACTTTGTAATGACCTTTGAAGGTTTCCTCAATCTCAACAAACCTGTCGGCATGACTTCCCACGACTGCGTAGCACGGTTGCGCCGGATCTTGAAGCTTAAGCGCGTGGGACATGGGGGAACTCTTGACCCTGCGGCTGCCGGGGTTTTGCCTGTGGCATTAGGAAAGGCAACTAGACTGTTGCAGTTTCTCAGGCATGATAAAGCTTACGAGGGCACTGTTCGGTTTGGCTTGACTACGGCTACGGATGACTTGGAAGGTGAGATTTTGAGCTCTCAGCCCGTGTCGGAGTTAACTTTGGAACAGGTAAAAGCTGTGCTGCCTAGTTTCGTGGGCAAAATTGACCAAGTACCGCCTAACTACAGCGCTATTCACGTCCAGGGAAAACGTTTGTATGACTTGGCCCGCAAGGGGGAAAGTGTGGTAGTTCCTCCTCGCGCTGTAGAGGTTTTGGGGCTGAAAATTCTGGATTGGCGGCCGGGAGATTTTCCAGAGTTGGATTTGGCGATCGCCTGTGGTGCAGGAACTTATATCAGGGCGATCGCTCGCGACTTGGGCGCTACCCTCTCAGTAGGTGGAACTTTAGCTGCTTTGACTCGTACTAAAAGTAGCGGTTTCACTCTGGCGGAGAGTCTGACTTTTGAAGAATTGGAAACACAATTACAGCAAGGGATTTTCCACCCTCTAACACCCTCAGCACCACTAGGACATTTAGACGCGATCGCCCTTAATCCGAAAGATGCCGCACGCTGGTGCCAAGGGCAACGCCTCGTCTTTCCCGAAGCGGGAGATGGGGGAGATGGGGGAGAG
>DATGYA010000324.1:0-12266 GCA_035298405.1 Kamptonema sp. | reverse complement strand
CGCGATTCTTTAAGAATGGCAAACCATACTCGCGTTTTCCACTCCAAACCTACACTGCAAGAATGTCTGGATGCTGTTAGAAAACAGTATTATTCTGGTGAAGGGGCAATTCAATGGGCTGGTGAAGCGATAGCAAGAGCTAACTGCGATTTGCTCTCAACGCCGACATTAAAGCTGGAGTTTTTGAAAGCATATAACCAGGGAAAAGCTAAAGATTGGTTCCAAGAAAATGCTCCTAACATTAATCCTGATGAACTAGAGCATCGGTTAGCCCGTGTAGGCTTAAACCCGTGTGGTAAGTAATTTTGCCTCACGTTAAAAACCCCGCAAAATCGGAGAAAACTGAGATGTTAATTCCGAGGTAAGTAAAGGAAATAAAAAGCCTTTACCACCGTAGAGCGTACTAGGTGAACCTTCTTGATGAAGAATATAAACCTAGCAAGAGTGCGAGGCATTTACAATCAAGGTAAATGAAAAAGTACGCCGAGCTATAGGGAAACTAGAACCTATAGAACTAAAGGATAAAAAGCCTTTAGGATAACAAAACTGGAAATCATCGGCTCTAATTTTCACTGCGTGTCAGGCGAAACCATGCTAATTACTCGCGATGGAATGCACCGCATTCAGGAGCTTGTAGGACAAGTTGTAGAAGTCTGGAACGGTCAGCATTGGAGCCAAGTAGTGCCGCTCCTGACAGGGCGAAATCGTCAACTTTATCGTGTCACTTTTGGTGATGGCACTTATTTAGATGTCACTGAAAAACACCGTTTTTTTGTGACAGACCGCTTCGGCAAAGAGTATGAAGAATTAACAACTTCAGAACTTGCAGAGCGTCTAAAAACCAGCAAGTACAGCCTGCATACTGAACCATTCCAAATCGTTTATCGAGATGGCAAATTTATAGAACCAATTTGGGCTTACACATTAGGTCAATTGGTAGGTGATGGTTCCCTATGCAAGTCGAATGGCAAGCCGCAATTACAACTGCGCTTATACGGAGTAAAACGTCACCAAGAGTTAGCGATTGCTGGTAAGACTAGCGGTGAAAAACGGTATTATACTGAATCGAAAGAGGTTCCTTGTCTGCTTTATGTCGGATTCCAAAAGGAATTTAATCCTGAACAGGTGCGATTACTCAAAAATACCGCTGATGCCTTTGATGAAATTGCATCCTGGGATCGGGAAGCGATTCTACATTTCATTGCTGGTTTAGCAGATGCCGATGGTTCAGTTGTCAACAGTGGAGGCATTCGGATTTATTTGTCAGACTACGATCGCGCCTATCGAGTTTATTTGCTGTTGATTAAGTGTGGCATTCGTTCTTCCGTTAATCTCTTAGCAAATGCGGGAACTACTACCAATTTCGGGACTCGAAACCGCGATTTGTGGTATCTGCAAATTACCGATTGTGCGGCAATTCCTTGTCAGCGGTTGAATACTTCGCGGGGTCATCAACCCAAGGCTAAAGGTAAATATCAGACAGTATATTCCGTAGAAACTTTACCAGGAGAGCATGATACTTTCTGTTTTAACGAACCAGAATTGCATAAAGGGGTGTTTGGCGGAACGCTAACCGGAAACTGTAATTTGGCAGAGATCCATCTTAATCAAATTGACCCTTACAATTTTAAAGAACAGGAGGAAGCTTTCACCGCTGCGGCAATATCAGTTGCCGTACTTCTTAACCATCAATTTGTAGAGTCGCGTTACAACTACAGCCGTCAATTAGACCCAATTGTAGGAGTCTCTTTTACAGGTTTATTCGATTTCTTTGTCCATGCTTTTGGCGTTGATTGGCTGCGGTGGTGGGAAGAAGGAAGACCAGAAACTCCTCAAGGAATCGCCTTTAAACAGCGAGAAGAAGAGTATTTAACAGGTTGGCGGGAAATTGTAAATCGAGGGGTTTGGGATTATTGCGATCGCCATTCTCTCAAACGCCCCAATCGTTGCACAACTGTACAACCTTCTGGCACAAAAAGTTTGCTGACAAGTGCATCTCCTGGTTGGCATCCTCCCAAAGCACAGCGTTTTATTCGACGCATTACTTTCCGCAAAAATGACCCCGTAGCACTAGCTTGTATTGACTACGGATACAACGTCATCCCTTCTCAATCTGACAAAGATGAAAACGGAAATCTCTTAAACGATCCGTTTGATGAACGTTGTTCAGAATGGCTTGTTGAAATTCCTGTTGCCGTACCTTGGGCAGACTTACCCGGAGCCGATAAAATTGAGATCGGAAAGTTTTCTGCACTTGCTCAAATGGACTTTTATATGCAAGTTCAAAAGTTCTATGTTCGCCATAACACAAGTGCCACAATTGAGTTACGGGAAAATGAAGTAGAAGCTCTCGGCAATCGCATTTATGAAGCCATTCGCGACGATGAAGGCTACATATCAGCAGCACTTCTAGCTCGTTTTGACGATCATCAGTCTTTCCCACGTTTACCCTTTGAACCAGTGGAAAAACAAACCTATGAAACACTGATGCAAGAGGTTTTAGTGCGCCGTAAAAATGCTGATTTTTATAATGCACTCAGTCGCTACGATCTAGGCGAAATGATGGAATCAGGTCCTGCTGGCTGCGATTCTGACAAGTGTTTGCTACCTGAGAAAGGGAGTCATTCTTAGCTAAGAATGATTTGATTTTAACCGCAAATAAACGCAGATTTATAACATTATCTGCGTTTATCTGTTCTCAGAAAGATGAGATATAATATTACTGAAACTATTGATTCTATTCCCTTCTTCCCCAGTCCCTAGCCTCTAGCCCCTACCTATCTTATTTTGCTGCGATTTGAATTTGGATTCGATCCAATTCCATCCAAGTAAATAAAGCCACAACTAGGGAAACTAAAATATCCACAGCAGTTAAGCTATAGTAAATTCCATTTATTCCTATAAATAGCGGCAATATTAACACTACTGGGATAAACAGAAATACTTGTCTTGCAACAACTATAATCCCAGCAATTTTACCATTACCTATAGATTGGAATAAGGTAATACTACAGAATACAAAAGATAGTATGGGTAGCAATATAGTGACAATGCGAAAGTTTAGCAGATCGTTAGCAGTGAAAGCAACCTGCGGCAACAACCAACTCAGAAAAGTTGCCGGATATAATTGTAGGGGCAACCAGATTACTGTTAACAGAATAGTGCCGCCAATGCCAAAAATAAAGTAGGCTTGCTTCATTCTATTATGATTTCCCGATCCATAATTTATTCCTATTACTGGCTGTAGAGCTTGTACGAAGCCATAAACAGGAGTTACGGCTAAAGAATATAGGTTCAATGTCGCTCCCGCGAAGGCAATATCAGTACCGGTTCCATAGTAGGCAATCGATTTAAAAATGACGACCTGTTGAACTATAGTCATTACTTCCATGATGAACACTGATATACCCACCGATAAGATTGGTGACAGTAAATCTAATGAAAAAGTTAACTTTTTAAGTTTAACCGAAGTTGAACTTTTTCCAGAAAGAAAATAAGTAAAATTCACGATCGCGTAAACTAAATTAGACGCAATTGTAGCGAAAGCTATTCCTTGAATACCCCAGTGAAAAACGCCAACAAAGAGGGGATTTAAAATGGTATTAGTTACAACCGAAATAGCTGCAAAAATGGTTGCCAAACCAATTTGGCCTTCAGATTTGATTAACTGACTAGAACCTACCGCCAGGACAAAAAATACCGACCCCAACATATAGGTTTTAAAATACTCCGAACCTAATGAAGCAACTTCACCTTTACCTCCCATAAATGAGATTAATTGTTCGCCAAAACCGTAACCTAAGATGGTGACAAATAAGGAAATAATCAGACTCAAAATTGTGAAAGTACCGAAGATATTAGACTGAGTTTTGATATCTCCGGCACCAATGGCACGGCTGAGAACTGAAGCAGAACCTATACCAACTAATAGGGCACATCCAACTACAATCGTCGTCAGTGGCAATGCTAGAGAGATAGCTGCCAAAGCATTTTCACCTATTAGTCGTCCGGCAAATAAAGCATCGAGAAAAGGGTTCAAGCCAATCAGTAGCATTCCCACAATACCGGGAATGGATAATTTCAACATCAGTTGAGTTAGATTGCCTTGGAGGATTTCATCTGTAACTTTTGTTTCCTGTTCTGAAGTCATTATTTCTATTTGCTTGTAATTTGTCTACGAATTAGGACTTATGTAACTGTCACAAGATAGGGGTTAAATTTTAGGTATGTAGTTGGGCTGGACTAGCTCTTATACCATTTCTCTAAAAGTCTGCTACAGTCACCGTGTAAGGTGGGCGCTCGCTCAACAATCTATCGCTTTAGTAGCAAGCTCGAAGTGGCGAGCGCCCACCCTACATTTATATTTATGTCCCATTACTTACTGTTGCATGATTTTGGGTAACTGGGATTAGGCTATGAAAGAGCTAGTCCAGCGCAACTACATACCTTTGTTTAACACTGCCCGAAATCACCTTTTATCAAATTTCAAGTCTCTTTCTACAAGGGAATAGAAAATGTCATAAAAAAGCCGAGTAGGAAAGAACTTGTTACAGGTCAAGAAAAATAGGTCTTCCCCGACAATATAGTGCCTTTTGGGTTTGCGATCGTTCAAAGACTTTAAAATCGTATTTGCGACTTTTTCCGGTGGCATTCCTTCCTGATTTTCCTTCACCACTTCCGCCATATAAGCTTTGTGATTATTGCCATACATGGCTCTAGCTTCCGGTGACATATTAGCGATTGTTTTTAGATAGCCAGCCTCCACTTTTTGTGATACTTCTGTATTAATTGGGCCTGGTAAGATCGAAATGACTTCAATTCCCCAAGGAGTTAATTCCATTCTCAAAGAATCTGTAAGTGCTTCCAATGCAAATTTAGAAGCAGACAAGGCGGCGAAATATGGCAGAGCAACTTTACTAGCAACCGAACCAATATTAACAATTCGACCTTTGGCTTTTCGGATCGCGGGGATAAATGCCTGGGTGACGGCAATTTGGCCAATAACATCGACTTCAAATTGCAGCCTCAAATCATCTATGGGAATACATTCTAATGGCCCGTCTATGGCAACACCCGCATTGTTCACTAATCCTACGACTCCTTTATCGCCAACTATTTGCGAAACAAGTTCTGCGGCATATTTAATTTGTTCCGCTTTGGTAATGTCGAGGATAATAGGTGTTAAATTGCCAGAGCTAGCCTGCTTTAATGATTCAGCATCTTTTTCTTTACGAACTCCCGCAAAGACATAGTATCCTTGCTTTTCCAACAGCAATGCGGTTGCTCGACCAACACCTGAAGATGTTCCTGTAATGACTACAGCACCTTTTTTACTTTCAATCATTTTCGTTATCTCCATTAAAAAGAACTAATTGAAAACAATCCCTAATTACGCACAAACTAACTTCAGAAGTTAAACAGATCCAGCAACAAACTGAGGCGATCGCTCTTGGCGCTGACGTTTACCCTCAATCACCATCTTTAAGCCTTTACCAGGAGGAAAATTGATGCCTAAAGGCTGTGGTTGTTCTGGTCTTTTATCTGCCAAAGCTAATTGATAGCGGGAAAGAATAGTCGCTAATACTAGCTTCATTTCAAACAGACCAAGAGCTTCCGCAGGACAACGACGAGCACCGCCACCAAAGGGGAGAAATTCATAACTAGAAAATTGTCTTTCGAGAAATCGCTCTGGCTTAAATTCCTTTGGCTGTGGATATAAATCCTCGCGTTGATGAGTTTGATAAATACAGCCTCTAAGTATTGTCCCTGGACTCAACTCGTAGCCCATTAATGTTACGGGCGATTCTACTCTTCTTGGTAATGTTATCACCTGAGATGGATTAATTCGCAAGACTTCATTACAGACAGCATTCAGATAAGGGAGTGCAACAATGCGGGCGGGATCGGGAAAATTACCCAGACTATCAAGTTCTTCGAGCAGGCGATCGCGAACCGCCAGATTTTTGTGAATCCAGTATAACGCCCAAGCGATCGCGCTAGCTTCAGTATTGCGACCTGCAAATAGGAAAGAGGGTAAAAGATCCCGCACATCCTCATTTGTTAGAGGGTTCCCATTTTCATCAAGAGCTAATACTAAATCGGAAAGGATATCAGCACGAGAGGAGTCTGCTTGTTGGCGGCGATCGTTAATTTCGCTGTATAGCAGTTTATCAAACTGCTGTCGCAGGTAAAGAAAGTATCCCCAGGGACTCCGCTTACCAAAATCTCTTTGCAGAGTAGGGAAAGAGAAGATCAGGCTCATAATAGGAGAAAATGGAAAACTCAATAGAGAGGGAATTAGCTGCCTGAGTTGTTTGTAACGCTCTCCTTCATTTAAACCAAAAACTACTTCCAAGATTACCTGTAAAGCAATAACTTGCATGGTGGGAAAGGCTAGAAATGGTTTACCGATCGCTTGTTGGCTAATTATTTCCTCTGTGAGCTGACAAATTCGCTGTCCGTAGGAGCGCATTCGTTCCCCGTGCAGGGGAGGCATTAACAGTTTACGGCGATGTTTGTGGCGCAAACCATCTAGCAACAGCAATCCATTACTTCCTCCCAGCAAGGAAAGACCTTGGTTTAATTCACCTGGGGCGGTAATTTCTTTTGTGTTGGTAAATATCTCCTTTAAACCCTCTGGGTTACTAATGAAAACTACCGGGGTAGAACCAAACATAATCGTGAAAATTTCACCATAGCGTTTGGTAATGGTATTCATATAGCCAATCGGGTCAGATGCAAATTGAAGGTTCAGTAACCAAGTGGGGGTTTTCGGCCCTGGAGGTAGTTTCATTGTCATTGGTAATGTGTAATTGGTAATGGGCAATTGGTAATTGCTAATAGAAATCAGCTATAGCCTTTCTCTGTCTACTGAGTTACAATGGCTCTACCCCCAACCCCCTTATAAAGGTGGCTTTTCTGGTTCTGCCTTTGCAAGTTTTTTAAGGTGGTATAGCTAGTATTGGGATTAACTTAGAAAGGGGGCTTTTCTGGTTCCCGCCTTTGCAAGGGGGGCTAGGGGGTAGTTGCGTAGCTATATAATTGAGAAACGCTGTATTTACTAATTAGGGAAGTTAGATACTAGCTGCTGCATTTGTTTTTGAGGTTGCCGCTGACCTTTTACTACCAGTTTCACGCCACTTACAGGGTAACAAAGTAGTCCTTCAAACTTAGGTTTTTCTGGTTGGCGATCGCCTAGTTCTAATTGATAGCGTGAAAGTATAGTTGCCAATATTAGCTTCATTTCAAATAAAGCTAAAGTTGCACCAATACAACTACGAGTGCCACCACCAAAAGGCAGAAATTCATAAGGAGAAAACTTTCTTTCTAAAAAGCGCTCTGGTTTAAATTTGTTAGGTTCTGGGTATAAATCCTCGCGCCGATGAGTCAGACAAATATTAACTCTAAGTAGCGTACCAGGACTCAATTGATAACCCATTAATTCAATCGGTGATTCTACCAATCTGGGAAATGTAAATAACTGAGTGGGATAAATTCGCAAGGCTTCATTACAAACAGCAGTGAGATAGGGTAATCCCACAATACTCATCGGATCTGGCGAGTCGCCAAGACTATCTAGTTCCGTTACCAATCGATCGCGTACTGTCGGCAAATGGTGAATCCAGTATAATGCCCACGCGATCGCAGTAGCGGAAGCATCTTGAGCCGCGAATAAGGGCGAAATTACTAGATCCCGTAACTCCTCATCTGTCATCATCTCACCCATTTCATCGCGAGCAAACATCAAATCGGAGAGAATATCGCTGCGAGAAATATCTCCTTGCTGGCGACGTTCTTTCACTTCCGCTTCCAGCAATTCGTAAAGTTCTTGGCGAAGTTGAAGTAGTTTCCCCCAAGGACTCCAAGAACCTAAATCTCGTTGCAGAAAAGGCAGAATATTGGCAGCCTGAATTAAGGGAGTCCGCATCAAATTTATGATTGCAGGAAGCAGTTGTCTGAGTCTTTCGTAGCGTTTTCCCTCGCTTAAACCCAATACAATCTGAATGCTTATTTGTAAGGTAATGTCTTCTATCGATGGGTAAGCTACAAAGACTTTTCCGCTCGAATGCTGACTAATAATTTTCTCTGTGAGTTCGCAAATGCGCTGTCCGTAAGAGCGCAACCTCGCACCGTGAAAAGCTGGCATCATTAGCTGACGACGATGTTTGTGGCGCAAACCATCGAGTTGTAGTATTCCTTGGTTCCCCGTAATTAGGGCCATATCTCCGTTCAACTCTCCAGAAGCGGGAATCTGTTTTGTATTGGTAAAAATTTGCTCGATTCCTTGGGGATTGCTGACAAATAATACGGGAGTAGACCCGAATGTGATGGTAAAAATGTCACCGTAGCGTTTACCGATATCGTCCATGTAGCCAATAGGATTGGTGGCGATTTTAAGATATTGCAACCAGATGGGAGCTTTTGGGCCTGAAGGTAGGTTCATTGTATTTTTTATTAACTTAGTAACTGGTGATTGGTTATTGGTCAGCTAATTAAGAACTCGTGCGTCAACTAGGACAAGTTTTTTACCACCCTTGTTAAATCCCATATTTTTAAGAATGGTAATTCAATTCATAACTCGAAACTTTATAACTGCTGTTGTTGCCAGGAACGCAAGCGATCGCTCCATCTAGTTATCTAAAAACTGCAACTAACTATTGACTACAGACAAGTGCCGCGCACTTATCTTCCAACTTCGTGCTTGTTGCCGAGAATTCCAAAGTCTCCTGTATAATCCATCGGTATTTGTAATTAGGTCGTCATGCTTGCCTTGTGCAACTATCTTACCCTTGTCAATTACTAGAATTTGGTCAGCTTTTGTGATAGTAGAAAGTTGGTGAGCAATAATAATTAGCGTCTTCGACTCAACTAGCAAGTCAATTGCTTTTTGAATCAAAATCTCATTTTCTGGGTCAACCGAAGCTGTCGCTTCATCTAGGAGGACGATCGGCGCGTCTTTTAAAATGGCACGTGCGATCGCAATTCGCTGTTTTTCACCTCCCGAAAGGGTTGCCCCGCCTTCTCCAATTACTGTTTCGTAACCCTTGGGCAGCTTTATAATAAACTCATGGCATTGAGCGGCTTTTGCTGACGCGATCGTTTCTTCAAAAGTAGCATCCGATTTGCCGAATTTGATGTTATTCAAGATGCTGTCATTAAATAGATACACATCCTGAAATACCATACTGATGTTGGATAATAACTCGTCGGTTTTCATGTCTTTAATATTTACCCCACCGATGAAAATTTCCCCACTATTAACATCCCAGAACCTAGCAACCAAATTCGTAATCGTGGTTTTGCCTGAACCTGAAGAACCAACTAAGGCGGTAACACTTCGTTCGGGAACTTTAAAGCTAATATGCTCCAGCACGGGGGTATTTTCGTAGCTAAACGAAACATTCTTAAACTCGATATCAAATGACTTTAATTGCTGTTCGCGATCGGGTTCCGGTAGTGATGGAGTGTTCAAGACATTGAGGACTCGCGCCAAAGCAGCATCCATAATCCGCGTCTGAGCAGAAAATTGAAACAGTGAGAACAAAGGTTCATAAAGCCGCAATCCCAAAATCAGGAATAACAAGAAGATCGGTACAGTTAGTTTACCGCCAAAGAGGATGTAGAGGCCAACGAATAGGATGACAACAAATCCTAATTCTAAAACCAGGGAAAAGACGATCGATGGAGTCACTAACTGTGTCACCATATCAAGATTGGCTTTTTTATAACCATCCAAAGCTTTCTCTAATTTTTGAAATCGACTTCCGGTTTGATTGAAAGATTTGATTGTAGCCATTCCTTGAATGTATTCAATCGTTCGGGAGTTGGCTTCTACTAAAGAGCGCTTTTGCAACTCTGTCAGGTTTTTTAGGAGTTTTTGACTGTTCGCATAGATAAGTATGGCAATCGGTACACCCGCCAGGGTTGCTAGTGTTAACCGCCAATCAATGAATACTAAGAAGGCAGCGATAAAAATGGGTATTGCGATCGCGCCCACGGTTCTGGGATAAACCAAGGAAAGAATCGGCTCAATATGTTTTATGTCATCGCTAACCAGTCCATTTAAGTCTCCTACTTGATTGGTTTTGAAAAACCCCATCGGTAATTTGCGGATATGATTGCCCAAGCGCAGACGCAAATCCGCAATCATCCTGCTGCTAGCGATCTGGGTGAGACTATTTGCCCAATATAGAAAAACACCTTGCAGCAGCATACAAAGGGCAATTCCTACAAAAAACTGGACTGCTTTTTGTGTATCGATCGAGTTCTCAAACAGTTCCTTAATGATCAGATATAGAAAGAAATTAAGGGTAGCCGCAAACAGCGACGATATGACATAAAGTACCGTTCCTTGAATGAACTGCGGCTTGTGTTTTCCTGCTAACTGAAATAATTCCTTAATCATTTTTATTGTTTAATTTTTAGATTGTTTAATTTTTAGATTCCCAGAAATTACTTACGTTTGCGACTATTCTTAACAGCGATACTGTGTCCTAGCCAGTTCCTTAACCATCAACCGCTACAGGCTGTTTGCTTTCAAAAGTCCAACCTTGTGCCGCTACATGGGTATCCCACATCTGGCCGTACAGGGGAGAAGTATGCAGCAATTCTTCATGCTTACCCTTGCCTACAACTTGCCCCCGATCTATTACAAAGATTTGGTCAGCTTCGGTGATTGTTGAGAGTCGGTGAGCGACTATCAGTAGCGTTTTATCTTGAATTAGTGAGTTAATAGCTGACTGGATTTGGGCTTCATTCTCCGGATCTATAAAAGCGGTGGCTTCATCTAAAATTACAATCGGTGCATCTTTTAAAATTGCCCGTGCAATGGAAATTCGCTGCTGCTGACCCCCACTTAATTTTGCTCCCTTTTCCCCAACTATCGTTTGATAACCATCCTGTTTTGCCTGAATGAATTCATGGCATTGCGCTGCCTTCGCGGCTGCAATTACCGCCTCTTGACTAGCATTGGGATTCCCCATACGGATGTTTTCATAAATCGTATCATTAAATAACACCACGTTCTGAAACACGATGGCAATTTTTGACATCAATTCGTCTATTTTGAGGTCTTTTATATTGACTCCACCGATGCTAATTTCTCCAGAATTGACCTCCCAAAAGCGACCAATTAAATGGGCGATGGTCGTCTTTCCAGAACCCGATGGGCCTACCAGTGCTGTGATGCTATTTTGTGGGATAACAAAACTAATACCTTGCAGAACTTCTGTGTCCTCATAGGAGAAATGAACATCTCGAAATTCAATGGTTAAATCTTTAGGAGTAATAGTTTCTATTGTTTCGGGAAGTTCCGGTTCATTCAAGATGTTGTAAATTCGATTAACTGACTCTTGAGTTTGTATATAAAGACTTGTTGATTCGACCAGTTTGATCGAGGGTGCGGAAAGGCCCAGTCCTAACAGGAGGAACAGGATTAAGGTTGGTATTGAGAGGCTATTGTTACTTAAGAGCCATACACCTACAGGAAGCATTGCTAGCAAATTGATAGTGACGCTCAGGGGAATCAAAACCCATGATAGTAGTGATTTTTTTGACCAATCTTCATCAAATTTGTGGTAGTCCCAAACTGAATCTTTGTACTTAGTAAAGGATTCTGCCGTTTGGCTAAACGCCTTAATTACAGGCATTCCTTGGACATACTCGATAATCGCTGAGTTCATGCGATCCTGTACTGCGTAGTAGTCTGGCACCAGAGGCAATAAGCGTCTCAGCAACAAGTTGTGAGCCAGGAGGACTACGGGGATACCTGTTAATGCTGCCAAAGTCATCCGCCAATCAACAGTTAACAGATAGATAGTCGTGAAAAATAGGGTCGTCAATAGACCAATTCCTTCGGAAATGCCATGAGAAATCATGGATTCAATATACTCCACGTCTTCATTCATCACTTTTTTCAAAGCACCAGTCGCGTGTAAATTGAAGTATCCCAGAGGCAATTTGCCAAATTTTTCGGACAGTTTAATCCTGATGTTATACAGAATGTTAAAAGCAGCGATATGGGCAAGAGTGCTAGAAATTCCGAATAAACTCCACCGCGCTATAATCGCTACCAGGCTGGCGATCGCTAGTTTCCAGATATACCCTTGGTCAACAGGTGGGTTGAACAGGCTGATCGCGATCGAATAGACGAGAATAAAGGGAATTAATCCCAAGGCTGTACAAATTACTTGCAGAACGATAGCAAGAATTAATTTGCCTTTTTGGGGTGCTAGTAGCGGGAAGATACTTGGGGATGAACTTGTAGT
>DATGYA010000323.1:0-10571 GCA_035298405.1 Kamptonema sp. | reverse complement strand
TTTGCTATTAGACAGGGACTTGAGTCCCTGGCGGGGTTTCAGCTTAAGTTGACACCAATGGGTTGTATCATCCCAAAAGGATAAAGGATCTGGTCAAAAACTGTATGAAATGTGGATAACATCTATGGCGATCGCCCCCTTTAGATTTGTGCTACACCCCCATCCACAAACGTTTCAATGTCAGCGATCTAGCTGCCGTCATCTTTCTTACTGAATTGTGGTGTAGATAGCGATCGATATCTATGAGATTGGAAATATCACCTTAATTTCCTTCAGTTGCAGTTTTGTGGTTTTATATCTGTGCCATACCTCCATCGACAAAGAGTTCGATGCCGTTGACAAAGCTGCTGTCATCGGATGCGAGGAAAACGACTGCTTTAGCAATTTCATCCGGTGTACCCACTCGTCCCAGCGGGATTGTGTTGACCTGACCTGCCACAAAATCCTGCACCTGTTCCTCGCTCAGCCCCAGGAGATTGTATGCGGGAGTAGGCACAACACCAGGACTGATGGCATTGACGCGAATCTTGCGCTCTTTGAGGTCAAGTGTCCAGTTGCGGGCAAACGATCGCACGGCGGCTTTGGTGGCACTGTAAACGCTAAACGCTGGAGTACCCTTGATGGAAGTGATCGAGGCATTCAGAATAATGGAAGCACCTTCTGGCAACAGCGGCAGAGCCTTCTGCACGGTGAACAGCAGGCCTTTAACGTTGGTGTTGAAGGTTTTGTCAAAGTGTTCCTCAGTGATCGATCCGAGTGGGGCGAGTTCTCCACCGCCAGCGTTGGCGAAGATTACATCCAGGCGACCTTGCTCTTGCTTGATTGTGGCAAAAAGGCGATCGAGGTCTGCCAGATTCGAGGCATCGCTCTGAACGCCCGTGACGTTGTTGCCTATTGCTGCCACGGCGGCATCTAATTCAGCCTGGCGGCGACCTGTAATGAAGACATAGGCACCTTCGGCAACGAATCGCTTGGCAGTGGCAAGACCGATGCCGCTAGTGCCACCAGTGACAAGAGCGACTTTTCCTGAGAGTTTTTGTGACATTAATGATGTTTTTTTGAAGAAGGTTTAGCGATCGCGAGTCTGAGGACATCTCGTTTAGGCTGTAAATCCGCCATCAATCTTGAGGCTTGCGCCAGTGACAAAGGCGGCTTCAGGACTGGCAAGATAAGAAACCATGCTAGCAACCTCGTTATCCCGTCCGTAGCGACCCAGGGCAACGAGCTTTTTGAGACCCTCGGCAAAGTCTCCGTCTGCGGGATTCATATCAGTATCAATTGGACCAGGTTGGATGTTGTTAACGGTGATACCGCGAGGTCCAAGATCGCGGGCAAGACCGCGTGTAAAGCTGGCGATCGCCCCCTTGGTTAAGGCATAGACCGATAGCCCTGCAAAGGGGGCGGAATCACTATTAACGCTGCCAATCATGATGATCCGTCCACCCTCACCCATGTGGCGAATTGCCTCCTGAGTTGCTACGAAAACGCCCCTGACATTCACTGCTATAAGTCTGTCAAATTCATCCATTGAGAACTGCTCGATCGCAGCTAAAGTGGCAACTCCCGCGTTGTTAACTAGGATGTCGAGGCGACCCAAGGCGTTTACGGTTTCGGCAACGGAATGTTTGACTGCTTCTACATCCGCACTGTCAGCGCGGATTGCCAAAGCTTTTCCCCCTGCTGCTTCAATGTCGCGCACTACCTCATCAGCTTTTTGGGGCGAACTGGTGTAGGTGAGAGCAACTGCTGCCCCATCGTGGGCAAGACGTTTGGCGATCGCTGCCCCTAAACCGCGTGAGCCACCTGTAACTAATGCAACTTTGCCGGAGAGTGTTTTTGTCATGATTTGCTCTGCTGGGCTTGTAATTGCCGAATCGGTGATTTACTTACCGATCGGTACAAAAAATATACCCTGGTTCAATCTGGGTGTCAAGGAAGTTTTATACTGAACGGTATGGAAACGAAAAAGCCTCATAGCGTGCAGGGACGACCTCGCGCTTTTGATATCGAGGAAGCTTTAGAAAAAGCTTTGCAAATATTTTGGCGCAAGGGCTATCTAGGAACATCCCTGACAGATTTAACCAAAGCGATGGGCATTAACCGTCCGAGTCTCTATGCAACCTTTGGTAACAAGGAAAACTTATTCCGTAAGGCTCTCGATCGCTATCGCGATCGGCAAACTGCCTACCTACGTGAAGCACTCTCCGAGCCAACTGCCCGGAGAGTCATGGAGCGGATGATGCTTAGCGTTGTTGATTTAGTGACTAATCCGTGCAACCCATCAGGATGTCTCTACGCACAAAGTCTGCATTCCTCTGTCGATCCAGACCATCCACTCCATCAAGAGTTGGCAGAGCGCCGCATATCAAGCGAGGCTGCTATCTGCGATCGCTTCGAGCGTGCTGTCTTAGAAGGTGACTTGCCCTCTGATGCCGATCCCGCTGCCCTCGCAAGGTTTGTCGTTACAGTCAACTTTGGAATGTCGGTGCAAGCTGCAAGTGGAGCTAGTCGCGCAGAACTCCTAGAGGTTGTTCAGATGGCTTTGCGCGCCTGTTCAATATAAGAAGGGGGAATTGAGGCTCACGAGCTCGGCACAGAGATGGGGTGCGATGCCTGCGGCTGGCGTAGATGCAGCGAGTTTTGGCTCAGATCCACTGTTTCCCCCAGGGCTGTTTCATTCTCGGAAAAACCGCGATTTTGTAGGGGTAGTGCCCCCGTGCCTACCCCCCTCACTCTGGGCGGGCACGGGGGCACCGCCCCTAGGTCGAATGAAACAGCCCTGCTGTTTCCCTTAACAGCACAAAATTTAAGCTATTGTGCATTTAAAGGGTCTATAGTCGCAGCTTACATATCGCTACAAATATCGATCGGATAGAGCCACGATTTTAGGCAAAATATTTTGTTTACGTAAATGGTATGTGTAACCATGAATTGAAAGTGTTTATCTTAACTGATACACTATTAATGTAGAGCGAGAGTAAGATTAATTCCTCTCGATTAAACCAGTAGATTAACATGGAAATTAGTGCGCGTAATGCCCTAAAAGGAACTGTCAAAGCCATTGAAGTTGGCTCTGTAAATACAGAGGTTGTTTTGGAAATTGCAGCGGGTGTTGAAATCACTGCCATTATTACAAAAGCTTCAGCAGAAAAGTTGGGCTTAAGTGTTGGCAAAGAAGCCTATGCTGTTGTTAAAGCAAGTGATGTGATAGTTGCTATCGACTAAAGTTGCGTCTAGGAGGTAAGTATTTTATAATACTTACCTCCTACTTAATAAATAAATTATATCTCTGCTTTTTTACGAGCAACAATGTGAAAAATATGCCAGTATTTTTCCTCACCGATCGCGGTTACTCCCGGATGCTCTTCTTCGTCTAACCACTCAATCTCAAAGGGTTGTAGCAGCACTTGAATTTGTTCGCTAGTGTGATGAGTGCGATTTGGATAAACAGTCCATGAGTCGCGATCGCCAAATAATTGACCGCAGAAATATCCTCCTGGTTTCAGCGATGTCACAATAGTTTGCCAAAGATGGGGGAAATCTGCGGGGGGACAAAAAGGAAGGCAAAAGCTGGCATTAATTAGATCGATCGCGGGGGGTAAAGTCAAGGTTTCAAAACGCATCAATTGAGTTTGCAGTAAATCCTGCTGAACTGGACGATCGCGCAGGCGATCGAAGGCCTTTTCTTCCCCATCAATCGCTAAAACCTGCCAGCCTCGACGCAGCAATTCCACCGTATCTCTTCCATCGCCACAGCCCAAATCTACAGCGAATCGAGGACGATCCAGCAACGGTTTTGCGTCAAACATTGCCAATGCTTTCAGCAAAGTTTCACGGGGTGGGCGACCTTCTACCGCTTGGTAGTAAGTCACCCAATTCTGTCCAGAGGCGTGAGAGTGAGTAGTTTGAGTCATACTCAAGCGATCGCTAATTCTCCATGAGTTTGACAATTTTTAGGACAAACTCTAGCACAAGCTTCACAGCCAATGCAATTATCTGAATTGGCGATCGTCATCACCTTCCGTTCAATTTCATCATCTTCTTCATCCTCTACAAATTCCCCGTCTTCATTCAGTGCCCGCAATGCCATTACCCCGCGTCCGCAGGTTTTGAGGCATCTGCCGCAACCGATGCAGCGAGCAAAATCGATCGCTTGCAAAAATTTGGGAGTCCAAACTTTGCCGCCAAATGTTAATCCAGTAAATGTAGTCATGGTTAGTGTTCTCCTAAGATTAAGTAATTGGTTGATTTAGATTGCTTTAAGTCAAAACAGGCTGGACTTCAAACTCCAGCCAGTCCTATTGCTGCCAGGTGAACTTCATCCCAACTTGGGGCACGATAATCTGGGTTAAATGTGCGATCGACATATCCCGCCAGATTAGGCAATGCTTCATAGGGAATCATCAGGTTAAGGAATTGATTAAGCTTGTCCTCCCAACCGGATGGATAATCGCGAATCACTGGATGTTTGACAACAATCGACTGATATTGGGCCGTTGCCATATCCATAATGATTTCCAAACTCAGCAAGGCGAGGGGACGGATGAAAATTCCAGTGGCTGCGATCGCAAATCCAGCATCCAAACCCTTTTGCTTCATCACCACCACAAACTGTCCGCCTTCGGGGATTTTGTAGGGGATCTGGCTGGGGTCTGCAACCGCTTTCACATCAATGTTGTAGCCTTGGGTCAGTCCACCTTCCAGCGTTACCCCGTCATATTGCTGATCGGGGTGAGGAATATAGAGAGTTACTTGGTGCAGCCTTCGCCATATATCTCCTGTTGGTTCGTCGTCTTCCGAGGAGTTGTGTAGGCGGCGGATTTCCCGTCCTACGTAGCTTTCTTGATTGCAGAGATTAATCAATCCAATGTTGAGAACGCATTGGTCAAATCGATTAATACCTACATTTGCGATCGTGACTGTCTGTTTCACCTTTACACCAACGCTTTGTAGTTTTTGACACGCGAACCATCAGCAACACCCAGAATTTTGGCAAGCCAAGGTGGAGGAGATGTCGCGATCGCGTGTTGCAATTCGCTTAACATCACTCTGGCTGCACCACCAGTTTCTTTTTTAATCGGGTAGATGCCAGCTTGAACCACTTTCCCCGCCGCCGGGCCACCAATCGCCACAATATAAAGCACCGGACAATCGCGAATTAACCCAACTCTAAAGGCATTTTTGTCCTCCGATAAATCAGCTTCAAGTGCCGACCGAATATCAATCAGCCGCATCTCTTCGGCAGAGAGTTGATAAATCAAATAACGCAAACAGGAACCAAAATGTCCGTCTAATGCCTCTTGATTATTCGAGGCTACAGCCACCCGAATCGAATTAGGCATATCCCCCTCTTGATAAGGATCAATAGAAGGTAAACGATCTATTTCATCCAGTTCACCCCACAAAATTCGCACAGCCTTTTTCAGAATGGCAATATCAGCGGCATCCGCATCTTCTCCATGTTCCTCCCCATCGATTTCGTAGGTTTGGCCGACGGCGGTTTTCAAGTTAGTTACAGTGATTCTACTTAAGCTAGTTTCATCGACAACATCACCTAAATAAGTATGCAACGCTTCGATAAATTCAGCAATAGAAAACTCTGGAAACAATCTTGAAGCTAAGGCAATTCTTAATGCTACTTCATTAGAAATAGGTTGTTCTGCCATTGCTATTTCTCCATTAATGCTTGAACATTACTTGAAAATCAACCTTCAACAATTCGGACATAGATAGCGTTAATCGCTTTTTTATCCAGTGCCTGAAGATTATTACCAACCCGGACAACGAAACGCGGAAATCGTTGTTCTACAGCGATCGATTGCCCCGGAATTATCCCCATTTTCCTCAACTTTTGATCTGTCACATCATCGGAGGCATTGATGCGTGCGATCGCACCGCGTTCTTGCGATCGCAACATTTTTAACGAAGTTCCATGAACCGAAAATCCTGTTACTAGCATCGAATGTATCCTCCGAATAAAAGATTGAGGGTTAGTGCCTAAGAAACACGCCAGTTAGAGATTTTCAAGTATTCTCTAAACCAAGTAAGCTTCCTGATGGGTACGGATCGTACAATCAGATCGGGGATAGGCAACACAAAGCAAAACGAATCCTTTAGCGACTTGCTCTTCATCGAGAAATACTTGTTCCGATTGATCCACTTCACCTTCGACAACTTTACCAACGCAACTGGAGCAAGATCCAGACTGACAAGAGGAAGGTAACTCTAACCCCTTATCTTCTGCCGCTTCCAAAATAGTCATCGTATCTTCAACAGGAATCGTAATGTCAATCTCGCGCTTTTTGTTGATTAAATGTACTTGATAGGTCGGCATAATCGTGTCCTACATTGATGAGTTTTGAGTGTTTATTAACTGCAAGGTGTTGCCGCAGGAGTGCAATCACCAGCTTGGAAAGATTTACCGCAGCCACAAGTATCGGTTGCATTGGGATTCGTAAATTTGAAACCACTTTCCATTAGACCTTCGAGAAAATCAATCACCACCCCTTGCAACAGAGGCGCACTTTTAGGATCGATATAAACTCGAACTTTGCCTTGGTATTCGATCAAATCATCAGGACGAGGAGCATTGGCAATATCAATAGTGTATTCATAGCCATTGCAACCGCCATCACTGACTCCCACTCTGATGCCTTTCTCGGAAGAAGAATCAGCACTACCTTGCAAAAAGGCACGCAGGCGAAATTCAGCTTTTTCTGTAAGTGTAATAGTCATTGTTTTTCTCCTTAATTGATTTTTGTTGGTTGTTAGTTTTTGATTGTTAGTTGTTAACCGTTAACAGTTAACAGTTAACCGTTAACAGTCGCAATTTCTGCCCCTACTAACCGTCTGCTCAAATCGCCGCAAACTGGACAATTTGGATCGTGGAAAGGATGGCGTTTGGAAAACTCGGCTCGACTCAAATCCATCGTTAACAATTGAGATAACAGCGGCGTACCCAAACCTGTAATTAACTTAATAGCTTCCAAAGCAGTGAGACAAGCTAACGTCCCCGAAACAGCACCCAACACCCCAAAACCGCGCTTATCCCAATCTGGCTTTTCAGGGAAAATACAGGATAGACAAGGCGTTAAACCGGGGACAATAGTAGTTAGGTAAGCCTCCATATCATTCATGGCAGCTTCTACCATTGGTTTACCCCAACGCACACAAGCAGTATTCAGCAAATCGCGCTCAATAAAGTTGTGAGCGCAGTCCAAAACAACGTCAGAACTTTTTACAAGAGTATCCACATTTTCAGGAGTTACGTACTCACAAATGGCATCGATTTGCACATCGGGATTAATCGCTTCCAGCGTTTCTTTTGCCTTGAATACTCGCGGTTTACCCACCCAGTCGTGAGTCATCAAAATCTGGCGATTCATGTCATCCAGCCGCAATTCACCACCGCGTAAAAGGATTAATCGACCTACCCCTGCAACAGCCAGATAGAGTGCTGCTGTTGCACCTAACCCGCCAACTCCGGTAACAAGTACCGTTGAATCTTTTAAGCGCTGTTGTGATTCTTCACCAAATCCGGGCAGCATAATCTGGCGACGATAGCGCTCTAGTTCCGTAGGGGTAAGATTTTGCACGGTGTTATCTCCTCGATCGAATTAGTTAGTTTTTAGCTTGATTATGCAAGGAAATTAATCAGAGCCAATTTCGGATAGCAAAACCACATTTTGCGGCTTATCGTTAAACACTTTGAACAGTTTTTCGTCTAACGGCGAAGAAGTAGTGAAAGTGTCGTAAGCCTTCTGTAGAGCAACTTGATAACGTTCAAGTTTCTCTGATTCATTCAAGTCTGGAGATTCAGAATCAATGGATTTGATGAAAGATGAAAACTTCTGAAGAATATGCAGCCGATTTACATTGACAAACTGCGGATCGTAGGGAAGTCCAAAAAAATCAAGGTACTCTTCTGCGTTCACTAATTGATTGAATTCAGCTAAAGTTTTGCTCATGATTTCTGCTCCAATTGTTTGAGTTGAGTTTTGAGTAGATCGATTTGCCGATAGATTTCGTAAGTCTCGGTAGCAGCATCGATCAAACGTTCATAATCTGTTGGCAAGCCTTCAGCTAGATCGTGCAAATCCATTTTCATTTGTCCAGCTTTGCTGTTGAGGCGCTTGATTTGATTTTTTAGATCCTCAATGTTGACAATTTCGGTTGTTTGAACCATGAAACCTCCGACCAATTTTAGATTTTAGGTTTGGGATTTGGGATTTTAGCTCAATCCCAAATCCCAATTTTTTAAAGTCTGCCGACTTCGGGAAAACGGTTGGCAAAACTAATTCCAGATTCGACGATCTTTGTGCCTTCTGCTTCTAGCTTTTCGAGGGAATCAAACCCAAAGCGTTGAGCATCGCGCAAAGTTTTAGAAACTACTAATAGGCGACCAGAAAATACCAATGCCCAACCAAAACCTTCATGGCTCAAATCGATTACAACCTGGCAAAGCAGTCCGGTTTCTTCTTCGATGCGGTGAGCGATCGCGCGATAGAATGCTAAAATCCGTCCTTTGGTAATTGGGTCTACGTCCCCATCAACAGAGATTTCGCGTTTCTGTGCCTTGCTAAGAATGAAAGGTTTGAGCAAAAGTTCGTCAGACCAATTACGGTAGGTTCCGTAGGGATCGTTAGCCCGAATTTGTTGTGTAATGGCTTTCTGAAATGGACTGATTGCAGTTTCAGTTGCGGGTAAATTAGTAGTCGTCATACGGTTACTTCTTCCTTAATTTCATCAAGTTGATCGAGTTCATCTAAAACGGGACTGCGTTGCTGAAGGGCTTTTCTCAACCAAGGTGGAGGACTGCCGTTCAGAGTTTGCACCAGTTTGGTCAAGACCTCGGTGATTTCTTGTTCCTCAGACTGGGCTTTTATCGGTGTAATTCTTTTCTTTATCAACCGTGCAGCCGCGCTACCCCCAATAGTTGATACATAGACAATCGTGCAATCGTGAAGTGCTTCAATTTTGGGTAACAGCTTATCTTCGTTGCCATCTTCGTTAAGATTTCCGTCAAACCGTAAGGTTTCTACAAAGTCATATTTGGTTTGATCGACTTCATAGACATCAATCTTTTTAGCTGAGCCAAAGTGAGCATTGATATGAACGTTATCGCTGGTGGTGAAGGCTATTTTCATTCTGTCCTCCTTGTTCTTTACTTCTGAGTAATAACTGTTAACTGTTAACTGTTAACTGTTAGCTGTTAACTGTTAGCTGTTAACTGTTAACTGTTAGCGTGTTTTGCATGAGCTTCTTCCTGTTCTAAAAACAAGTTGCCGATGTCAAACAGTAGTTGCATCATGCCGCGATAACCCACCGTGCAGCGTTGACCATTACCGAGGCGATCGAAGATGGGAAAGCCTAAGCGATAAAGAGGAATTTGAAGACGACGGGCGATCGCACTTACATTGGAATTTCCAATCAACAAATCAGATCCGATTGCTAACTGTTCCAAGTCTTCCAAATCACCAATCGTGACAGTGGCAACAGGCAGTTGTTCGAGTAGCGGAGATTTGGTTGTCGTCACTGCGGCTTGAATCTCAGCACCCATGCTTTGCAAAAATTGAACGGTTGACCACAGCAAATCGGGTTCCATCGCTAGGGATACTTGCTTGCGCCCAAAGAAAAAGTGGGTATCAAGCATGGCATCTTGCAGTTGAGCGCGTTGGCGGCGATATTTATTTGGTACGGGTAGCCCACTTAAGTCTGCTAATCCCTCTAAAAAACTATCGATCGCATCCAAATTGCTCAAACTAGGAAACACCTCGAAGGGGATACCAAACTGCCTCTGCAAGCTTTCTGCGGCGCTTCGCATACTTTCCCCCAGCGCCAAGGTATAGACAGAACTACCAATCTTTCGTAACTCTGCTAATGTCGTTCCGCCGTTAGTGACAGTGTTGTAAGAATCATCCAAATGCCCATCCATAGAGAGAGACAAATCGGGAACTGCGATCGCAGTTAATCCAAACGCCTCTACAATCTCCTTAATTTCCTGAACATCCCCTGGTGCAAATGCCGAACTCACCAGCAACGTGACTTGATTGGCCCGTGTTTCACCCGTTCGGGGCAACTCCTTGACAATACTTTCCACCGTTGCCGCAAACCCATCTTGCAAAGCACCCTTAAAATCAGGTGTAGAGACAAAAATAATCGGTAAATCATGGAGTTCGGGATGGCGTTTGCGGATGCTTTGTAAAATCCCTGCCATATCGTCGCCACGAGTCTCAGTTAATCCCGTAGTACACAGCCCAATAATCGACGGTTTCGACTTTTCCACCAACGTAAGGATGGCTTGTTCGACATTCTCTTCGCCGCCCAAAATCGTACTAACCTCAGTCATGGCGGTGGTAGATAAGGGAATCGCCTCGCGAAAGTGACGCACCAAAACGACTTTGGCAAAAGCGGTGCAGCCTTGAGAACCGTGAAATAAGGGCATGATGCCTTTTAAGCCGAGAAATGCGAGGGCTGCCCCCAAGGGCTGGCTTTGCTTCAGCGGATTGACCGCAACAGACTTTTTGGGTGTTGTGATGGTTGCCATTAAATCACCTCCGTAGGGGGATGGG
>DATGYA010000322.1:0-3729 GCA_035298405.1 Kamptonema sp. | reverse complement strand
CGATAGTATGTGGCATATTTCTTTTAAGGGTTAGTTGTTAGTTGTTAGTTGTTGGTTGTTGGTTGTTGGTTGTTAGTTGTTAGGTGTTAGTTTTTGGTTGACTTGATCGTTATTTGTAAAAGCATAGAATCGAACAAAAATAAACCAAAACATTGGTAGAAAATATCCCTACAATTTACACTAATTGGGGGCTAAAAACCTACTAAAATTTAGTTTTTTATGTTCATCTACTCAACAAACAACAACCAACAACTAACAACTAACAACTAACAACTAACCATTAGCTAGCTTACCTTTTCAATAGTCGGCAAGCCTACTGCATTGATCCAGGCAATTTGACTAATGCGGCGGTTGCGTGCGTATTCTCGCACCGCCTCGGCAGTTTCCCGCCCTCCTAAATCTACTTCAACTCGGACTAGATGAGCAGAGTCTCGAAGTTTTTGAGCATAAGCAAATGACGCTGCATAAGCTTGGGGCGTTTCAGGTATTACTAACCAGTCACTCCCAGGTGTTTCGCGAGGCAATTGTCCACTATTATTGAGCAGAACTTGGTGCAAGTCTTCAATATTAAATGAAAACCCGATACCTGGGTAAGATTCCCCTTCCGGGTGATAGAGTCCTAAAAGTTGGTCGTATCGTCCACCTTGACCCAAAACTCGCTGCTCTACCTCAGTGTCGCTGACAACTTCAAACACAATCCCAGTGTAATAGTCAAAAGTTTGAATCAAACTGAGATCGAGATGAATTTGGAATTTAGGACTTTGAATTTTAGATTGACATTCATTGAGCAAATCGACAAGAGATTTGAGATTATTTAAGGCTTCTCGCTGCGGTAAATCTAAATCTAAGTTAGCAACTATCGGTAGCACATCCTGCGGGCGACCCCGGAGGTCAAACAGCAAAAACGCCCTTTCCCGAAGGTCTGATGACAGAGGCAATGTTTCTAGGGCGATGCGGTCAAGATTTGCGATCGCGCTTCTCACCCTTTCTCTCACCTGTAAAGGAAACGGATCGAGAAGCCTCGCCGTCAAGCCCGCTTCTCCCAAAACCAAATGCCAGTCACTCAATCCCAAATTCTGCAAACACTCGCACAGCAACAGTAGAATTTCCGCATCCGCCGCCACGCCGCCAGCACCAAGTAATTCTACACCAGCTTGATAAAATTCCTGCTGACTACCATGACCGAATCCCCTCCCTTTACGAAAGACATTCGCATTGTAATAGAGGCGCTGCGGCCAGGCTGCCGCATCCCCCATCCGCGTCGCCGCCGCCCTAGCAATAGAAGCAGTCAACTCTGGCCGCAAGCCGAGTTCCCCATCCTCAGCGTCTTGTAACTGAATTACTGTTGAACGCTGGACAGCCCCACCCGCCATCAAAGTATCCAACCTTTCCAAGGTAGAAGTAATAATTCGGTGATAGCCCCAGCGGTGGAAAACTTCCTGCAAGCGGCGTTCTATCGAGATTTTTTGGGCAACATCGAGGGGTAGTAGATCCCTTGCACCCGAAGGAGGTTGATGAACCATTCTATGAATTTTGGTAATTGGAAGAAGGAAGGAAGTTAACAGTTAACAGTTAACAGTTAACAGTTAACAGTTAATCAGTCTCATTTTTTATTACCGCCGCCGAACAAGCCTCCAAAAAAGCCTCCGCTTTTAGGTGGATCGGTTTTTTTGCCAGAGGCAGGTTTTCCTGCGTTTGACTGAGGTTTAGTTCCAGGCTTTTGGCCCTTTGTTGCCGTTGCTGGCTGTGCTGTTGACTGGTCTAGCTTTTTCTTTGCTTCCAAGGCCGTCGGTTCTTGGGGATTCAATTCCAAAGCTTTTTTAATCTCAATCTTTGCCATTGTTGCCTGTTTTTGCTCTAAATAACACATCCCTAGTAAGGCATGACTTTTACTATGTTTGGGATCGCGATTTAAAGCTTCTTTTAACTCCAAAATTGCTTTGGCGTAGTTTTTTGTAGCTATCAATCCCTCAACACGGCGACAAGCTTGTTCTACAAAGGAGTCTTGGGCTTTAGGGGGCGGCGGTGGTGGTGCTGCTTTGGCTGGTGTTGTGGCTGTTGCTGCGGGGTTGGAAGCCTGCTGAGGCTGACTTGTTGCTACAGGGCCTTTTTGCTCTTTCCGTAGTAGGTAAACCATATTGAGCTCGCTGATTTGAGCGATGATATCCAGGCTGTTGCCGATGGATTCATATTGCTTTTCGGCGAGTTCGGCGAGTGTTTTTTTGTATGTTTCCTGAAAATCTTTGGCGGTGGTTAGCTGTTTGGCTGCTTCGCTTTCTAATTGCAGGGTTTTTTGTTCTTTGACGGTGCGTTTGGCTATCATGTCCACTAGCAAGCCGTATTCTTTGCGATCGCTCTCTTTGGAGAATTTGTTATAAGCGGGATTTACCACTTTTGACAAAAACTCGTTAGCTTTATCTTTATCAGCTTGACTTTCAAAGGGACAAGTATCCGAGTGCAAGCGGCGAACTATTTTCATATACCGTTTGCGGATATCGTTAAACTCAGCATCCAGGGGAACTCCCAGAATGGCGTGCTGATCTGTGAAGTCAAATTTGAACAACCCTTTTGTGATTTGAAAAGACATGATATTTCTATCCCTTCCCTCGCTTTCCACTATACTTTCAATGTAACTTCAAAAATTAAAAATTAAAAATTAAAAATTAAAGATTCAATGAAGCATAAAAATTTAATTAAAAATTAAAAACAAGCAAAGAGAGCTTATGGGCGATCGCTTACGACGGATTGCTTTTCTCTGCAACGCTTGGCCATGATGATAAGGGAGGAACCCGCTGCAAAGCATCGCGGATTTGGTCGTGAATGCGACCATTGCTGCCCAAAATGCGACCAGAGTTAATCTGTAAGGGGCTGCCATCATAAGCTGTGACTTGACCTCCTGCTTCTAAGAGTATCACTATACCTGCCCCTATGTCCCAGGGCGAGAGTCCTCTTTCCCAGTATCCGTCTAAGCGACCACAGGCAACGTGGGCCAGGTCGAGGGAGGCGGAACCGCTACGCCGCACGCCTTGGGTGAGGTGGGTGAGGTGACAAAATTCGGCATAGTTATTATCGGCTGTTTCGCGGCGATCGTAAGCAAAACCTGTAACGAGTAAGCTTTTGCTCAATTCTGATGTTTGGGAAACTTGGATGGGGCGGCGGTTGCGGGTTGCGCCTAATCCGCTGGCGGCTCGAAAGAGTTCGTTATGGAAGGGGTCAAAAATTGCGCCTACTTGGGGTACGCCATCGATTAGCAGTCCAATGGAGGCGGCTGAGAAAGGATATTGATGAGCGTAATTAGTTGTACCATCAAGGGGATCGATCGCCCAGAGGTATTTGCTAGTTCTGTCGCCAAGGGAGCCAGATTCTTCGGTGAGGATGCCGTGTGTGGGTACGTGGCGGCGGAGTACGTCGAGGATGGCGACTTCGGCTGCTTTGTCGGCTTCTGTGACTAAATCACCGGGACGGCCTTTTTCTTGGATTTCTTCTAATTTGCCCCAGTATGCTTGGAGTACGGCTCCAGCAGCAAGGGCGGCTTCGGTGGCAATGTCTAGGAGATTTTGGAGTTCGTCTGCGGACATGATTTAACTGTTAACTGTTAACTGTTAACTGTTAACTGTTAACTGTTAACTGTCAACTGTTAGCTGTCAACTGTTAGCTGTCAACTGTTAACTGGTATAGCAGAAGCCAGAACAACATCTCCCCATCTCCCCATCTCCCCATCTCCCCATC
>DATGYA010000321.1:0-13297 GCA_035298405.1 Kamptonema sp. | reverse complement strand
GACGTGCGGGGATGTCAAAGATAGTCCTGGGTTTTACCCAGGCGATCGCACAGCGTTTCGATTTCTCGTTTGATGTCTAAAACTTCCACTGCTACTATTTCTCCTAGTTTTGGGGTCTACTGTAAATTTTAACTGCTTTTTTGGTAATTGTTAACTGTTAATTGTTAACTGTGTTACGTATACTGACTCCACTTTTGCGAAGAGGCAACAGAAATGCCAGTGGGAAAATTAACAATTTGCACTCCTGTAAGTCGCGCACTCTTAATGTTTAGAACACTAGAATAAGCGTGCTTGATTTCTAAATACTTCTCCGGGAGCTTAAGCGTACTCATCATGATTTTGGATTGATACTGAGTGCTATTTGTTACACTGCGTAGGAGAATTTACGTAAAAATACAACTTAAGGTCATAAAATACCAAGAATTTAAAGATTGCGTAAAGAAGATAGGCAACCCCTTCAAATGGTTGGAAGGTTTGGGTATAATAAAAGTCAGAGAATCTCTGCACATTAGAGCGATCGCTCTCAATCATCGCCTAACACAGCAGAAATCCTATATAGTTGAATATGATGACTGTCAGCTATTGCGTGGACAATCTTAACTTTCATCATTTTATCGAGCAAACTCAGGTGAATGGCTCGCAGTGGCTTAGAAAATGAGGTTAAGAGGATAACAATGCAGAGAGTTCGCTAGTCGAAAATTATTGCATCAGAGGTAATATCTAATGTCCGCATTTTGTACTAACAAGTTATTGACTTCTGGCGCGGGGGTCTTAATTATGGCAACAGCCATAGCTTGGGGAGAAGCTGCCGGAGCATCAAACTTTCAATCAAGTTTAATTAGTAAAATTGGGTATTCTGGAAACTCTTTTCTAGCTCAAGCTAGCCCATCTACCCAAAATACAGATCTACCTCCATTTCCCACTTCTGACTTAGCAACCCCAAGCCCAGCAAGAGTTCCAGAACCAGCAACTCTGGCTGGTTTAGGCGTGGTCGCAGGTTCTTTTGTTCTGACTCGCCGCCGGACTGGGAAGAAAGAAATCTAAAATTTCGCTCAGCTCAATCAATGGGTTGTTGTATTAACGGGGTTATGGAAAATAAATGAACTACATAGGCACAGAGCCAAAGATAAGAATTAATATCGAGGCTACAGTTGAGATTTTAATTAAATCACAACTGTAGCTCGTAGTAAAATACTAAGATTTTAAAGACGCGATCGCACCCCTTGCCATTGCCGCGATCGCCTGATCCGTCGCCTTCGGCAAATGATAATATTTCCCCCCCGCATTCTTCGCCAACTCCTTAGCAAAGCCCGTCGAAACAAACTTATTCTCCGTATCAATCACCAACAACTGCATCCCCAAACCCCGAATTTTCGCCGCAATTTCTAACAATTCTGCCTTAATATCCGGCTTTTCCCCATCTAAAATCGGTTCTCCCAAAGAACGAGCCAAAGGAATATTCCCCCGGCCATCAGTAATAGCAACGATCGCAACTTGGCCGACATCCCCCGACTTCTGAGCATTTACACCTACTCGCACCGCCTGCGTCAAGCCATGAGCCAACGGCGAGCCGCCCCCACAAGGTAATCTTTCCAAACGGTTACGGGCCAAAGCAATCGAACGAGTAGGCGGCAATAAAACCTCAGCTTGCTCGCCCCGGAACGGAATTAAAGCCACTTGATCCCGACTTTGATAGGCTTCCGTCAAAAGCTGCATCACCGCACCCTTCGCCGACTGCATCCGATTCAAAGCCATAGAACCCGAAGCATCCACCACAAACACCACCAAAGCCCCCGCCTTTCTCGCTAAGCGTTTCGCCCGAATATCTCCAGATTCAACAAATACGCGCTTACCCCCCCCTTGCCCCCCCTTGGTAAGGGGGGGAGATTGAGAATTTACCCCCCCTTGCCCTCCCTTAGTAAGGGATTGAGAATTTACCCCCCCTTGCCCCCCCTTAGTAAGGGGGGGTTGAGAATTTACCTCCAATGGACTCCCCCCCTTACCAAGGGGGGGTTGAGAATTTACCTCCAATGAACTCCCCCCCTTACCAAGGGGGAGTTGAGAATTTACCTCCAATGGACTCCCCCCCTTACCAAGGGGGGGTTGGGGGGGGTTATTCGCTGCATCCCTCTCCCGCCGCGCCTTCTGATAAGGTGCAGCCGCTCTCAGCGTTGCGTCAACCGCAATGCGCCGCACGGGGCCTTTAGGCAACATCGGCTTAACGTAGCGGCCCCTATCTTCCGAAAAAATCACGCTGCGACTCCCCGACTTACCCTGACGGTTAGCCATTTGAGCAAATAAAAGCACCGTAGGATCTAGAACTACCCCCTCTGGATCGAACAAAAATTCTTCAGGAATGCTCATTTCTTCCTCTTCTGGCGGCTCTTTATCTTCATCCTCATCCTCATCTTCATCCTCATCTTGCTCCTCTTCCGACTGATCTTGAGGGGGTGGCGGTGGTGGCGGTGGTGGCGGCAACTCGTCTGGCGGAGTTTGAACGATCGTCGCACGAGGTACAATTACCAATTCTACGGCGCGGCGCAAATCGTCAGCAGTAACATCAGTACGGCCTTCTAAAGCCGCTGCCGCTTTAGCCACGCGCACGGCGAATAATTCGGCGCGGTGTCCCTGTACGCCGCCGCGAATCGCTTCTTCTACTAAGTAGGCAATTTGTTCGCGCTGAATACGGACATCTTTGAGCCATTCTCGCGCTAGTAAAATTTGGGTTTTGAGGTTGTCAATGTCTTCTGTATATTGCGTGAGGAAAGCTTGAGGAGAAATAGAATAGGATAGGGCAGATTCTACGGCTTGCACTCTTTCATCTAATCCTAAAACGGCATCGGCGGAAAGTGCGATCGCAATTCTATCTAACAAATGTTCTCTCAGCGGGCCTTCTTCTGGGTTATAGGTAGCAATAAACAGTGCTTTGCATGGATGTTCAAAACTAATCCCTTCCCGTTCAATGCGGTTGCGCCCTTCCGTTAAAACTGTCAATAATTGGTTAGAAATATTATCATCGAGCAGATTAATTTCATCAACGTAAAGCACGCCGCGATTAGCCTGGGCTAACAATCCCGGTTGAAATGCTGTTTCACCTAATTTTACAGATTGCTCGACATCAACTGAACCTAAAAGCCTGTCTTCTGTAACTCCTAGAGGAATTTGTACAAACGGTGCGGGAACGATCTTAGTCTCTAATTCCGATCCTTCGTTTGCTTCCTCGTTACATATAGAATCTTTAACGATCTCAATAGGAGGTAGTAAACAATGCAAAGCTCTTGCCATTACAGATTTAGCAGTACCTCGGCGGCCTGCGATCGCGACTCCTCCTAGTCCCGGATCGATTGCTGCCAATAGCAGCGCTAATTTAATGGCTTCTTGCCCCACAACCGCTGTCAGAGGAAATGCAGTAATAGTAGATGTAAATTGAGTCATTCTTTCTATTATTTTCTAATCTGTTTCGCCTGTTGGCACTAAATCCGGTTTTAAATTTAAAAACTTGCGGATGCGATCGCCTATTTCTTGATGCTCTTCCCTGCCATAACTATAATCTAATGTTAGAGGCAAGCGCAGCCCCGATGCCAGCAAAAGACTCACACGGTAAGTACCCTCGCTATTATTAGCTGATTCTTCCACCTCCACATCCCAAATTTCAGCCAGAGATTGCTCGATCGCTTGGGTCTTGAACAAGTTTTGCCGTTTGAGAGTCATACAGCCTTGGGTTTTATCAAAGGCACAACTGACGATTTTAAACGAAAACGCTGCCACGCACAAACCCCCTGCGATTAAAACTACTCCCAATCCCCAAGTTACCCCTCTGTCATCTTCCTGAACTTTTAGAGTAGATTTATCTGGACTTTTGACAAAATTGTTAATTTCTGATACCATTGCTTCCTTTTTTTCCCCGTCCAGGTTACTGTAAATCGGTGATAAAGGAATTTTGTTATTTTTGACAAGCAGGACTATTCTATAGGTGTCGGCATTAGGACGAGCACCAAATTCAATTTTAGCTCCCTGCAATTCAGTTAAGGGAATTTCCCTAACTTCTGAGTCGATCGATTTTGATACTATTAACTCGCACTTATTTGAGTTAGGATTGCAAGTGAATGTAGTTACTTGGGCAAAACTCAAAATAATCGCAATCCCAGCCGCAATAAATAATACTCCCAGAGGCAGAAGCCACTTAGGTCGTAGGGATTGGAGAACTAGGTTCGTTGAGGTTTGTTCGACAATTTTCATCTTATCGAAATTGGTAAATAAAGTCTACAAGACGATCGCGAGTTCAGTTTTCTTAACTTCTAAGGGCAAAATTACGGTAAAAGTCGAACCTCTGCCTAGCTGAGAAACTAGCTCTATTTTTCCTTGTAAAAGTTTAACTAGACGCGAAACTATTGCTAATCCCAGTCCAGTACTGTCGGGAGGAAATTGATACCGAGTAGTTTCTTCTACTTGGAAGAAAGGGTTGAAAATCCGATCTTTATCTTCGGGTGCAATGCCTATTCCAGTGTCTTTCACCGCGATCGCCCACTGTTCGCCAGGCAATATTTGGCAATTTAATTCGATGCTACCAACTTCGGTGTAGCGAATAGCATTGCTGAGGAGATTAGTTATAATTTGCTGGAATCTCTGGGGGTCTGTAATTACTTTATCAGGTACGCGATCGCTTTTTAATGTAAGTTTTAATCCCTTGTCGTCTGCTAAGGGCTGCATGGTTTCCATGACTGCGTTAATCATGGAGATAACGTTTGTCGGCATCAGACGTAGAGGGATTTTTCCAGCTTCGGCGCGAGATAGTTCTAGGGCATCATTTACTAACCGCAACAATTGCCTACCATTCCGCAATACTCGCTCAATGTTTTCGATCTGAGGGCGCGTGTCTTTTACCTCTTTTTCCCGCTTTTCTTTACGCAAAAACAGCTCAGAATAACCGATAATTGAGTTGAGAGGTGTTTTTAGTTCATGGGCTAAATGTGCAAGGGTTTCTTGATTAGCATTAGCTAGGCGTTTCAGTTCTTGATTTGTTAATGTTAATTGAGTTTGAATTTGCTGCAATTCTTGGAGTCTCTGGTCAACATAACTTTTAAAACACTGCGCGATCGCTTCGTCAATTATGGCATCAATTAAGCGTACAGCTCGCAATAATTCTAGTGGAGTTCCAGTTAACAAATCTTTTTCTAAGTGAGCAAATATTACTTGCCGTAACAAACGATACTCCTGTGCTACTTCTGATGGATCGTAGCCTTGTTCTGCTCGCAGCGACCCGTGTTCTAAACTCGCGTTGATTATCATTCCAATTTCACTGTCTTGAGTTTGGGAAAGTACCGTTGCCATAGCTATTAGCACATGAGGAATATGGTCTTTTATTGCTGAGTGTGGTAAAGTGTCGGCACTTTCTATTTGTCGGTCTTGGCGAACAGCTTCAACCCAATTTGTGAGAATTGCTTCAGTTTTATCAGCTAACAGTTTGCTACAGTCCAGCATGGTTGATGTGGGAGGGGGGCAAATATTCCCTTTGGCTTATTGTAGTTGGTATATCGCTAACTGAGCTATCAAAAGTTGGGCGATCGCTCCACTTTCAAAAGAAACATATTTAAAATCAGCACAGCGATATATTGACCTAAGTGCAGATTAGTGATATAGTCTTTTAAGCAAACCCAAGATTAAAACTAAAGAATTTAATTTAGTAACAAGTTAAAATATAGGTTTTAAGCGTTCAGCCATTAGGATAGCAATTAGCAATTAGGAATTATAGCAACCGCCAAGGTGATTAGGACATTCTAAGTTACTGAAACCCTTAATTCTATTCCCTTCTTCCCTAGCCCGTAGTCCCTAGCACTATCCAATCTAATTTGAAATAACTTCCAAAGGAAAAATAACAGTAAATGAGGAGCCAACTCCTAACTCCGAAATCACCTCAATTCTACCTTGTAAGAGATTGACTAGGCGAGTTACTATTGCTAGCCCTAACCCCGTACTGTCAGTCAGGGAAGAAAAAGGGCGGTTAGCAGCTTGAAAATAAGGCTGGAAAATCTTAGTTTGGTCTTCGGGAGCAATACCAATTCCTGTATCTGTAACAATGATAGACCACTCGTTGCTGGGGAGTTGCTGAGACTTGACTGTAATTATGCCATATTCAGTGTAGCGAATAGCATTACCGATCAGATTGGTGACAATTTGCTGCAAGCGTAAGTAATCCGTGGAAACTTGTTGGGGCGCGCGATCGCAATCAACAACTATCTTTAATTCTTTAGCTCGTGCTAAAGGCTCTACCATCTCCACAACACTGTTAATTAAAGTGCATAGATGTATTGTACTAGGCTGCAATCTTATTATCCCGGCTTCATAGCGCGAAATTTCCAGAGCATCATTAATCATCCGAAGCAATTGCCTCCCACTCCGCAGGATTTTTTCTATGTGCCCCAGATTAGGACTAAAATTATTTTGTTGATTCTGCTGATTTTGTTGACGCAAAAATAAATCTGAGTAGCCGATGATTGAGGTCAAAGGAGTTTTCAATTCGTGAGCTAAAAGAGATATATTATCTTGACTAGCGCGAAGTAAACGAGTTAATTCTTGATTGGTAAACCTGAGCTGGTTTTGCAACTCCTCTACTTCCCGCATTCGCTCCTGGGTATAACTTTTGAAACAGCGAGCAATAACTTCATCTAGGGCAGTATCGATCAAGCGGTAAGCTCGGTTTACTTCTGCGGCTGTGCCTTTGAGTAAATCTACCTCTAAAGAAGAAAAAATTGCCCACCTTAATAAACGGTACTCCCTTGCAATTTCTTCGGCATCATAGCCTTGTTTAGCTCTGAGAGTGCCATGTTCTAAACTATTTTGGACTAGGGTGTGAACGTCGCTCTCTTGAGATTCAGAAAGCATGGTGGCGATCGCTTGGAGTACAACCGGAAGACCATCGCGCACGGCACTGTAGGTAAGTTCCTTAACACTCTCCATCTGCTCGTCGGAGCGAACGGCTACAATCCATTTTTCTATAATAATGTCAATTTTATTGACCAGTACAGAGCTAAAATCCATCTTGACTTAGGTGTGATATGAAGAGGCGATCGCCTCCTCTGTCTTTATCTTATGTTAACCAGTAACCTTGTCTTTAAAAGAGGGAATTCCTTACGGATCGCTAAATCTCTTTCCTCAGACATATTGACGTAAATTTTTTTTAATGCTAAACTAGCTTATATGCACTTAATAAAGTCAGCCTAATCCAGTTTTTAGAACCAAATAGGGTGTTACTGGAGCGGAGGAACCAACGTTAGGGGCGAATCTCTAAAAATTAAAAATTAAAAATTAAAGTGATTCTTAAGTTTTGAATTTTGTATTTTTAATTTTTAATTCTGTATAGAGAAGGACATCTCTCAGTCCTAGCCCGTCAGCTAACTTCGTAGGCAGTGAGAAGAGACTGAAAAGTCAACTTTCTAACATAATAGATAGTTTGGCTTCGTCAGTGTCTCCGGTTGGTATGTGTCTACATTTTTGTACCTGCCCCTGACTCTGAGGAGTTTAATATGTCAATTCAGCTTAACTTGTCCGCGATCGCAGTTGCCGGACAAGCCACTTGGAAACGAGCTAAACTCGTTCTCGTCCGAGATGTCGTACTGCTTCCCCTCGCTGGATTTCTGGGAATCATTATTTTATGGTGGCTAGTTGCTTTAACCAAGAGCGACTTAATGCCAACTCCTTATCAGGCACTAATCGCTAATTTAGATTACATATTACATCCATTCTACCAGCGTGGGCCTGGAGATTTAGGAATTGGTTGGCTGTTGCTAGCAAGTTTACGGCGGGTGTTATTAGGATTTTTGCTAGGGGCAATTGTCGCCATTCCTCTGGGATTCCTGATCGGAATGTCCAAACACGCAATGATGGCTCTCAATCCCATCATTCAAATTTTTAAACCAGTATCACCACTAGCTTGGCTACCAATTGCCCTGGCCATTTTTAACCTCGCAGATCCATCGGCAATTTTTGTAATCTTCATCACTTCTCTGTGGCCAACAATTATTAATACTGCCTTGGGAGTTTCTAGCGTTTCCAAAGATTATATCGATGTGGCGCGAGTGTTAGAAATGCCCCATTGGAGGCGAATCACCAAGATTATTTTGCCAGCAAGTCTACCCTACATCTTTACAGGATTGCGAATTAGTTTAGGCATTGCTTGGCTGGTGATTGTCGCTGTGGAAATGCTCACAGGTGGAATTGGGATAGGTTTTTTTGTCTGGGATGAATGGAGCCGACTCAACCTAAGTTCAGTATTTTTAGCAGTGGTAGTAATTGGCGTGACTGGATTGCTCCTAGACTATGCAGTTGGCAAACTTCAGGAATTAGTAACGCATCGAAATCCTTAATAGTTAGTAGTTAGTAGTTAATAGTTAGTGGTTAGCGGAAAGTCAGGAAAATACAACAAACAACTAACAACCAACAACTAACAACCAACAACTAACAACCAACAACTAACAACTAACAACTAACAATTCTATGAATCAATGGAATCGGCGTGAGTTTTTGCAAGGAATGGGAGCGACGGCGGCTGGAATGGCTTTATCTTCTTGCGCCATTAGCGGCAATCGCTCCGCAAAAGGACTTACAGAAGAAGCAAGAGCGATCGCGCAAATCGTCAAGCCAGAAACATTAGAAAAACCCGACCTTACTGTGGGTTATGTACCAGTAAATGACTGTGCGCCATTCGCGATCGCCTGGAAAAAAGGCTTCTTCCGCAAATATGGCCTAAACGTCCAACTCAACCGCGAAGCTAGTTGGGCAACCTCCCGCGACGGCCTCATATTTGGACGACTTGATGCCTCCCCCGTCGTCTCCGGCGCAGTTACAAACGCCAGAATTGGTGCAGAAGGAGCTCGTCATGCCCCCTTATGTGCGGCCATGACAATTCATCATCACGGCAACGCCATGACCATGAATAAAGCCATGTGGGATTTCGGCCTTCGTCCCTGGTACGAATACAACGGCAATTTAGAAGAATTTGGTAAGCAATTTCGAGCTTATTTTGACCAGTTGCCACCAGAAAAAAGAGTTTGGGCAGTCGTGCTTAGTTCGTCGATTTACGAATACTTTGTTCGCTACCTATCAGCCGCCGCTGGAGTAGATCCACTCAAAGAATTTAGGATCATTATTGTTCCCCCGCCGCAGATGGTAACAAACGTGCGAATTAGCGCAATGCAAGCTTATATGGTAGCAGAACCTTGGAATACACGGGCGATACAAGGCAATTTAGGCGTGGGTTTTACCTTTGCACAAGGCAAAGAAATCTGGCTCGGACACCCCGATCGGTTACTAGGAGTAATGGAATCTTTCATTCAAGAAAATCCCAAAACTTATCGCAGTTTAGTAAAAGCAATGATAGAAGCTTGTCAATATTGTGGCAACCCCCAAAATCGCGAAGAGGTTGCTAAACTAATAACAGAGCGATCGTTTACAGGTGCAAAGCCGAAACAAGGGCCAATTGATAAGTATACGCGACCTGGCATTGTTGGGGAATATAATTATGGTGGTTTTGATAACAAGGAACGCATAAGAAAAGCAGAAGATACCACTCTTTTCTTTGATATGCCTGCAAACATTCCCCAAGAACCAGGAGAGCATTCTACATTTATGTGGCGGTCTAGAAGTATCTGGCTGATGACTCAAGCAGCACGTTGGGGACAAATAAAAGAAATCCCCAAAAATGCCGAAGAATTGGCTAATAAAAGTTGGAGAACCGACCTTTACCGAGAGATCGCAGCAGAGATAGGAATTGCTTCACCAAAGGAGGATTATAAAGTGGAACCCCCAGAAGTTTTTATAGATAAGAAAGGTTTTGATCCCAGCGATCCCGTGGGATATCTCAAGAGTTTTGATATTCGAGTCAACCGCCCCCAATCTTTCTTTTACAGTTAACAGTTAACTGTTAACAGTTAACAGTTAACAGTTAACCGTTAACAATCACCAAATATTAGGAGTTTGAAATGACAAAATCTACCTCACCTGCAACTAATACTTACATGGGAAGCATCAATAAGCCAGGATTTCTGGAAGTTGAAAATCTGGTAATGAGTTACAAACAACCAAACGGCGGTGAATTTATTGTCCTGAATGAGGTTAATTTAACCGTTGGGGAAAATGAATTTATCTCTGTAATTGGTCACTCTGGATGCGGTAAATCAACCTTACTCAAAATTGTTGGCGGATTGGAAAAACAAACTTCTGGTTCAGTGCGACTAGATGGCAAAGAAATTCGTAAACCTGGAGCTGATAGAATGATGGTGTTTCAGCATTATGGATTGCTACCTTGGCTGACAGTGCGAGAAAATATTCGGCTGGCTGTTGATGAAGTTTTGAAAAGTGCCACCCGTGCTGAAAAAATTAGCCTTGTTAACGAACACCTGACTATGGTAAACTTAACAGCAGCAGCCGATAAATATCCCGATGAAATTTCCGGGGGAATGAAGCAGCGGGTAGGAATTGCACGAGCTTTAGCAATTCGCCCGAAAATGTTATTAATGGATGAACCCTTTGGTGCTCTAGATGCGCTAACTCGCGGAAAATTGCAGAAACAGGTACTTGATATTTGGGAGAATCACCGGCAAGCAGTAATGATGATCACCCACGATGTAGATGAGGCTATATATATGTCAGACCGAATTGTGATGATGACAAATGGGCCGAATGCAACAATAGGGGAAATTTTGGAGGTTCCTTTTTCACACCCGCGCGATCGCCAAGAATTGCGAGAATCTAAGGAGTATTACGAAATCCGAAATCATGCTTTAAATTTTCTCGATCGCTACTTTACCCAAGACGAGTAAATCCAGCTATCAGGAGTACCTCACTTTTGGAAAAAACTTAACCACCAGCGCACTTTTTACTTCCCCCTGCCCCCTCCATAAACGAGAGAGAAAAGGAATAAATTTGTTATTTGGAAGGGGGAGAAAGAAAGAAAGAAAGAAAATTACCCCTCCCTCATAGAGTAGGGTAAAAGTTAGATTATGTTTGCATGAAAAATTGGGATGCTTCTATTGCATCCGCCATTGTTTCCTTATAACAGAGGTTAAAACTGTGAATCTGAAATCAATGTTAACTCGCCTTGAAATCGCAATGAATCGCTACGATTTAATAGAAAAAATGGTATTGCGACCAGAGCCAAAATTAGCTGCTTCAAAAAAAGCTAAATCAGCAACATCAGTCAACTTTATTGTCGGCTACAACGGTTCTCCTAAGAGTCAAACGGCTCTTGATATTACGCTGTGGATGGCACATCAAACTCGTTTAGCTACTAGCAAAGAAGTTACTGTTCAAGTCGTCTACGTCGTACCAGAGCATCAAAGCAATAATTGTGAATCATCACCCCGAACAACGTCCATAGAGCCATCTTACTTTCAAGCAATTTTCTGCCCACATAACCAATTTGAGCAAGCAGATAAACTGTTATGGCAAGCGCGTTGTTTAGCTGATGAATGGCGAGGTTTATTTAAAGCTCACTTGCGGTTTGGAAGCGTTGGTGAGGAACTGAGAAAAGTTGTAGAATCTGAAGCGGCGACTTTGCTATTTTTGGGCTGCAATTCTGTCAGTCATTCTCTCGTGGGGGAATTAGGTTCTAATTTTCCCTGTTCAGTGCTAGGTATTCCCTCTATGCTCAACTCTCACGAGGATTTCTATGCTGACGATGCCAGTAAATTGCAGTTTAACACACCCGTATCTGCACATTGAATTTCTGCAACTTTACTGAATTGCGGAAAGTTCTTCAACTATTTTAATCCGTCCCCGACATATCGATCGCAGCAGTCTATTGAGCGACCGTCTTTCCTCTTCGTTGAGAGATTCATCAAAAACTGCTGCCATCAGTCCGTAGCGATCGGCTACAGTAATGCAGTTAGTAGCATTGGCTTGGGCAAATAATTCGCTTATAGCAGAGTCAGTTAAGTAGAGGGGGATTTCCATAGCTAGTCGCTTTGAACTCGATACTGACAGTATCACGTATTTTTTTGTTGCAAATGGTGATAAAACTGGGTGAGTCTCAGTGATTCTACTTAGGAGCAAATGTGACGGAAATCATAGATAGCTTGTGATTAGCATCATATTAGTCCGACAAAATAAAGTCACTACTTTCAGATTCAGGAATTTGCAGATATTTGAGCTTAGTCATTTTTTTGCTGACTCTTGCGATCGCCATCTGGCGACCAAGAGGATTGGGCATCGGTTTTAGTGCTTTGGGGGGAGCGATCGCAGCCCTGGCAACTGGTGTCGCCACACCAGAAAATCTCCCCGCCGCCAGGGTAATTCTCGGCAACAACACGATCTCTTTGGCTGCCCTGCTCGCTTTGAGCTGGGTGCTCGAACAAACAGGGGTGCTGCGGTGGCTAGCACTGAGTGCTGCTCGCTGGAATTTGGGCAGAGGCAGGCAGTTGTTTCTGCTGCTGGGGCTGGCAGTTGCCATTACCACTGCTTTGTTGACAAACTGTGGCGCAACGGTAATTGTTACTCCATTTGTCTTTGAAATCATGGCATTGCTTAGTTTTAGTACCAAAGCAACCTTTGCCTTTGCCTTTGCCGTCGGCTTTATTGCTGATGCCGCTAGTTTGCCTTTCATTTCCAGCAATTTAGTCAATACCCTTGCTGCTAGTTATGCTGATATTTCTCCGATGCGTTATGCTTCAGTGATGCTACCAGTTAGCATAGTTGCGATCGCAGTCAGTTTAGCCGTTCTCTTATTCTATTTGTGGCCTCACATCCCCATTACCTACCAATCTTTTGACCTCCTCAGAGACGGTTTTAAAAAAGGTCTTAAACCTGCTATTCGCCCACAACAAAAATATATTGTTCAACCATCAGCCTTGCAATCTAGAGAGGGGAACACAGACAATCTTAACCCCAGCAAAGAGACAATAAAACTTGATACAATCTATTTTGATGCTGTTAGCGGTTTCTCCTATACAAACTTAGATATTCCATTGTTGCCCTCTGCTACCGCTCTTAGCCGTTTTGCTACTTTAGTAAAATTCCTCAATTCTACCCCCGTACAAATCATTTTATTTAGCTGGGGGATGTATGTAATCGCGATCGGATTAGGTAATTATGGCTTAACAACCACAATCGGATTAGTATCGGCGCAATTCGCCCAATGGGGATTATTTTTATCTATAATTAGCACTGGTTTTTTGGCCACAATACTTGCCGCTGTTACCAACAATTTACCAGCAGCCATAATTCATGCTCAAGCGATTCAATCCGCACCCCTCATCGTTCCTGGGATCAGAGAAGGCATGGTATACGCCGCTGTCATCGGTTG
>DATGYA010000320.1:0-7359 GCA_035298405.1 Kamptonema sp. | reverse complement strand
CGACAGACAAACCAATTATTTACATCCTCACCGCCCAACTTTTGCTTTAATTCTGGCGATAACTCACTAGGGCGAATTAAAAAACGCGAACTACTCCCAGTCATCGCCCACAGTGACAACTCAGCCAACACCTGATTTAACTCCTTTTGCCGATCTTTATCTGTCCGCAAATCCGGTTGATTTTTCGCATTATTCGCCAAGTAAAACTGCTCAACAAAAGCCTCATAAAGTGCCGCTTGCGTCTCCGGTAAACCGCCCTTTTCCTGATATGCCAAACCATTCAAACAAAACAGAGTTAACCGCAAAGGATTTCTAATCAAATCCGCAAGGCGTTGATGTTCGGGTTGCGCCAACTTTTCTAACAAAAATTCCCCTACCTGTGGGTGTTTCGCCCGATCAAACCAATTCCTAATAAATGCCTGCACTTGTTCCGGCGCAAAATCCTGATTCCGAAACAGATCGTAATCGCTATTCCCGAAACTTCCACCATCCCAAACATTCGTCCGACAACTAACAATTACCCGCGCCTTACTTACCCATCCCTCTAACTTCAGCAACTCCTGAGAATTAGCCAGGGCAGTCATTTCATCTAAACCATCTAATAATAACCAAACTTTCTCCTGCTTAAATTGTTCAGTTAAACCTTGCCAATGACTCTCAATTCCCGTCGCCTTAAATAACCAACTTTCTTTTAAATATTGCTCAATTGATTTACCGCCCAACTCTCGCAGATCGATCCAAATTGGCAAACCCAAATTTTCCTCAAAAATCCACTTAGCAATTTTTTGTAACCGCGTAGTTTTTCCCGCCCCCGGTTCCCCAATAATGGCAATTTTGCGCCCTTGACTTTTCGGGCTTTTCCCACTTCTCAAAACTCGATCAAAAAACTCATCTTCACTAATTTTAGTTTCTATTTCCTGGGTGGGTTTTTCCCGATAGGCTGCCGATCCAGCTTCAGGAGTAATATTAGCTTCAGCTTGAGGTTTAACTTGCTTTTCTACTAAGGCAAGAGGCACATAAATATCATCAAAATTGGGAGTAAAACCAGCGATTTTATCAAAAAAGCTGGTAGTGGTTTTCTGTTCGCGTTCTGCAAACATAATAAAACAAACATCGCGCCATTGTTCAGCCGTTAAAGATGTTGGTTGAGTGCGGCGAATTTCGTCAACTCCGGCTTTAATATCTTCCAAATACTCTTTAATTTCATCTAAACCTTGTAAAATCTGAGTAATATTAGTTTCTACTACTCCGAACCGTTGACAAAACTCAGCAAAACCAGAGTCAATTTTAGCCGCTAGTTCTGTAAATAACTGTTGCTGGTGTTCGGCACTACCAGTTAATTGATTTTCTAACTGTTTTAATCTTTGGATAACTTGAGTTACATCTTCACTGGTTTTACCTAAAAGTTTCCGAGTTTCTTGTAATAATTGAATCGTCAAAGCTGCAAAGGCTTTACCATCTTTCTTAAAATCCTCTTTTAAAACTTCCCGTAAAGCCTTCGGGAAATTTTGACATAATTCGTTAGCAACTAGACTATTGGTTACTGGATTAATATTTGCTTGATTTCCCGAAAAGCGCTTTTTCTCTGTATCTTTTTGGTCTAATAAATTAATAATCTTCTCCCAAGCATCAATATCGAGGGCAGTTTCCGCAGTAAAACTTTCACCAGTAGGAGTGAGAAATTCTTTTAAGTTAATTTCCTTCAATTCTTCTGGATAGCGTCTTTGTTCAATTTGCTCATTGGCAATTTCTGACCATCGATTTTTGGCGATTTTTGCTAACCGATTTAGTTTAGCTTGTGTATCTTTATCCTGTTTTTTAGCAACCACAGAAATAACAGAAGCAATGGCATCTCCCGCTGCTTTTGTCAAATCATTATTTGTCAAAGAAACGAATTGAGGTTCTGTAGATGGTAATAAATTATCAGCCGTATTTGCAGCAATACCACCCGCCACACCTGCTAAAGAATTGAGAATACTATCAATAATGTTTTCTGTTGTTATTGTTAGGATGCCTGCCGCCAGTGGTATCGCTGGCAAAGTTCCGGCGGAAGCAATTGCACTACCCAATACAACAGCACTGACAATGGACAATTTAATAAGCGATCGAGCTTGAGTCATAGGAAATTTTCACCCTGACTGTAAAAAGTATAAAATTAAAGCCTAATCATAGTATAGCGTTTCTCAATTATATGAGCTACAAAAACGACCCCCCCTAGCCCCCCCTTGCAAAGGGTGGGAACCGGAAAAGCCCTCTTTATAAGGGGTTTCGGGGTAGAGCTATTGTATCTCAGCAGGCAGAGAAAGGCTATATAACTCAAGTTAATAATTTAGACATGAGTAGCGAGAATCAACACTTGTCATAGTTTTTAAATGAACATTTTATAAGTGGTAGAATCATCCTAAATAATCTGATTATCCTCGCCTTTTTCTGGTTCTGGCGTTCCACCTAACCTACTTTTCTACTATCTCCTAGTTGGTTCCATTGACTTGACGCTGAACAGCAGCCTCAACTTGATTAGGTATATTCCCTATTTCTTCAGATAAATTTGCTAAAGCAGTATCTACTTTTTCCTGAAGCTCTATTAATTGCCGCTGCTGCAAACTTCCCCACTGAGGCAGTTGATTAATAAACTGTTGTAAGTCTAATATCACCGCAGTCAAACTCTCTATTTGCTCTAACTCTGGTCGCTGTTTAAATTGTTTGCTAGTTATCTCTAACTCAGCTTGCACAAGCTTAATGGTTTGCTCTAAAATATTTTCTCGCTGCCGTAGATGTTTAATTGCTGAAACTATAGACTGTAAATTCTCTCCGATCTCAACATTTTTACTGTCATTTTCTATTGTTGGGTTAGTAGCAGCTAAAGAAGTTATTGTTGCCTTTAATTGCTCTATTAATTGCTCTACTGAGGCTCTGTGTTGGTTCAGGCGGTCAATTGTGGAAGTAGCTGTCACCCTTGTTTGCCGCTCTAATCTATTTCGGTTAATTAGGTTTAGTAAAAGTGATAAAACTATCGGTAATGCTGCATAAATACTTTGCGCGAAAATCGTAGCCGCAATTAATCCAACTATTGCAGCAGCTACAGATAAATATTCAGCGATTTCTAGGAAATTGCGAGATGAAGTAGGGCGCATGGTAAGTGTAATTGCTAATTGCTAAGAGAGTTGGGTGAAACTAAGCTTCACCCAACCTAAATTCTAACTGTTATTTAGATACACTTATCTTGGTCTATTACACTCAGTGGTATCAAAGGAGAATTCGTCCCAAATACTCGTTCTAAAATAGTTCTTGATGATTGATTCCGAATGAAATTATTTACTGTTTCTTTCCATTCAGCATCATTAGCTGGTATTATCATTCCGTAAGAAATACAAGTTAAAGGCTGTTCGGGAATTAGAGAGTATTGGCTAGGAGTTAAACCTTGTCTCAAAGCTTCTGCCACTAACAGCATACCGTCGCTGGCAAAGGCATCTATTTTGCCATCTACGGCATCTTTTACTGCTGTCTGTCTTCCCAAAGGGCCTTGATAAATTTTTTGATTAGCTAGTTGATACCTGCTGGCGATAAATTGCTGTGTTAAAGAATCTCCCAACACGCCAATTGTTACATCTTGTAGGAAGCCAGAAGGGTTGACCCTGAGCTTATTTTCTGGTTTTACCATTAGATAAGTTCCACTAGACAAAAATGGGAGAGAAAAACCTATGCCCGTAGGCGGACTTTGCATGATAGTATTGGGGCCGCACTCAAGGTGTACCCGGTTACTGGTGATGCTGCGATAGCGACCTTGAGCGTTTGATTCATCGAGGACTGTTTCTAGTTTTTCTAATCTAACAGAGCGATTTAATTGTTTTTCGAGGCTGGCTCTGAACATTTCCATACCTTCTATGCACCAGCCTTTCCAGTTGTCACCTTCTATATAGCCGAAAGGAGGAGCATCTTTCCTAATTCCTACTTTGAGAACGCCATTTTGCCGAATATCTTGCAATGCTGCCTGTGCTAAGGTAATTGTAGGAAATAACAGGGAAAAGATGATACTAATTCCTGTGACTGTTAGCTTTTTGTTCATTAGTTTTATATCCAAATAACTATTTTACTGTATAGCAATAGTCACTTTTGACTGTTACTGACTGCTGCTATGATTCTGCTTGTATAGCTAGGGGCTAGGGAAAAGGGAAGAGGGAAAAGCCTACGACCTAAGAGATTATGAACCAGAGGTAAGAGTTGGAGTTGCCCTAAGCGCCTTGGCGGTTGCTATATCTGCGATCGCACGGCTCAATGGTCTGCTAAGTATTAAGTATATAGCTAAATCTAAACTTTCTCTTTTTATAAGATCGGGTTGGCGAGTGTCACTTAAAAAAGATGAGTTTCTGGTTTGCTGGCTACCGATCAATGTTTACTAACTCGGCCTAGCGATAATTGTGGCAGCTTAATCTGCTTGACAGCTTCATCTAGCCCTAAAACGCGGACTTTATTATCATCCAATACGTTTACTTGATAAACTAGGCGGTGAGTGATGTCTAATCCAGTTAACCAGCCGCTTCTAGAATGATAAGCTCCAGTGTCAATGTCTAGCCAGCCGTTTCCTTGAGCTAATTGACCGGGGTGAATGCCTTCAAAGGTAAAAGTGATGGTATGACCTGTGATAATTAATTTATCGGCAAAGTAAGGTTTAGCAATTCTGTGGAATTCTCCTCGAATCCAACAGAGTTGATAGGGAGATTGGTGTTTGAGGGGGAGGTTAGGATCGACACCGGCGTGGGCTAGCCAGATATCGCCTAAGTCGAGGTAGATGGGTAGCGATCGCATCCATTCTAAGTGTTTATACGGCATCATGCCGATGTCTACATAACTGGCAACAGTAGCGTCTCCTCCGCTATAAAGCCAAGCTTGCCAAGCCCGCGTATCGATGGTTTTTCCATTTGGCAAAGCCTCTAGCATCAGTTGTTCGTGGTTGCCTAACAAACATTGGTAGGAATTTTGCTGCACAAACTCGACCACTTGAGCACTTTTTGGCCCTCGGTCTATTAAATCGCCCAAGAAATAAACTCGATCTTTGGAATTAGGGGCGATCGCTTCCAATAGTGTCATTAAGCCGTCGTAGTGTCCGTGTACGTCTCCAATGACAATGCGCCGGTCGTTCATTTTGCTTACCCAGTTCCCTGATTTTAAACGTGGCTAGCATTAGCACCAATTAATTAATCATACGACGATCGCTCTCTCCTTTATGTTTCAAACTTTACCCGTTAGTGCGTAAGTGCTCGGATCAAACTCTGAAGTTCTGCAAACATACCTTTTTTCTTAGGGGGGGCTGGGGGCAAAGCAGACGGATCGATCTGGAGGATCGCTTGGTTGATAATCCGGTCGAGCTCGTCTCCTACAGGTTTTTGGCTAGTTTCGGAAATGAGTTTATATTCCTCTTCTGTTTCTAGCCATACTTGCCATGACTGAGGATAGCAGCGGAAGAGGGCGGCATTGGCTAGAGGTCTGATGTAGTAGCAGGATTGAAGGGTATTGAGGAAGCGATCGCGCAGTTGGCGGCCGGCATAACCGATGCCAATGGTAGCCGCATCTTCGAGGCGAGGGTTAAGCAAAATTACGGGGCGCGAACCTGCGGCATTGCAGAGTTGTTCTACTTGGGCAACTTCTACAGATGAGGGATTTACCAGTAGGAAAATTTCGTCTTCTGGTGCGATTTTGTCTTCTACCGGGGATCTACTGCTGCCAAGGTCTGTAATTTTAAATGGTACTTCTCCCCAGTCGCGGCGGGCAAGAGCTGCCGATCCAGTATCGGGGAAGAAGAGTTTGAGACGATCTGCGAATTCTTCAAATTCTGGGATGAATTGCTGGGCGATCGATTGTGCTTGTAGTGCAATTTCTGGGAAAACTAATTCGACTTGCAGCCTGGTTTGACCGTCGTTGAGGGCGGCTTTCATCGCCTCGCGAGATTGGGCGATCGCTTCTTCAAGTGTTTTCGGGAGTTCAATCATGGTCGCTGTGTTCTTTTTTGGCAATTTCTAGTTTACTGTTAACGGTTAACAGTTAACGGTTAACAGTTAACGGTTAACGGTTAACCGTTTTGGCATTAATATTTCCAAAATTTGCGCGATCGCCATCGCTGTCCAATCAATATCTGCTTCAGTCGTATCTCTCCCCAAAGTCAGCCGAATTCCTCGAATAGCATCAATTTCGCTGTATCCCATTGCCAGCAAAACTGGACTGGGGGTAATTTTTCCACTACTGCAAGCAGAACCGGAACTGATGCCAATTCCTGCTAAGTTTAATTGCCGTACTAAAGTTTTACCCGTAATTCTGTCGTTATCTCCCCCAAATTTGGGAGTCAAATAAAAACTGGCATGGTGTGGCAGTCGGCGACATCGATCGCCTGTTGGTACTAAATTCGGGACATCAGCTAATTTGTCAAAGAGGCGATCGCGCAATGCAATTAACCTCGGCGTTTCCACAGACATTTCCTGCGCTGCTAATTCCGCTGCAACACCAAAACCAACTATATTTGGCACAGCCTGAGTTCCCGATCGCAATTTCCGTTCTTGGCCACCGCCGCCAAATAGCGGCGCTAATTCCACACCATCTCGGACATAAAGCGCCCCAGAACCTTGAGGGCCATAGATTTTGTGACTAGAAATTGATAGTAAATCAACTGGCAGTCTTTGCACGTCAATTGGTATTCTCCCTGCAACCTGAACAGCATCGGTGTGAAATAAAACGCCCTGAGATCGAGCAATTTTTCCCAAAGCCTCAATCGGTTGTAGTGTGCCAACTTCACTTTGACCGTAAATGACGGAAACCAAAACTGTATTCGGTTGCAGCGATGCCTGCAAATCGAGAGGATGAACTCTACCCCAGCGATCTACTGGCAACCGCGTTACTTGCCATCCTAATTGTTCGAGAAACCCCGCAGGTTCTCCTACTGCGGGATGTTCAACACTGGAAATGATGATATGTTGCGGCTGAGTGTAAAGACGGGTAACGCCCAAAATTGCTAAGTTGTCAGCTTCAGTGCCGCCAGAGGTGAAAATAATTGATTCTGGCAGGGCGTTAATTAAGCTAGCAACTTGCATTCTAGCCTGTTCCAAGGTTGTAGCCGCTCTTTGCCCCCACTCATGCAAGCTGGAAGAGTTTCCCCATTGTTGGGTGAAGGCGGCTTGCATAGCGGCGATCGCTTCTGGCCGAGTTGGTGTTGTGGCGCTGTAATCTAAATAAATTTGCATGGTAATTTGGTTAATTGTTAATTGTTGATTGTTAGTTGTTAGTTGTTGATTGTTAGTTGTTAGTTGTTGATTGTTAGTTGTTGGTTGTTAGTTGTTAGTTGTTGATTAGTAATTCCTTCCTCATCTCCCT
>DATGYA010000319.1:0-3709 GCA_035298405.1 Kamptonema sp. | reverse complement strand
CTAAGCGCCTTGGCGGTTGCTATACCTCTTCCTTCTTCCTTCTTCCTTCTTCCATAGCTAATTTTGCTAAATGTATCTATCAGATAAAATTCCTTGGCTAAACAAAGACTGGACGCATTATTAGTAAAGCTAGATTTGTGTGCCTCAAGGCAACAAGCTCAGCGTTTAATTAGGGCAGGGGAAGTCACTGTGAATCAACAGACGATCGACAAACCCGGCACCGAGGTAGACACTTCTGCTGTCATTAAAATTAAAGAACGCCCTCCCTATGTTTCTAGAGGTGGTGAAAAACTAGCTAAAGCCTTAAAAGTTTTTGCTATTCCTGTGTCAGGTAGAATTTGCCTCGACGGAGGTATTTCTACAGGTGGCTTTACCGACTGTCTGCTGCAAGCTGGTGCCGCCAAGGTTTATGGCGTAGATGTTGGCTATGGACAAGTTGACTGGGGGTTAAGGAACGATTCTAGAGTAATTTTGAAAGAACGCACCAATTTGCGCTATTTAACGCCAGCGGAACTTTACGGGGACTTACCTTCTCTTGACCCAGGTGGCGTTTATCCAGATTTGGGGGTAGCAGACGTATCATTTATCTCCCTAACTAAGATTTTACCCGCGCTGTGGCAGCTATTAGTGCCGCCTAGAGAGACGGTGTTGCTGGTGAAGCCACAGTTTGAAGTGGGGCGCGATCGCATTGGGAAAAAAGGCGTTGTGCGTTCTGCTGCCGACCAAGCTGATACAATTTACCAGGTTTGTTGCGCCGCGATCGCTTTAGGATGGGAATATCGTGGCTTAACTTGGTCGCCTTTAGTTGGCCCTGCTGGTAATATTGAGTATCTTCTCTGGTTGGGGGCAAATAGTCCTGCTGTGCTTGACCCCTCAGCGATCGCGTCACCTGTTGACAAGGAACGTATCACCATCCTCGTGGAAGCGGCCCAACGGGAACTGGCCAATCCCGCCTCTAAGCACTCAATCACCTGATAGTTCCATGGCGTTCTTAAAACTACTAGGCCTAATTTCACTGTATATTCTGGGCGCTTTTGCCTATGTTGCCTGTACAGTTACTCTTGTAAGCATAGCAGTCTTCATCAAGGTAGCAGCCTTGTTATTAGCTGACAGATTGTTGTATCCCATATTTATCGTCGGGGATTTATTCAAGGGAATAGAAGTTGTTGAATTATTAAATATATTAGTATTTGCTATTGTTGGGATGGGTTTTGGGGTAGCCACAGCTCTTTTATATGCTAAATTAGGTCGTCAAACCAGCGCAATTTTGTTAATAATTGCCGTGCCGTTAATTTTTATAAGTACCCCATTAGTTCGATATAATCTTTGGCTACAAACTGTGGGAATAGACGAAAACTTATCGCCACAGCAAGCTGAAAACTTAACCAATTCATTCTTAAATAAAAGAGTTGCCAATGATGGTTTTATCGGTTTCTACTTATATACAGCACAATTTCCAGTTCTGCCTACTAAACAAGTTCAGATGAATGACTTAGAGAACTTTGAGAAAAAAGTCAACTCAAAATTTGTTCAATTAACAGGACTACCGCCAACAATTGTATCTTGGTTAATGGCAACTTGCTTTTGGTGTCTGCGAATTTTTTACTTTTCCATCGCTGCGATCGCCACAATTTCTCATTTCCGAGAAGGTTTAAGAATTGCTAAACGGTAATGGTTAACTGTTAACGGTTAACTGTTAACCGTTAACTGTTAACGGTAATTGTTAACTGTTAACTTATTCATTACAAAATCCTTTGGCTAACTGAATTCCTTTCAACTTGATTGAGAATATCTTGAATAACTCGATCCTGTCCCAAAGGCCCCCAAGTGCAACCTTTTTCCAGGTAAACTTGAGAAGCACGACCTACAGCATAAGTTCCGTAAGCAGCTAAACTAGCTTGAGTAGCAGCAACTCCAGCAAAAGTAGAAACATCAGCGACAATTCCCGCCGTACTTTTCCCTAATCCTAAAATTAAACCACTACCTAACTCTCCCAAAAGTACCCCGCCAGCGCTGAACAAAATAGTCTTCCAAAGTTTACCCGCTTCATAACCAGTCATCGGCAAACCATAAAGCCTAGCCAAAGAACGAATTAGTGCTAAATCAGCCACAGATGCCCCTAGTATATCCAAGAAAGCAACAGGATTTAAACCAACAGCTAGAGCCTTATATTTAGCAAATTGCCAGATTAAATCCTCGGCTTCAGCTTGCCGCAACTTCACAGTTTTATGAGCAATAGTTGTCTCAGCTTCTCTAGCTTGAGTTAGCGCATTAAGAGCCAGCAGCGATCGCCCTTCTCGGTTAATAATTCCTAGCAGCTTTTGCTTGAGTTCATTTACTTGAGACGGTGGCGATTCCCATTCATAAGTAACATTACCATCAGGCCATTCAACCCTAACCTGTACTGGTGTTGGTTCAGCCGCAGTCATCACAATTTCTAGAGATTTCGGATTAAAAACTTCTTCCTCACTTTCCCCCTCTCCCCCACTTCCCAATGCTTGCAAATTTTCATAAATAGCTTGCCGATCTACCTCTGGATAAAGGTCAATTTTATTAAAAATTAAAATCAAAGGTTTCTGAGATTTTGACAATTCTTGGAGTGCTTCATATTCAGTTCTAGTAATATCACCCGCCACTACAAACAAAATCAAATCAGCTTGGTGAGTCACTTGCTTCGCCATTTCGCCCCGCACTTCACCACCGACTTCATCCAGACCTGGAGTATCAATCAACTCTACCTCTAATCCTCCTTTAGCAAGGACTGTTGGGGAAATTGTCCACCGCACCGATCGCGGCCACTGGGTAACACCATTGAGAGGGCCAGTTTGCAGAATTTTCTGACCTAAAAGAGCATTTAAAACTGCTGACTTACCACGACTAACTAGACCAAAAGCTGCAATCCTAATTACATTTTGCTCAAGTTTTTCTAACGTGGAAGTTAGGATATCTAACTGAGTTTGTAATTCAGCCTGCAACTCTGTATTCGCACTCTGGCGCAGGCGGCCCAAAGGCGAATACCGTGTTAATGCTTGTCGTAAACTAGCGCGAGCCAGGGATATATGCAGTTCGCCTTGTTGATGCGGACGCGCTGAGAATGGTTCAGGCGTACCAACAGTATGAGGTTGAGAAGATGGAGAATGAGTCAAGGTTAAATCGGGAGGGGTAACTATTGTTAGTTTAGCGAATCTTAGATATTTTGGTGCAGTTAGCTTATAATTAAATATTACCACTGCAACTGCTAGCTATTACCTGTTTTCTAGATTATAATCAAAACTAGCTCTAAAGAGGAAGAGCAATTGTCAACAGAACATAATCCAGAGCCAAATTGCTCTGAAAGTTCTCATCCCTTAGAAGATAAGACAACATCAGAGCCTAAAATTGTAGAGCCAACTCAACAATCTGAGACAGAGGCAACTCAACCAGATGTTGAATTCGTGAATCCAAACACTCTCATCTCAAGACAAATGCAAAGCGAGATGACAGGCAGTAAGATTAAGAAACTTATGAAGAAGATAAGCAAACAAGGATTTGACTCAGAAAATCCTATTGAGGTAGCCGATATTAACGATCGTTTGATTATTTTGGATGGGCATCACCGAGTTGTTGCTGCTAAGCGACTAAAATTAGAGAGTATCCCAATTAGGCGGAAAAAAGTTTCGCCAGCTCAAGAACAGGAGCTTTTGCAGCAAGTAGCAGAGGCAGCAATAGA
>DATGYA010000318.1:0-4291 GCA_035298405.1 Kamptonema sp. | reverse complement strand
GTAGATACAATTGTTCCAAGAAGTGCAGGTTTTATAGGAGTTGCTTTTTGATTTACCACAACAAATTGGAAAACGTGCTCTGCTGGATCTGTATTCATAAGAAGTGAAACTGGAAGTTTACGAGATGCTTTAATTTCTATCTTCTTCTGTGCTTCTTCAGGATTCGTTTCATTATGCAAAAGTTCTTCTTCTAAATCTGTTAAGTATGGCTCTTCTCTGGCTAATTTTTTACCTGCTGCAATAGCAGCTAACAATCGGTGCTGGCCATCGACAACAACTACTGGACGTAGAAATGAAATCAGTGATTTTCTCGAATAATCAAGGAATGTATCCCCAGTAAAAGTATCCTTTATTTCTTCTAATACTGAAACATAAGCAGCTATTTCTTGCCAAAAATCTAAAATGTGAGATTCATCAGTTAATGAAATTTCTAAACTTCCTTCAGTGTCTGCATCTTCAGTAGTCTCCGGTTGATCATCCGATATCTCTTCTGAGTTTTCCTGCGAAATATTAATTTCAGCACGTTGCTTCAACTCCCGAATGATTTGATCGGGAAGTTGTTGATAAGCAAGGTCTGGAACTCGGCGTTCTAAATCAATCTTAACTCTTTTGAGGAGTTCTAGTAAGCTTAACTTTTCTAATGGCTCATTACTGATAGTTAAAAAACCATACTGTATAGTATCATTTGAATTTTGTTCATCTACACCAACTTCAAAAATCACAGTAGCTTTTTGAGGTTGGCGCAGAGCACACAGTAAAGGATTCTGAATAATGTTTTTTTCATTTTCATAAAAATTCATTATTTCATTAATACGTTTTTTGTTTTCTTCTCGCTGAAAGCCTGTTGTCTCTTGATCTCCTATTTTTTTCTTTTGTGGAATTCCTACCCACATTTCAATTTCACTAGCAGAAGCCGCAAAAAGTACTAGCCAATCGCCAGTATTTGTTTGTTTAACTCGAACAGCCTTATATTTAAAAAAGCTTGAGTTTTCTATTGATTTTACTGTATTCATTGAATCCTCACTGATTGATAATTATTTGGTCATATTTTCGGACACGAAGACAATCACAAACCCAACCTCGCTTGTAAATAATCCTTCATCCAACCCAAACTAACCTTAGACTTAGAAACCCCACTTTTACAAAGAATATGACCTTGCCAATCAGGATTAGAAATCGACCAATCAACCTCTTGTAAACCCGCCAAGCATTCCTGCCAATTATCAGGATAGACCTCCAATAAATCCGCCCCAATAATAGCCAAACTTGAGAGTACGAGCTCATGACAATGAACATAATCTTGCCGCACCTTAGCCGCCGTCAATCGCCCCCGCAAAACTAACTCCCACTCAGGCATAAAGCCACTAATAACATTCCAAAAATCCGCCGCAAACTGCACCTGCTTTTCCATCCCTGCACCCCCATAATTAACCAATAAACTCAGAGTAGCATGAGAAATGCTACTAAGTGTAAAAAGTTTATCAGATTTTGTCGATAACGTCCCCCTTTCCATCTCCGTTAAACACCGCAAAACCTCAACTCGCTGGACAACCGCCTTCACCAAATTTGCCTTAAACTCTCGGTGTTCGTAAAAAATATCTAAAGAAGCATCTATCGGTACTTGAAAGCGGTTAAAATCAGCAAACATTTGCTGCGATCGCTCTAATCCCAAATCTAAGTATAAAATCAAAGCTACCGTTTCATAACCCAACTCAGGATTTTCTTTCAATGCCATTTGATAAGCGACCCGCCGATGTTGCCCATCGTTAATAGTAAAAGTAGCATCCATTGGCACGCGCAACCTGCCAATTTTGCGGCTTTCTGCCTCATTTCCTAGAGGCTCAAAAGTAATCTTAGCATCAATGGAAGCCGCGATCGCACCTAAAGCGTAATTTCTCGGATTGTTGATAATATATTTAGCAATTTCTGGGACACGACTGCGGTTTAAGCTACGATTTGACCGCTTTTCTGGGGCCGATTCTTCCCCTTGAATCGGGAAAAGTTTTGGCAGCAACCGTACCGGACACATCGAGACATAATACTCTCGCCCCGCTTGAATTCCCCGGATAACAGGTAAGATGTATTCAAAGGAAGAAATCATGGGAAAATCACAGATAAAAATGAATGGTTGAAGTCGAATTTATAATGACAACTTTACTGGCTGAGTTGAAAATATAAACGACGAAAGTTGTTACTACAAGCTTTAATTATTGCCGTTTGTAGATTATTGGTCTTGTCTGTTTCAAATCATCAATACTAAACATTTGCGCTAATTCCTCGCCAAATATTGTTAGTCAAACAGAAATTTGCCTGCTAACCTCTAGAAGACTTGACAGAGTAACATAGATATGATATTCAAAGCGCGATTATTACCGTAAATATAGTATTGCACAATTTTTTTTAAAAACTTAACTTTACAAAAAAAAATATATATGTTATTTTTCTAAAATCTTATAAAATCCCCAAACACCTTAACCATGACCAGCGCCCCCGATTCGACTGCTGACCTCGCTAGCCAAATTCTCGAACAGGAGAAGCGGGAACGAGAGGCGATCGCATTCTTACTTGACAAATACCTCGGCCGCGACGATCGCCTCCTCGTCCAAAAAACCCAAATGGGGAGCACCGAGGCCTACGTCGGTTCCGTCACCCTCGAATGGCTAGACAGCAAAGTTCGCTTCGCCGCGCAACTCCCCCTATTTCGCCAAAAATTCGACCCCCAAACTAACAACGTCATCCGCGATGAAGAAACCATCGATGAAATCCAACAAAGGCCTCTCGACTGGTCGCGCCAAGGATCTTTAGCCCAATACCTCGCCGCCCGCAAAACTCACAAATTCCCCGCCGTTTTAGTCGTTCAAAGTCTCCCTTGGGTAGACGATCCCAAAGCCCCAGAATGGGATGAAAACGGTCGCGCCCGTAAGTCTTCCGCCGACTTTTTAGCCATTGATAAAAACGAAACTGTTGGCTTTTTAAACATTAAAGATGTCTCTGTTTTTGCCCTTGATGGTCAACACCGATTAATGGGAATTCAAGGCTTAATGAGTTTGATTAAAACTGGTCGTCTTCAACCTTTTAACAAATATAAAAAACCTGTCGGTCAAGCGATTACTGTTGATGACTTAATCGAAGAATATCAAATCGATCTCACCTATTTACAAGGTCTAGCCCAAGAAAAAATCGGCATTGAATTCATTCCTGCTGTTGTCAAAGGAGAAACTCACCAAGAGGCAAGATGGAGAGTGCGCTCGATCTTTGTTCACGTCAATTTAATGGCAGTAAAATTAAGCCAAGGTCAACTCGCACTCCTCAACGAAGATGATGGATTTTCTATTGTTGCCCGTAAAGTTGCTGTTACTCACCCATTATTAAAAGAAGTCGAAGGTCGCAATCCCCGCGTTAATTGGGATAGCGCAACTGTGGCTGCTAAATCAACAGTTTTAACTACATTGCAAGCATTACAAGATATGTCCGAACGCTATCTGCGGTATAAGTTTCCCCACTGGAAACCCTCAGATAAAGGATTAATTGCTATGCGACCAGATGATGAGGAGTTAGAAGCCGGAATTAAGGAATTTAATCTATTGTTTGATGGCTTAGCAAGTTTGCCGAGTTATTGTGAATTAGATAATGGGTTAGGAACCTTAGAAATGCGGCGTTTTAGCTTTGAAAAACCGGGGGGTGATGGCAATATTTTATTCCGTCCTGTCGGTCAAGTTGCCCTAGCTCAGGCATTAGGAAATTTAGTATTTAGAAAGAAATTTTCTATTAAAGAAATCTTTCACAAACTGCGGAGATATGACACTGATGGCGGGTTTAGCCACATGGATTTTCCAGAGTCACTGTGGTATGGAATTTTATACGATCCCAATAAGAAACGGGTGTTAGTTTCGGGGAAAGATTTGTCAGCAAAGTTGATTATTTATCTGTTAGGAGGAGTGACAGATGATATGGAAAAAGCGGAATTGCGGCAGGCGGTAGCGGCGGCGAGGACTGTGGAAGATCGGGCGGTTAATTTTAATGGTAAATTTGTGAAGCCGAGGGAGGTTGGGTTGCCGGCGATTTTGAGTTAATATTCTTGGTTTTAGGGAACGGAAATGCGCGATCGCTTATGGTAGTTCGTAGCGATCGCGCTTAGTTTATAGAAAAGTGCGATCGCTCACAAACAAAGCGTTAACCTAACAACGGAGAGGGTGGGATTTGAACCCACGGTGACATCACTGCCACACTCGATTTCAAGTCGAGCGCATTCGACCACTCTGCCACCTCTCCAGGCGCATCAATTCCATCA
>DATGYA010000317.1:0-13315 GCA_035298405.1 Kamptonema sp. | reverse complement strand
AAGGAAGAAGGAAGAAGGAAGAAGGAAGAAGGATGAGGTAATAATAGCAAGGGTTTCGGCAATCAAGATAGTCCTAACCGCCTTGGCGGTTGCTATAACAGCCATTGGTTAGTCACCTGTTTTGATTTTTATTGCAAAGCTGGGCAATAATTTCTAAAAGTAAATCATAGTTTGTGATCGGTTTAGTAAACAACTCATCAGCTTGAGAGGTTGTCAACAGAGCTTGCCGTTCGCTCAACATAGCATAAGCTGTTACCAAAATGATAGGAATGCTGGCCGTTTCTTCGTCATTTTTTAGTAGCCGTGACAAGTCGGTACCGCTAACTTCCTCATTTTCCCACAATGCCCCAGGCAAGTTAACATCCATCAATACTAAGTCTATAGCTCCCGCTTTACACAATCGGACAATTTCAGCAGGATCGTCAGTGATAGTAACGTGGTGTCCTCCCAAACGCTCTATTAATTTGGCACTCCCCTTAGCTAAGAGATAGTCATCATCTACTAACAAAATTTTCAACTCACACCTCTTTAAAATTCACAAAAATATTATGTCAAACAACATGATTTCTAACTGTTAATTATAATAGGAACAGCATTATTTGCAAAATAATTTCAAGAAGAGTCGCACGGATTGAGCGGAAATTCGAGCGGGAATCAAATTACTAAAAGCTCTGCTCGATTTTTCCGCCGTTGCGTCGCGTTTTCCTCTATGATCTAGCGAGAGAGATCAATCGAATTAAATGCCGATTATGCCGAAAACTGTAGCAGATGTGATGACCCGCGACCCCATCTTGGCGCGACCTGAAATGCCTCTTTCTGAAGCCATAAAGATTTTGGCCGAACGGCGGATTAGTGGTCTTCCTGTTGTGGACGAAAATGAGAAATTGGTGGGGGTGATCTCGGAAACAGATTTGATGTGGCGGGAAGCAGGCGTAACGCCCCCAGCGTATATTATGCTGCTCGACAGTGTGATTTACTTGGAAAATCCAGGTCGTTACGAGCGAGAACTCCACAAAGCTTTAGGGCAAACGGTAGGAGAAGTGATGAGCCACGATCCAGTTACTACCACGCCAGAGAAGTCTCTGGGAGAGGCGGCGCGACTGATGCACGAACGCAGTATCCATCGCTTGCCAGTGCTAGATGCCAGCGGCAAAGCGATCGGCATTCTGACGCGGGGAGATATTGTCCGGGCGATGGCTGCTGAGTCTTAAAAATCTACAGTTAAATGTTAACTCTAAGCAATTACCATTTAGCAATTAGCAATTACCATTTAGCAATTAGCAATTAACAATGAGCATTACCCCTGAGTCTGTCCAGCAATTGCTGAGTTCCCAGGATCTAGGCGATCGCTTGAAAGCGCTGAATCAAATGCGCCAACTCGAACGTGCAACTGCTTTTGAGCTGATCCAAAGTGCGATCGCTGATAAAAATGTCCGCGTCCGATATGCGGCTGTTAGCCAGATGTCTACTTTGGGCGAAGAGAATTTGCCTAAGTCTTTGGACGTTTTGCGCGATCGCCTCCTTAACGATCCCGAACCCGACGTACAAGCCGCCGCTGCTGATGCCTTGGGCGCTTTGAAACTAACCTCAGCTTTTGACGATTTGCAGCAACTTTACCACCGCACCCCGGAGTGGCTAGTGCAACTCAGCATCATCGCGGCTTTGGGAGATATGGGAGAACCGCGAGCTTTTGAACTGTTAGAATTTGCTCTCCAATCTGAGAATGAACTTATACAAACCATTGCCATTAGCGCTTTAGGCGAATTGGGAGACATTCGTGCTGTAGGCGCGATCGTACCCTACGCCTCCCATACAGATTGGCAAATGCGCTACAGAGTCGCCCAGGCTTTGGCGCGGTTAGGAGGGCCTGAAGCTGAAGCCACTCTAAAAACTTTAGCTCAGGATGAAGTGGAGCAAGTTGCTGAGGCAGCCCAGGTTGCACACAATACCCGTTAATCTAACAGGCATCTCCAAAAAATCTCCTCAAAGGCAGGCAAGATGCCTGCTCCACAAGAGTTATTGGAGAGGTTTAATAGGCATCTTGTAGAAAATAAAGTCAAGAGCTACAGGATGCTTACCACACGCGCTACGATCCAATTGTTGCTACCGCTGGCGAAAAGCAGCGCAAGGAGACTCTAGAATGTTCCTCACCGAAATCACACCAGTGCTAAAAGAACTAGCCGAGCAGCCGATCGCTTTTGTGGGCGGATTTGTTTCAGGCTTGCTGCGACTCAATCTTTACGATGACCCTGTTAAAACCTGGCTTGATGAGCAGGTTGGTTCGACTGCCTACACTTCCCCTACTGTTGAAAACAACAACGGTAAAAGTGATGGGCCTCAGTCCATTAACATTGACTAATAGAACTTTTTAAAGGTTATGTAACCCTGTTTTCTGAGGAGATTGGGTTCTTTTTTACGAACCACAAAGACGCAGAGGACACAGAGGGAAGAGGAAGAGAAGAAAAGGGATGATGGTGGCAGATTTGGTATAAACCCAGATTTGGGATTATACCAATTCTTGAAACTATGACTACAAATCTCTACCCCCCGGCTTCGCCGTCCCTCCTTGCTAAGGGGGGACTACAGGGGGGTTAAATCTGTAGCTATAAGTTGAAGCGGAGATTTCGGGCGCGATCGCCTATTCTCATGCTTTGGACATCGCCTTCTTGCCGAGTAATTTCTACCTCTTTGTCATCTACCCAAGCTTGCTTGACGGTGATTCCATGAAGGTACAATTCCACGCCTTGGTAATGGAAAGCGTACTCACCTTCCTCTTCCCAAATTAACTCTAAATTGTTTTCATTTCGTACCATTTGCCAGCGATCGAGCCGCCACTCTCCATACCCATCTCCGGCATCACTATATAGATAGTTTTCGCTGCTTCCTGCCACAGGCGGGTAAAGGTGTAAAATTAGCTGCTTTCCTGACTCCATTGTTAGAATGCTTCCGGCTTTTACTAATAGCGGCATCTTTTCTAAAGGTGCTTCTAAATTAACTTGTCCTGGCCCTGCGATCGCCTCATCACTCCAGAAATTATACCAGCAACCTTTTGGTAATAAAACTGGTCGCGATCGCGCTCCTTCCTCAAAAACCGGACACACCATTAGCGCATCTCCCAACAAAAACGCATCGTCAACGCCCCACAGTGCCGCATCTTCAACATCAGCCCAGAAAATTGGTCGCACAATCGGAGAACCCTTTTGATGGGCTTCCCAGGACAATGTATAAAAATACGGTAATAATCGATAGCGCAACTGCAAAAATTCCCGAATTATACTCAGGGTCGGTTCCCCATAAGTCCAAGGAGTACGGGCTTCAGCATTATTCGAGGAATGAGTGCGGCAAAAAGTGAGAAAACTCGACATCTGAAACCAGCGCAAGTATAATTCCGCCGCCGGATTGCCTTGGAAGCCGCCAATGTCCGGCCCGCTGTAGGGAATTCCCGAAAGACCCAACCCTAAAACCGTCGCGATCGTTTGGCGCATTGCTGCCCAAGTACACTCGACATCCCCCGTCCAAGTCCAACTATAGCGCTGAAGTCCCGCCCAACCCGCACGGGAAACCAGGAAGGGCCGCTGTCCTGGTCTATAGCCGCGCAGACTTTCGTATCCCGCTTGAGCTTGCAGCATTCCATATATATTGTGAGCTTCGCGGTGGTCGCCGCCTCTGCCTTCCATAAAGTGCACAGTAGCGCGGGGAGGTAGCGAGCGATCGCCCCAAGTGATAAAAGCCGCCGGTTCATTCATATCGTGCCAAAATCCTGCCACGCCGACATCGAGCAGATATTCATATTGCCGACTCCACCACTGACGCACTAGCGGGTTAGTAAAATCGGGAAACACGCACCAGCCAGGCCACACGGGAGCAACCACAGGCTTGCCATTCGGCTGCGTGCAGAATGCTCCGAGCACTTGACCTTCGAGAAATAGTTGGCTGGTGCGGCTATACTTAATTCCCGGATTCAGAATTGTAATGAACCGCACGCCTTGTTTTCCAAGCTCTTGGGTAAAACTCGGCAGTTTCGGAAACCTTTGTGCGTCAATGGTAAAGGCGCGAAATCCTACCTGAACGTCAATATCGAGGTGAATTGCACTTAACGGCAGATTGCGATCGGCAAAATTTTCTGCTTCTTCTCTCACAGCTTGTTCTGTGCGGTATCCCCAGTGAGATTGGTGGTAGCCTAAAGCCCACTTCGGAGGCATGGCTGGCCGTCCCGTCAATTCTGTGTAGCGTTCCAGCAATTGTTCCGGGGAACCAACTATTAAGTAATAGCGCAATGGCCCGCCTTCAAAAGAAGCTGTAGCTGCATCATTCAAGGTAAAATTAGCCGGGAAAGAGTTTTCGTAAAAAATTAGGTAATTTCCTTGTTTGTGTATTCCCAAATAGATAGGAATACAGATATACAGTGGGTCAGCTCCTGGGCCATACATACCTGCTGCATCAAAGTTCCACATCCGGTAATTTGCTTGCAGCCTACCGTCTTTTGGGTCACGCAAATTAAGAGGGGCTGCCCGTTCTCCCATTCCATAAATATGTTCTTCTTTTCGCAGTTTCGCTTGGTGAATCCAGCCTTCACCCTGTCGCTGCGGTGGCAGTTCTTCTCGGATGATTTCACCTGTTTTGTTGCATAATTTGAGGCTACCGTCAATGCCAACGATAACTTGTAACGCAGCAGTGGAAATAGTCCAATTATTGCCAGTTTGTTCTAATTTTGTTTCGACTTTTGACCAGTCCTGACGCGCGATCGCGTAGGGAATAGGAGGAATACTTGGTTTCCAGTCTATTCTTACTAAATCTGGAGTCAGAAAAGTAACTTCAAGTTCGGCTTGCTCGAAATAGAAATTAGCACCTCTAGGTGTAGATTCTGCTACTTGGAGTTTGCCGGGGTTTTCAAAACCTTCTGTGGGTGGCGGCGCGGGGAATTGACGGTTAAGGCGATCGCGCTTGAGCGAATAAACCAATGCGTGGGGGGCGTAAGTTAGATAAAATAGCGTCCCTATATAATACTTGATTTTTAATGATAGTTGTTTAATGAGACTCATTCGATTTAGATTTTAGATTGACTGAAGACATACAGTTAAACTCATCAATTTATAGCAGATAGTTTTTATATAGCTCATCTATCTTGGGTAGGATAAATTGGCTAATTAATAAAATGTACAAATTTTTTAGCCCTGCTTTTGAAGGCTAAGTAGAAGGAAGAAGGAAGAAGGAAGAAGGAAGAATACTTATACAGCCAACTTTTTAGCCATCGGTATCTTACGTTTAATTAGGTGGATTTACTTAGTTAATGGTTTAATTTTTAATTTTTAATTTTTAATTTGAATTATTCGGTCAAGATAACTACAAATCTTTTGGGAAAAGATGCTACTTGTGGATTGTTTCTTTGCCGTACTTGCCTCTGTTTCTGCCTCCTGAATTACAGTGTTAATTTGTTCGCTGAGAGCGGATTCAATTTGTTTGTCCTGTGTTAACAGTTGCTGCGGATCGATGTAGGATTTTGCTGCTTCTAAAATGCGATCGCGCAACATTGCGAGTAACTGATGTCTGATTTCAGCACGAAAAGATTTGAGTTTGAGCAAACGAGTTACTTGATACTGAGCTTGCAATCCCACCACAGGAGCAATTTCTCCCATTGTTTTTCCTTGACAGTGAAATAGCTGGAGTGCTTTTAGAAATTGTTGGGATTTGTTGTAGTTTTGACCCTGAAATTGCTTAATCCAAGCTTCCGTTACTTGCGCGATCGCTTGCTCTAAACACACTAATAACTGCTGTCGATATAAAGTCAAAAACTCAGATTGTTCATCTTGACTATCGAAACTATTGGCTCCGTCATTAGTAACCAAATGATTGACTAAAAAGCTACTTTCTGAAGTGTCTAAAAACTCAGTTTTTGGGGAACCACCCCGCACAGAAATCCGATAACTTCGCAATCTAGAAGCGAGCTGTTGTAGGAGTAAGCTCACCATTTTAGATGAAAATTTTTGACCAGCTTTTGTTTCTATCAATTGGGCAATTTGTTGCAATTGTTCAGGTGTGGGTGGCTGGCACTGTTTTTTACCTCCACTTGGGCGCTGCTGAATTCTTGCAGTGCGATAAATAGCGTGGTAACTTTCTAAAAGCCTACGGGATTGCTGGATCTCAAAGGGTGTTAGCTGGTAAAAATTAGATAAAATTCGTTCTAGCTGTTGAGGGCGAGTATCATTGAGAATTGCCCAATCGCTGACCAGATAAATGCCACGCTCTACTAAGAAAGAATTTAATTCAGAATGATGTTTTACCCTCCGATAAGTCCAAGTAGTTAAATTACTCTGTGCGGGATCGAAACTTTCAAGAATTGTTTTGGCAATCGACTGATAGGAACTTGAGGAGGTAACTCGATCGGATAACTGTTTAAATCTGCCATCTTCAGAGAGTACAAAAGGCAGTAAATCTTGGTAAGTGAAACCATGATTTGCGCCAAATTGGGTTCCAAGATGTCGGCAAACTTGCTCAATGTTGTGGGAAATAAAACAAAGCAAACAGCGTTCTGCTAATACAGATTTTTCGGGTTGATTGGGAGGAGATAATATCATCCATTCGCGCAGTTGACGTTGAATCTCATTATCTAGTACTTCGGTTTGTGTAGGATCTTTGAGAAATGCTGAAGTAAAAAATGCCTTTGCCGAGATAATGACCTCGGTTTTGCACCCTCCAGCAATATCAATTTTTACAAGTGTCCAGTATTTTGAAGCAGCACCCATAGCAATTTTGCTGATTTGTGATTTGTTTGAGCGATCGCAGATCTTCCCAAAACCAAGTTAACTGATTTCTGGCTTAATTAGTGCTATCTCCGATCGCTTGGGAATTATGCAGCCATAATTAAAGGTAGGGTGAGCGCTCATCAATAATTATGGGTATAAAAAACTTCGCTTTTTTGTGCCTAACTCCCACTTTACAAGTTATAGAAATGTGGTTCACAATCTTGTAATCAGGAATACATCATATATTTTGTACAGATGATACAATTCTAACTTGATAAGTTTTATTAATGCCATATCATCCTGCGAGGTATCCTGTGCCAGAAGGATTTGTCTCACATCCCTTGCGGTTTGAGCATCAGCATCGAAATCTGTGTTTGGAATCTAGCTTAGCTGAATTAGCACTCTTTGATTTTCAGGTTGACTCGTCTCACCTTGCTCTAGAAGTAGCTCAGTCATTTCAAGCAGATCCCCTGCTACCTGGAGTAATCTTGACAGAGAGTAATCAGTTTTGGGGGATGATTTCGCGGCTGCGTTTTTTAGAATTAATGAGCCGTCCTTACGGGGTGGAACTATTTTATCATCGACCGATTCAAGCTTTATATCAGTTGGCTAGAACTGATTTTTTGGTATTACCGGGAGGTGCTTTAATTGTCATGGCAGCTCAGCGGGCAGTGCAGCGATCGCCAGATTTACTTTACGAGCCTATTGTTGTTAAGATTGCGCCTGAAATTTACAAATTATTAGACGTGCATCAATTGCTAATAGCTCTGTCGCAAATTCACGAACAGGCAACTTGGTATATCAGCGAGCTTTATTACAACTTGGAACTTGCTAAATCTGAGTTAGAGTTGGCTAATTCTGAGTTGTTTCGCCTCGCATCTTTAGATAGTTTAACTCAGATTGCTAATCGCCGCCGATTTGATGAATATTTGGAGGGCGAGTGGCAAAGGTTGGTACAGGAGCAAACACCTTTATCGCTAATTCTTTGTGATGTTGATTTTTTTAAGATATACAATGACACTTATGGTCATCAAGCTGGCGATCGTTGCTTGCAACAAATCGCTCAAGCTCTTCAGGAAGCTGTTCAATATGAAGGGGATTTAGTCGCTCGTTACGGTGGTGAAGAATTTGCCGTGATTCTGCCAAATAGTACATCCGATCGCGCTGTTAGCATTGTGGAGCAAATTCGAGCTTGTGTGAGAGCGTTAAAAATTAACTATCCTCACTCATCAATTAGTTCCTATGTAACTTTGACTTTTGGTGTGGCGACTGTAGTTCCTAAGCCTGAAATTTCAAAAGAAAGCTTGATTGCTGCCGCAGATCGTTCGCTCTATAAGGCTAAAGCTTTGGGGCGCGATCGCGTTTTCATTGATTAAATTGCTAATGGCTAATTGCTAATTAAAACTACCTACAAAACTGCTGTGGGATATTTTGAATGAAATTTATCAAAGCTTGTGAGGGATTTTTCACTTCATAAGCAGACTGGAAAACATCTGGCCACATCTGGCGAGAAGCAAAATAATTAGCTTTGGCATAAGCAATCTTTTCTGTGGTTGCTCCTTCTTGCTGCAATTGGGTTTCTAAGCTGTTTAAATCGGCGGTAATGCGATCGCGTTCCTCGGCGGAAAGCATTTGGAATGAAACTTGAAAAGTGGCAATACTAGAACCCTCTTCAAACAGCAGCCAATCATAACTTTCTCCTGATTGCAGAGGCGACCCCCTATACAGTATGCTGTTGTTGTTGGTCGCAATTTTCTGACTCCACAATACTTCTTGGCTACGGCGTTTGCGAACCTCTATTTTTGATAAAGTTCCTTGCCAGATAAATAAAGGGCGATCGTTCCAAATTCTGATTGCTTCTCCTGACAATGATTCTGGCGAAATTGTGCATAGTTCCACACCACCGCGAGAACCTCCTGTTTCTTCTTTTCTGGGAGGTTCTTTCTCGTATAACTTATCCCAAGGTAACTGTTTTTCTTCTGTTTGAGCGCTAGCATTTTGCAGGGATAATTGCGGCACTCCCGGCCATAATACTACTGAAAATAATAGCATAGAAATCGTGAATAACTTGTGAAGTTTCATCTTAAATCCTTTAGCAAACTCAATCCAGAAAAATGCAAGACTTTGGCAGACTTTTTGTTGTTTGATTTTACCAGTATGGGTAGCAAATAAATAGCCAATGTCCCCGCTGGTAAAACCCAGGGTAGCAGGACAGCAGCAGTAATGTAAAGCTGCAAGCTAATGAGTCCATAAACAACTATTCCTATTAATAGTAAACCTACTGTTCTTTGGCGACTGACTAGCGCGATCGCGGTAACTTTTCCTAACAGCACTGCTAGACCGATCGTCCACAGATCGGGAATAGGAACCACCAGCCTTTTATTCAAGAAATGGTGGATCATATATGCGTGAGCTTCCCCACCAGTGAAATAGCGGCGTGGGTTGTGGCGGCGCTGATTAAACCAGTAGCTAACTGCTGGTGGAATCTTAAAATTATCCTCTCCATCTCTGATTACTCCCGCTTCGCTATATCCTCCCGGTGCGATCAGTACAACTTGCTGCTGTAAGTGCTGCAATTGGGGAGAATTAACTTTACTATTGAGAAGTTGCCAAGCGGAAATATGCTGATATATATGTTCTGGGGGAATCGAAAAATCAATGATTGGTTGCAACCACATTTGACCCCAATCATAAGATAAGCTGGTAATTGGTTGTAGTTGCGATGAGGGGGAAAAGATTGTTTTGTAATTAAGTTTTTTAACTCGATTGAGGTATGCGATCGCATCGGCAAAAAGATCGCTTTTTCTGTCTAATTTGGGCGCTACAAGTTGATAGGATTCTTGATTTTTATTTTTTGTTAGTAATTTTTGACTATCTGTCAGCGTTAGCTGGGAGTCAGTTTCTAAGTTTAATCTATAGGCTAATGCCAACATATAAGCTAAGGGCATTTTTGCAGAAGTGGAATTGTCTTCAGGCACTAATCTCATGTACCAGTGTACCATATTAATATGACCTTGCAAGCTCCAATTAGGACTAGCAATTTCTGGCAAAACTTTCAACCATCCTTCGGTGTCGTCGCGGACAGAGGCGAATACAAACCAAGTGGGATGTCGCTGTTTTTGAATGGCGGCTTGTATAGATTGAGAAAGTATGCGATCGCTCTCTACCTGGGGCCGATCTAATAAATAATCAATGCCGACAACTCTGGCATTATTTGCCGAAAGCTTATCTATTAACTTAGCAAGATATTTTCGGTTCATCGGCTTGGGATTAGAAATTTTAGCTTCGCGAATAGACTTATCATCAATTGCTACTAGCAGTACATTTGGCGTTACTGCTGTTGCCAATTGCCCCGTCATTTGGCGGTAAATTGCTTGTGCTAAAACGCGCTTTTCTAGCAGCCAATCCTGTACTGGCAAGGATAAACTAAGGAATGTTATAATTGAAAGTGCGATCGCTTCTGTCCGAGTGGGTGCAAGACGTTTAATAAATTCTCTTAAGCCATAAGGCTGCATCTTAAAAAATACTGCACCTGGATGACAAAATAAGGAAGGAACTAGGCAAACAGAGGGATAAGTTAAGCTCTTTTCTAGTTTAAGATATTGAGAAGCAGCTATCAGCGCATCTTGTACGTCTTTGTGTTCTGCTAGTTCTTGTAAAAACCTGGCTAAAAATACCTGTGCTACCTGATTGTGAATGGGTTCTCGCATCACAGCGACTTGATTTAATCCTAAGTCAATTAGCGAATTAGCAATGCTCAAACCACAGCAAGAATTAAACAAGGCAAACTTTAATCCTCGCTCTTTTGCTGAGAGAAGTTGGGGTTTAATCTCGCTAATTGATATGCAGGCATCAGGCGCGATCGCTAATTCTCCCCCCGTCATAGTTGTTTCGTTACTGTGTCCAGCAAAAAACAGTAAATCCCAACCTCTTTCATCCGCTAAAGCCTGACAGATATTCGCTTTCAATTCAGCAATATCTAATCCCGGTTGCCAACCGACAAACTTAATTTCAGCGATGCGGGCTAGAGAACGGACAGCGGCGCGATCGCCCTGAAAATTCAATCCTGTATCATCTCCTAAAATTGCTAAAATTCTAGCTTTTTTGCCGCGCTTGTATTCCCTAGTTGTCTCAGTTTCACTGCGAACATTTACGGGAGTTCTAACAATCCGAATTTCCCCTAATGTCGGAAAATCTGCTCCGATTTCCCAAGATTCCCAAGGCAAACGCTCTATTTCAATTGGATGGCAACAAAGAAATACATTAACATTTGAATGTTGACTACCAACACTTCTAAACTCATTAACTCCCCACAATCTACTATTAGCAATTTCTGCCCGAATTTCAAATAACTCCGCACTTCGCAGCCAATGGTGAAATTCTGATAGCAATCTAGCTTCAGCTTGGATTAGTCTAGCGTGCCAATCTATAGGCGGTGGTGCAATGCTTCCGCTAGCTTCTACGCGCCCTCTCAAAGCTGATTTATAAAAGCTCAGATAAGTTCGCTGCCATTCTTGATACCAACTCGATATCGACTCTGGATAGTGCAGCGTTGCCGATAGTTGTTGTCCTATCCCCCAAGATAGTTCAAACAAACAATTTTGCTCAAAACGCTGAATTTTTAACCGAAAAGTTGACATTTATCCCTACTTTTTAATTAGGACGGAAAGCAAAGGGAGGCAATGTTAATATTGCTCCATTGCTGAGGGCTAGGGTGACAGTAAATTGTTCGTCCCACGTTCCCGCTACCAGACTGTAAAGATAGGGTTCAGTAGTGTTGGGGTCGATTGTTTGTTCAACCAACACGCTTACATTGTCGCTGACTTGCATTCTCGTGCCGTCGGGGAGGCGAGTGCCAGAGGGGGAACCTCCTAATATTAACAGCAATTTCCACTCTGGGATATTTTCTGTGGATAGCAGCGGCCAAGTCACGACATAAAGCCGCAGGGAAATTGATGCTAAATTCAAGGTTTTGCAACCTCCCCTAGCTGCTGTTGGAATTGCTGTTCCCCGACGCTCTAATTGGGTGACAATGGCTTCTAGTTCTTCAATGGGCGATCGCATTGCCCCTGCCGCAGCTAAACTGAATCTGTCTGAATTAAAAGCAGGTAACAATACCCAGGACAATTCTCGCGCTAAATCATCGATTTCATCCCGCAACCATAGCCCAACATTTAATATTCCCTGAGTCAATTTTGACTCTGGAGTTGAGCGTGTAGATTCTTCATATAACCAATTTATCAAGGGCGGATTTGTCAAAATTTCTGTTGCTTGTTGCCAACTTAATAGCTCCCAAATTTCTCGATCGCCCGCTCGCAACTGCGGCAATAGTGGAGACAATTGAGCCTGCATTGCTGATAGGGTTGCGAGATGGCGAACGGGGGTAGGGGGGAGCGCGATCGCCTCCGGTTCAAGACAGCGTAAATATAGCAGTAAATCATCTGAGTTACTATTAAACCAAGCCAAAGGTAAACGATATGTCCAGTCAGCCACTCCTGGCAAATTTACCGACCTAAATCGCTCAATCAATTGGTCGTAACGTATAAACCCCAGGATGGCGGCTTCTTCAATTTCTTCGGCTACTTCCACAACAATATAAAAATGAGCGATAAATTCTGGCAAATCAATTGCAGCTCTGGATATAGATACTTCTTCGTCTGTTAAGCTCCCCATTGCTAGCAAGCAAACTTTAAATTTGCCTACTTTTAAGTTATAAACTCCTTCAATTATATTAGCATATTTTGGCTGTAAAATCGAGCATTTTTGGGGATTTACTTCGATCTTTGGTGTTTTTTCTTCAGCCCACTGTGTGAAAGCAAACAGGGCTAAAGCATTGAAATAAACTTGCCATTGCCGCCCTGGATTTTGCATAGCTTTGCTGAGTTGAATTGCCCGATCGATGCAGGTGGATGTCAGCGCGATCGCCTCTGCGGGCAAAATTTCAAAATCAAGCTCAGAATCAGTTAAATTATTTTTCATCGGTTAATTTCTCCTTAGAATTTAGCTTTTCCATAAAAGCTGTTCTAGCAGGGTAAACATTTGTTCTGTCTATCTATATCTCTGAGAGTGTACGGGATATGCAATTAAAAATTAAAAATTAAAAATTAAAGTGCAATCGGAATCAATATGCGTGCCCCCTACATCGGTTAAGTTGATGGGTGAGCGCGATCGCACTCATTACCATCTGCTAGTTGCATAACTCCAAGACATACTATACAGATTAAAGCACCCACTATAGAACCCATTTGGGATCTTTTCCCTTTCCAAAGTTATGATGAAGTGGAGCGCGATCGCGCTTTCGCTCGAACGCAGCTATAAGCTGTCGTCAGTAAATGGTTGACCATTACACACTTTTCTCTCAAGATAGTAGCAATTATCACAGCTTTATTGACAATTCGAGATGGTAGCTCACCCTCCAACCCTGACTCGATGAAAAGATTATGTCCTATTCGACGGATTTAACAGAGGGAGAATGGTTAATTATTGAGCCATTATTACCCCGGAAGAAAAAAACTCGCACTCCAAAATGGAGTAAAAGAGAAATTTTAAACGGGGTATTTTATCAGCTCAAG
>DATGYA010000316.1:0-2211 GCA_035298405.1 Kamptonema sp. | reverse complement strand
CCATCTCCCCCATCTCCCCCATCCTCCCCATCTCCCCTATTTCCGATTCTGATTTCTAAATTCTGCGGGGGTTTGGCGCATGGGTGCTTCTGGGTTCCAAATGCCGCGCCCCATGAGTCTAGCCCATTCTTGGGCGTTGGCGAGGCGCTGTTTGTATTTGGTGTTGGGCGATCGCGCGACTACTAGGGCGTATCCTTCTTTTACTAGCTGTTCGTTGAGGAGGATTTCGCCTCGCCAGAGATAAGCTAATTTGCGATCGTAGCGGTCTTTATCTTGGGCATCAGATTCTAATAGTACCTGCTGTCCGCCAATGAGTTGTTCTAGTTTTTGTCTGGCCTCTGGGCCCCAAGGCTGCTGTTTTAAGTCGGGGGCTTCTATGCCGATCAGCCGTACTTGTTCTAGTATTGGGGTTTGGTCAGCAAAGCCTGCGATTTCGATGCTTTGTCCGGTGATAACTCCCTCTACTTTGACGGTGGAGCCAGAGGGTTTTTCTGGGGGTTCTTCGCAGCTAACTAAAAATAGGCAAAAGGCGATCGCTAATAAGCAATACACAACTTTCTCCCCTACTTTTGAGACAATTCGCTGGGTTTGGTCAAGATTTTTTATTGCTATGCCCATATTGCTTTACTCTTCATCTAAAGGCAATCCTCGTATGACTTTGCCTTTGCCGAAGTATCGTCCGAATTGGAGTTCGTAGACTTCATCTTCGTCTTGAGTTTCTACTTCTATATCGCAGCAGGGATAGCTGACACATAATAGAGCATAACCCTGTTTTTGTAATTCTACTGAGAGGCCCATTGCTTCTGGCTGATAAACTTCACCGGCTAGGAGGCGCACGGCACAGGTAGTGCAGGCTCCATTGCGGCAGGAAAATGGTAGGTCAACACCTTGGTTTTCGGCGCTGTGGAGGATGTAGCGGTCTTCTGGGACTTGGACGGTGCGGCGATCGCCAGTCTGTCTGTTATAAATCTTAATGCTGTAAGAACGTACCATAAGGATTTTAGAGTTGAGATTTTTTACGAGTGGACGCGGGCAAAAGCTTTGGTATAAAAGGGATTTAGCTGTTTGCTGAGTCTGTTTGTTGGCGAGCTAAATTGGCGATCGCCATACCCTACCAATATTAAACCGCAAATTCATCCCAAAATCTCTTGCCAAATTCATGTTTGTTCTGCTAACATAGTTTTTCTGTGGCATAAATCTTGATTTCTGCCTTGGAGAGGTGGCCGAGCGGTTGAAGGCGCAGCACTGGAAATGCTGTTTAGGGCAACTTAACGAGGGTTCGAATCCCTCCCTCTCCGTTAGATAGATAAAACAAACCTCACTTTTGGTAAAAAAGTGAGGTTTGTTTTATGCGCGATCGCTATCAACCTGCAATCTTCTGTAAGTTACTCCTACCCAACCTTCATCGGTTGCTATGATTTTGGAGAACTTCCAGAAAGATCATATTGTAGTTATGAAAACGTTAGAGGTCAGATTGGTTTTAGCTACCCCTAAGACTATCCCCAAATAATTATCACCAACTTTTATAGCCGTAGAAGCAACAATCTCCCCTTCATCAACCTTCAAATTAACTGCTTCAAAAGTCAGACTTCCAAAGTTAATACCATCAGTTAGACCAATCTTATCACCAGCTAGAAAGTCAATAATTACGTCGGAGTCTTGTAGATTAGTTGCTGCTATCTGACCACCTGCTAGGACAAAAGTATCATTACCAGCGCCGCCAGTGAGCATATCTTGACCGCGATCGCCGACAAGCCAATCTTCACCACTATTGCCAATAAGAACATCATTATCTTTACCTCCGCGTAAGGTATCGTTACCATCTCCCCCAATTAATGTGTCATTGTCATTGTTAGCACTGATGATGTCATTGCCAGTACCACCAACCAGACTATCTGATTCTTTACCTCCTAACAGACTATCATTGCCATCTGCACCATCAATTGTATCCGCACCTTGCATTCCATTGATGCTATCTGAACCTGCTGTACCTGTGAGATTATCTTGACCAGATAAAGCAAAGATTGATAAACCAATAGCTGCGGAGGGAATTGAAGTATCTGCATTATCTGATAAGTAGTAATTTCCCCCAACAGCAGTATTTTTTACTGTCTGAGTTGAGTCTCCAGCATCCATTGCATTAGCTTTGGGTATCTTGATAGATACAAAACTGAGTGTAGGAGTTGGAGTTGGTGTCGGTGTTGGTGTCGC
>DATGYA010000315.1:0-2569 GCA_035298405.1 Kamptonema sp. | reverse complement strand
ACCAGCAACGGGTTCGCGGATACCATCGATGTCCACTGGAGGAGCAGCGATGAAGGCGATGATGTAGCAAGTGGTGGCGGTTAACAGGGTGGGGATCATCAGTACGCCGAACCAACCGATATAAATGCGGTTGTCAGTGCTGGTTACCCACTCGCAGAACCGTTCCCAGACGTTAGCGCTTTCGCGCTGCTGTAAGGTAGTTGTCATGTGCTTATGATTGCTTTATGTATTTTTCAAGGTTCAGGGCGGTTTTGTGTTCCGCCATGTCAATAACTTAACGCTTTTATTTCGGTTTGTAAAGGCCTTTAAGATTAAGATTTAGTTGTGAGTAATATTAGATTAACTTATGTAAAAGTCCACACTGAGGTATGTAGTTGCGCTTCAGCGCTCTTTCATGCCTGCAAAGAGCGCTGAAGCGCAACTACGTACCTATACTTATGAATTTCAGCCTGGAGGCCATGCCATCTGGCGACCCCCAAGAATGTGAAGGTGTAAGTGGTCTACGGTTTGGCCGCCATCTGCACCTGTGTTGATGACGACGCGGTAGCCATTACTGAGTCCGGCAAGTTCTGCAACTCGCTTGACGGTTAGCAATAAGTGACCCATGAGAGCGTGGTCTTGTGACTCGGCATCGGCTAACTTGGGGATGGGCTGTTTGGGTATGACGAGGATGTGGACGGGGGCTTGGGGGTGAATATCTTTGAAAGCAAGGGCTAAGTCATCCTCATAAACGATTTCTGCTGGGATTTCCCTGCGGATAATCTTGCTGAAAAGGGTATCTTGAGTTGTCATGGGTTTAAAGGCTAAGGATTTAGTTATCTAGGATAAAGGACAATGCTTGCTAGGGTTTGGAGTGCATCTATTGTTGGGATTGACGCTGTTAAGGTGGGTGTTGAGGTCGATGTATCGGGGGGACTCCCGAAAATTGTGGTAGTAGGCCTGCCTGATGCTGCGGTACAAGAAGCTAAAGAAAGGGTAAAGGCTACTCTGAAAAATGCTGGATATGCTTTTCCGATGCGGAGTATTGTGATTAATTTAACTCCTGCGGATTTGCGAAAGGAAGGGCCGAGTTTTGATTTGTCGATCGCGGTGGGAATTCTGGCGGCTTCGGAACAAGTTAATGCGGATTTGTTAGGGGATTATCTGTTTTTGGGAGAACTTTCTCTGGACGGAAGTTTGCGCCCTGTTGCGGGTGTTTTGCCGATCGCTGTTGCCGCCCAAAAGATGGGGATATCAGGGTTGGTTTTGCCTGCTGTAAATGCGCGGGAGGCGGCTTTGATTCAAGGTTTATCGGTTTACGGTTTCGAGAGTTTATTTGAAGTTACGGATTTTTTGAATAATCCCAAACACTATTCGCCAGTGCAGTTAGATGGTAGAAAAGAGTTGGCGATCGCGCGGTTTCCTGGTTTAGATTTAAAGGATGTAAAAGGACAAGCTCATGCCCGCCGTGCGTTAGAAATTGCGGCTGCTGGCGGACATAATTTAATTTTTGTTGGGCCCCCTGGTAGCGGTAAGACGATGTTAGCAAGGCGCTTGCCGGGGATATTACCGCCGCTGACATTTGATGAAGCTTTAGAAGTAACTCAAATTCATTCTGTGGCGGGGTTATTAAAGGATAGGGGAACGCTGATTAGCGATCGCCCTTTTCGCAGTCCTCACCATTCTGCCTCTGGCCCTTCTCTGGTTGGTGGTGGTAGTTTTCCGCGTCCTGGGGAAATATCTTTAGCTCACAGGGGTGTGCTTTTTCTTGATGAATTGACAGAATTTAAACGAGATGTTTTGGAGTTTTTGCGACAGCCACTAGAGGATGGTCAAGTTACGATTTCACGGACTCGCCAATCTGTGATGTTTCCGGCACAATTTACTTTAGTTTCTAGTACCAATCCCTGTGCTTGTGGTTACTATGGCGATGCTATTCAACAGTGTACTTGTTCGCCGCAAAAAAGAGAGCAGTATTGGGCAAAACTTTCTGGCCCTTTGATGGATCGGATTGATTTGCAAGTAGCTGTTAATCGTTTGAAGCCGGAAGAAATTACGCGACAACCGACGGGTGAGGAGTCGGAACCAGTACGGGTGAGGGTTCAGCAGGCGCGATCGCGTGCGGGAGAAAGGTTTAAATCTGAATCTAATTTGCGCTGTAATGCGGAAATGCAAAGCCGCCATATTAATAAATGGTGTCAGTTGGATGATGCTTCTCGGAATTTATTAGAAGGGGCAATTCGGAAGTTAGGGCTATCGGCGAGGGCTAGCGATCGCATTCTAAAAGTAGCGAGGACTATTGCCGATCTAGCTGGTGATGAAAACTTGAAAAGTAATCATGTTGCAGAAGCGATTCAGTATCGTACAATAGATAGAATGCAGTAAGAATAAAATGCAATATAGAAGCAATACACTTTTAAATGAGCTTTAATTGTGTTTGCTAAATCTTGATTGCTCATTCTATGTTTTCGATCACTATTTCTAGATTGTTAAGAAGATTAGAAACGGTTATGCCTAGACCATTAGCAAGACTTGTAAGTGCAGTAAGGGAAGGGTTTCTTACTCCGCGTTCCACTCCAGATATATAGGT
>DATGYA010000314.1:0-10060 GCA_035298405.1 Kamptonema sp. | reverse complement strand
CCGCCAAGACGGTTAGGACTATCTTGATTGCCGAAACCCTTGCTATTATTACCTCATCCTTCTTCCTTCTTCCTTCTGCTATATAATCCCTATGACAGACGATTTTGATGTGAATTTTACAGACTCAACTGTTGAGAGGCTGAGCACTGAATCGCCGCAGTCAGACTCAGGGACAGCAAAACCAACCGATATCGCCACAGTTTTGCGGCAGGAAGCTTGCAGTCAACTGCTCAAAACTCTGCGGCCTGGACAAGATAAAATGGGGGAATGGCGAGGAGGTCGATTGGCGGTTTCGGCGGTTCCTGGTGCTGGTAAATCTACGGGAATGGCGAAGGCGGCGGCAATTGCGATCGCGAATTTTCGCCTTCATAGTCGCCGCCAGTTAGTAGTTGTAACTTTTACTCGTTCCGCAACCGCAAATATTAAAACTAAAATCCGCGAGGAACTGCGAAAGTTATCTTTGCCAGAGGGCGGTTTTGTGGTGCATACGCTGCACGGTTTGGCTATGAATATAGCGCTTCGTCACCCCGATTTGTCGGGTTTGGATTTTGATAATTCAACTTTGGTAACGCCGAATCAAAGCCACAGATTAATTAGGATTGCTGTGGAACAATGGATAGCAGAAAATCCGCAACGGTATCAAATTTTACTGGAAGGTAATCAATTTGATGGGGAGGAAACGGAACGGATGCGCCGCCAGTCGGTTTTGCGGACTGAGGTTTTGCCACAATTAGCAACTGCGGTGGTGCATGAAGCAAAATCTTCTGGTTTGTTACCAAGGGATTTGCGGGAGATGAGCGATCGCGTTTCTGAGGATGGCTATCAGACTTTAGCGATCGCGGCGGGGTTGTACGAGAAGTATCAGGCTTTGTTGCGATCGCGCAACTTTATCGATTACGATGAAATGATTTTAGCAGCGGTACGGGTTCTAGACAATCCCACTGCTAGAGCGTTGGAGCAAAAGCAAGTATTTGCAGTGTTTGAAGATGAAGCTCAAGATTCTACAGAACTTCAAACTAAGTTATTAGAAATACTAGCTAGTGACTCAGATCATCCTCACCAACCTCCTAATTTTATCCGCGTCGGAGATCCGAATCAAGCAATTAATTCTACTTTTACTCCGGCTGATCCAATTTATTTTCGAGACTTCTGCAAAGCTTGTGAAGCTGAAGGTAATTTAGCTACAATGAATCGAGCCGGCCGCAGTACGCAGATTATTATTAATGCTGCTAATTTTGTTGTACAATGGGTAAATGGTTCTAAATTAACTGGCAGGGAACAACCTTTTCACGAGCAAAATATTCTGCCAGTATATGCTGATGACCCCCAGCCTGATGCTAATCCAGCCCCAGAAAGTCGAGGTTTAGAAATCTGTCAACCTCTTGATATTTATGACTCGGTTAGGTTAATTGCCGAACGTGCGATCCAGTTGTTTTCTAATTCGGAAAATAAAAGCTCTGCCGCCATATTGGTAAGGGAAAATAAACAGGGGCGGTTTGTGAGAGAGGTGTTAGAAAATCCCTCTAAGCATAACATGAAGTTTGATTTGAGCAAGTATGGAATTAGGGTAGAAGATGTATCGGAAAGAGAGCGATATTCACAAGTTCCTGCGGAAATTTTGGCATTATTGCAATTTATTGACCGCCCACATTCCCCTGACTATCTAAAAGCGGCTTTGAAAGTGTTAAGCGATCGCGAACTTATCCCCAAGCAAGATTATAATGCTCTCGCGACACAATCCGAGCAGTTTCTTTACCCCGGCCCTCTCGATCCGCAGCAGTCTGATGACGTTCTCAGATGTCGATATTTCTGTTGCAGCTTGCTACAAGCAAAGTTAGAATTACCAATTTATCAGTTGATTTCTTTTCTAGCTTTATCGCTGCAATATAAACAGACAGAGTTAGCTACTGCTGACAAATTGGCAGAAAGAATTGCTAAACAAACTGCTGGCAATAATTCTATGAGCGCAGTGTTGGATGCACTCATAGAAATTGTTACTTCTGAGCGATTTGAACCTGTAGAAATACCGCTAGAGGGAGAGGATGGACGAGAACACCCTTATGTGCGATCGCGCCAAATTACTATTATGACTATGCACAAAGCAAAAGGGTTAGATTGGGATTATGTTTTTATACCATTTTTGCAGGAACAAATGATTCCGGGAAGTTTGCGGGTATTACCACAATCTCGATTTTTAGGAGATTTTACATTAGCTGAAGTAGCACGCGCTCAAATTCGCGCCTGTTTGCACAAACAATATCCTTTACCAGATGTCGGTACTGCTTGGGAATTGGCAGGATATTTGAAGATGTCAGAAGAGTTTCGGTTGCTGTATGTGGCGATGACACGAGCGAAGCGTTTGCTATGGATGGCGGCGGAAAAAAAGGCTCCTTTTACTTGGAATAAAGTAGATAATTTGCAGGAGCAAAAGGCAACTCCTGTGCTATTGGCTTTGAAAGAGAAGTTTCCTAATAATTTTATTTTGAGTCGCGATTTTAGGGCAATTGCAGATAAGTCAATTCTGGGATCTGGGATAGAATAGGGAGAGATGGAAAAAAGCGATACCTGCGTTTGGCTACGCCTACGCGCTTTTTTAATTACAATTAGTTGACGCTGAGTAGATTCATATTAAAACCCAGCAATAATTGCCGCTATTTTATCTTCTGAAATAGACTCAACTGAACAAGCAAGTAGCTGAATTGAGGTGGCGGCTAATTGTCTAATTATCAGACGATCGCATCTTTTTACAAATGCGATCGCCTCACTCTTCCCACCCATTAATCCATCTATCACCGACCCGTAGGAATCCCAAAAACCTGCGTCCAATACCTGTTATAGTTAACACTACCAGTATCATTCGCTAAAAAGTAATAACCCACACCAATTTCCTGATAATCAGCATTCAGAATATTAGCGCGATGTCCTGAACTATTCATCCACTGTGCGAACACATCCTCTGGCGTGGCAGAACCCGCAGCAATGTTCTCCCCAGCTACTCCCGGATAACCAATAGATTGCACGCGATTAGTTGGAGAAGAACCATCTTTCCCCGTGTGACTAAAAAAGTCTTGATCTGCCATATTCCGCGTATGATTCTGAGCCGCTGTAGTTAACACAGGATTCGCTTTCAGCGCAGGTAAACCCAATTTACTTCTTTCCAAATTAGTAAGTTCTACAACTCGATTGATAAAATCTGGATTTTCAGGCGCGGTATTATTTCCCCCCTGAGTCGAACTACCACCCACGAAACTACCACTGGTAATACTAGAAGGTAAAACATTATTTATTTGAGCGAATATCTCACCTGTGATACTATCTGCAATTAGAGTATTCGCGCCGCTACTTTGAAGGCTGACACTATTTACACCACTAGGTAGCTGGATTAAATCAACTCCATTTTCAAAGTCATTGATGATATCTACACCTCCACCAGTTGCCAGCGCAAATGTATCTTTTCCTGCACCACCAGTGAGCGTATCAGTGTCGCGATCGCCTGAGAGAAAATCATCCCCAGCATCGCCAAAAAGTTGATCGTTACCTCTACCGCCATATAAACTATCATTACCTTCTCCACCCCTGACAATATCTGCATCTAAATCGCCTCGGACTAAATCGTTGCCAATTTCTCCATCTACATAATCGCCATCTTTTCCTCCCATCAAAGTGTCATTACCAGCACCACCTAAAAGGCTATCTTCACCGTTATTACCTCCAATAAATTCACTATCAGTAGAACCTTGAACAGTATCATTACCGCCGAGTAAAAACGCGCCACCTGCAAAATTTGTTAGTTCTCCCACTGACAAGTTAATAGTTTCAGCAGTGTTATCGCCGAGCAAGCGGGATATGCCATTTTCAACGTTAGGTTGTAATGCCATTGTTATTTGCTTCCAAATGTGGATGTTACGAGATTAGATTGAGGTACAATTAAGTGCGTAAGCGTAGCCAGCCGCCAGGCATCGCGCCTGACTATGGAAAGAGCGATCGCCGCGATCCACTCCCGACTCAGATTAGCCTCAACAGTGGAGACTTTGGGAAACCCCTATTTCTCTATGGGGAGTCGTCTGCTACTTTTACGTAGAAAACTGTTACTCGTTACAATTATTTACATTCGGCTGTCAGATTTTAACAGTGTCGAATGTTGGGGATAGCTTGGAGTTGCGATCGCGCTGCGAGTGAAACAGCGATACCCCTGAATAAAAAAATAGCGATCGCTACTCATTTTAACAATGTTAACAGTTAAGAGTTAACAGTTAACTCTTAACTGGTAACATCCATTGAATCCGTTTCCCAATCAGTTACCAAAGAGGTAAAATTACTGTGATAGAAATCATTGCTCATCGGGGTTTTTCTGCGATCGCACCTGAAAATACCTTAGCAGCCTTCGATCTTGCCATCAAGCAAGGCGCTAACTCTATCGAATTTGATGTCCAATTATCCGCCGACGGTGTACCAGTTATTTTCCACGACGTGACACTGGACAGAATTACTAAAACCTCTGGTAAAGTCAGGGATAAAACCTTAGAAGAATTGAAAATGCTAGATGTTGGTACATGGTTCAGCGATCGCTTTTCTGGCGAAAGAATTCCTACATTACAAGCAGCTTTAGGCATTCTCAAAAACCTTGATAAGTTTCTCTATTTTGATATCAAACCTCACTGCGATTGGTCAAATTCAGAAATTGAAGCTTTTGTTAATACCTTGATAGTTGAACAAGTTAACGAAAAAAGCGTAATTACATCTTTTAACGATAAATTTCTAGAACAATTGCGGCAAGTTTCAAGAGATTTACTGATTGGTCATATCGTCGCTAATGAAAGTGATTATAAAGCTAAATTAGCTAAGGCTGTAGCAGATGGCGATCGTCTAATCAGCGCTCAATATCACGTTTTACTGGAGAATCCACTGTTGGTTGAAATTAGTAGGAATCAGGGAGTAGATATTGTTGCTTGGACGGTGGACAGCCGGGAAGATTTGTTAAAGTTAGTTGATATCGGCGTGGTGCGGATAGTAACCAATTCTTTGATAGGTAATGCAATAAAATTATGACTTACTTTCGCATAAATATTAACTAGGGATAATTATATAGCGTTTGGCTAAAGCGCTGGTATCTAGAAAGTAAGCATTTACCACGGGCCGCGATCCTCAATGATGGTTTCTGACAGAGGTTTCCCCTCGATTTTCACCAGTTTTCTATTCTGTTCGCGCCGCGCTAGTTCGGCCGGATCGACTTGACCATATTTAGGCGGGAGACTGATTACTCCTTCATCAACAAGGATTTGAAATGCCTTGTCCATATCAGTTTTTTGTCCTCCCGGCGCTACTTCCGGGACGATTTTAAGCCGCACAGTTTCACCCTCTTTCAGTGAGACAGAATTCACAGGGCGCAAAACCCCATTTTCGTAAACGGCAGTAATAATTTCTGGCATAGTTCCTCTTGTGGTTGAAAGTTTATAGGTTATTGACTATTGAGGGCTTTCGGAATATTTTACTAGGATTTTATGAAGATTTACCTATTTATTACCCACAAATTCAATATAGCAATCCTTGTAGAATTTGTAAACTATATTTTTTGGGCGAACCGCAGAGGACGCAGAGGCGCAAAGAAAGAGCAGAGAGGGTGTTCAGAATTGACGAGAGGTTGGCTATAGGATTAATAATTGATTCCTAATCGTACAAATTGCGCTAAACTCATTATGGCTGCAAAATTTAACAGACCTCAGCAAAGATGACTACTCAGCTAAATGACTTAGAAGCGCAATTAGAAACCCTGCGCCAAGAAGCGGAAAATGCGATCGCAACTTCTAATACTCTAGAACAACTAGAACAGTTGCGGATTGGCTACTTCGGCAAGAAAGGTCAACTGTCTCAAATTTTAGGCAGTATGGGCAAATTACCAGGGGATCAGCGACCGAAAATAGGTGCGATCGCCAATGTTATCAAAGAAGCGATCGCCACCGAATTAGACAACAAACGCACCGCCCTACAATCAGCCCAAATTCAAGCTAAACTCGAAGCAGAAACTATCGATGTCACCATGCCTGGGGTTTACCGTCCCCAAGGTAAAATTCACCCCTTAAATGGAGTAATTGACCGAGCTTTAGATATCTTCGTTGGTCTTGGCTATACCGTCGCTACTGGCCCAGAAATAGAATCAGATTACTACAACTTTGAAGCCCTAAATACGCCGCCAGATCACCCCGCACGGGATATGCAAGATACCTTCTATTTAGCTGACGGAAACCTACTGCGGACTCACACATCTAGCGTCCAAATTCGCTACATGGAAAACCATAAACCACCGATCCGAATTGTTGCCCCTGGTCGCGTTTATCGCCGCGATACCGTCGATGCTACCCACGCCGCCGTCTTCCATCAAATTGAACTTTTAGCAGTTGACGAAGGACTGACATTTACTGACCTCAAAGGCACAATTAAAGAATTTTTGCGGCAAATGTTCGGGCAAGATTTACCAATCCGCTTCCGCGCTAGTTATTTTCCTTTTACTGAACCCTCAGCAGAAGTTGACTTGCAGTGGCAAGGTCGCTGGTTAGAAGTTTTAGGCTGTGGCGTAGTCGATCCTAATGTTCTTAAGGCAGTAGGTTATGACCCGGAAAAATATACTGGATTTGCCGCTGGTTTTGGGGTTGAGCGCTTTGCTCAAGTGCTGCACCAAATTGATGATATCCGCCGCGTTTATACCAGTGATTTGCGCTTTTTACGGCAATTTTAAGCAAACTTCTACCAAACTGTGGATGCTTTTCTCCGAAATTCACAGCGAAGCTGTGTTAAGAGATAATTACAAATTCTCTAAACCTTTTTTGCTATAACTACATCATCGAATTCAGATTGATTAAGTGAGGAGTGGAACCCATGAAAAAGATGAGTCGCTGGCATAAACCCGCAGCAATGCTAAGCTTGTTTGCGATCGCAGCAGGCACCGTGCAAATTTCTGCAATCGCCCAAGGCGTAGCAGTAACATCAAATACCCGTCAAAATGCACCGTCAAGTGCCTCTCAAATCGCCCAAGCTACAGCAAGTCTCTGTCGCAAAGTGACTGCACAGGAGGGTTTAGTTATTCGTGAGAAACCCTCTCTCACATCCCGTCAAGTTGGTAGCGCACCCTTGAATAGTCAAATTACTCTGGTTGAAGCTGCGAACGTACTTCAAGCATCGGATGGTCGCCTCTGGGTAGAAATTTCATCTCCCGTGAGAGGTTATATTTCTAACGGGTACGCTAACAGCCAAAGCAATCTCGGAACCTGTTCGGGGACAGCAAACAATCCTCCCCAAAATCCCCCTGCTGGTAATGGTAATACTGGCGGAAATAGTGGTGCAAATCTTTGTCGTCAAGTGGAACCCCGCGTCGCGCCGCGTGGTTTAGCTGTTCGCGCTGATGCGTCTGCTGCGTCGGCCTACAGAGGGGGAGTACCCGCTAATAGTAAAGTGACTCTCGTCCAAAATTACAAGCTAGTTCTGGATAAAAGTGGCCAAAACCGCAATTGGGTAGAGATTACATCTCCTGTCGCTGGGTTTGTGTCTGCTCAAAGTCTGATTATGTGCCGTTAAAGTGAGAGCGCGATCGCCTTTTTTCTCTCAAAGGGCGATCGCGTTTTGACAAAAATACATCATGGCAAAGGTAGTGAAGCAATTTTATTGCTTGCGAGCGATCGCCACCCGATAACTATAATTTATTTTCAATATGAAACGCCCCTGGTTGTTTGCATCAATTATTTTAATATTAGTAACATCTATAGTTCTAGCATTCTCACCCAAAACTGTGCCCAGAGATGCAGGTGGTCTCCGAAATCTTGCGGAAAGTCGGGGCATTAAAATCGGGGCCGCAGTAGCAGTGCAACCACTGCGGGAAGATGCAAAATATAGACAGCTACTCGGACGAGAATTTAACCTTTTATCTTCAGAAAATGCCATGAAGTTTGAGCCGTTAAGTCCTCGTCGCGGCGCTTATGATTTTACCGATGCTGACGAATTGGTAGACTTTGCCAAAGCTAATGGTATGGACGTACACGCTCACGTTTTAGTTTGGCATAATCAACTCCCCAAATGGTTGACAGAAGGCAAATTTAGCCGCGAAGAATTGACAGCTATTCTTAAAGAACACATCCAGAAAGTAGTCGGTCATTTTCGGGGAAAAGTCGATTCCTGGGATGTCGTAAATGAGGCGATCGCAGATGACGGATCGCTGCGTAATTCGATTTGGTTGCAGGGAATTGGGCCTGGATACATTGAAATGGCTTTTCAATGGGCACGCGAAGCCGATCCTAAAGCACATTTATTTTATAACGATTACGGCGGCGAAGGCATGAATTTTAAATCGAATGCGATCTATAACTTAGTTAAAAGTTTCAAAACTAGAGGTATTCCCTTAGATGGCGTAGGCTTGCAAATGCACTTAGGAATCGGGTTAGGGACAATGCCACCCAGCGATGTTATGAATAATATCAGCCGTTTAGGAAAATTAGGTTTAGAAGTTCATATTACCGAGATGGACGTACAAATTCAAAGAGCTTTCGGTAGCGAAGCAGAGAAATTAGCAGAACAAGCTAAGATTTACGGTGATATGCTGGCAGCTTGTTTATCTAATAAAGCTTGTAAAACTTTTACGGTTTGGGGCTTAACAGATAAGCATTCTTGGATTCCAGGTCATACTGGGAATGCTGATTCACCCTTACTTTTTGATGAATTTTATCGTCCTAAACCAGCTTATAATGCCTTGATTGAAGTGTTGAAAAAACCTTAGATTGTGTTGACATTACTTTAGCTTTATGAAATAATTATTCAAATAATTTATCAATTTACAACATGGCAAAGTTACCTGTAGAAACGGCAGAAACGATTTGGACTCTATTAAGGCAATTGTTGAACTTAGTTGAGGAAGCTGGCGCGGCCGAGTTTGCCTTGTTCGACAGTTTTGGCGAAACGGATAGCACTCTTCCAAATTTGGAAGACTTAAAGAATATTGCCGAAGAAGCTGCAAGTAGGTATTCTCAGCTATCCAACATCCAACTCCGCATTACAGAAGCTCAACCAAATGCGGCTGCTGATATGCTAAGATTGCTGGAGCGAGCCATCACCGAGAATCAACTCAGAATCCCTGCGATGGAGCGTAGTGTCCAAGAAATCAAGATCGAGTGGAACTTACTATGACTGGAGAACCCCGCATCCCTGACGAAGAAACGAGAAAACGCCTTTCGGCTAACCTGCGTCAAGGAATCTTAGATTTACAAGAATTTGGTCTTCAATTAGACGAAATACTTGTAGGACTAGAAAAGCATAACCGAGAGCAAAAGTTGAAGCGGATACAGCGATCGCGCCAATATTTAGAAGAAGCTTCTAAGCAGTAATTGGTTGAGTTTGGGGAGTGCGATCGCGCTTTGGTTACAAAGTGATATTATCTCGATTTAGACTAAGGCGACTCTGTTCATCAGCATTATAAAAGTCTGCAAATATTCTGATATAACTCATATTTTTACTCCCATTAATATAATTTGAAGAACATTAATCGCAGCATATTGTCACGCTAGGCGATCGCTTCTTCAGCCTTAATTCGTCTTCAGTTTCTCTAACTTTTGTCTAATCAAGATATCAACTTCCTCAACCTCAGCACTTGATTTCGGGATATCAAATGTCTTGGTCGATGCTTCCGATGTAAAACGGTCAACAAAAGCATGAAACGCTGTTTTATCATTGGGGTGAGCAATGACATAAGCTCTGAGCTCAATTTTAGTCATCGTATTAAATTCAGGCTTCATCACAAAAACCTCCACAGACCATTGCGATAAATTTCTATCTCTATGTTATCTCCTGCCAAGATAAATACATTACCTGTTCGCTCATCCAGGCGGACAATGAAAATAGGGGTAAATGTATTCGTCAAGGATTGACATAGTATGACACATCTGATTGCTTGTTCAGGAGCTGGTAAGTCCATTTTAACATTCTGTTGAAAATGTCAATAGTTTCCTGGGCACTCAATACCATCCCAGCAAATGAATATTTAGCAACCCTTAACTAAACGGTTGCTTGAGGAAGCCTATCC
>DATGYA010000313.1:0-2892 GCA_035298405.1 Kamptonema sp. | reverse complement strand
ATCGCTAGAGATATAACTAGGAGGGGGAGATGGGGAAGATGGGGAAGATGGGGATGGGGAAGAGGGGGGAGGATGGGGGAGGATGGGGAAGATGGGAAGAAGGGAATAGCATCAAGGGTTTCAGGAAATCAGAACGTTCCTAATCGCCTTGGCGGTTGCTATACTTATTTTCCGTTATCCAAACCCGAAAAAGTCGCGTAGGCGTAGTCAGCCGCAGGCTTCGCCCGCAGAGATATTTTTGAGACAGATCAACTCAAACCCTTGCGGCATCAACTCTTTCAACAGTATTAATTTATGAACGCTACCATAACTGCAAACTCTTGGATTACCTACCCGAAACCTAATCCTGAAGCCAAATTGCGACTATTCTGCTTTCACTATGCCGGGGGTGGGGCTTTGAACTTCCGTGCTTTTCCAGAGAACCTACCGTCAGAGGTGGAGGTTTGTCCGGTCGAACTTCCCGGACGTGGATTTCGACTGCGGGAAACTCCCTTTACCGAGATCGAGCCTGTAATTGAGACTCTTGCTCTTACGATCCTAAGCAGCCTTAATAAACCTTTTGCTTTCTTCGGTCACAGTATGGGTGCATTGGTGAGCTTTGAACTGGCGCGACGACTCCGCAAAGAGTATAACCAAAGCCCAGTTCACTTGTTTATGTCCGGTCATCGGGCTCCTCAAATTCCCGATCGCGACCCTCCCATTCATGCTCTACCAGAACCAGAATTTCTCCGAGAATTGTGCCGTTATAATGGCACTCCCAAAGCGGTGCTAGAAAACGAGGAACTGATGGAACTGCTACTTCCTACTCTACGAGCGGATTTTGCTGTGGTTGAAACTTACGCCTACTCGCAGGAATCGCCGTTAGATTGTCCGATCGCTGCTTTTGGTGGCTTAGAAGATTGGAAAGTTGGTATCGAAGACCTAGAAGCATGGCAAAAGCAGACAAACTCTACTTTTTCGCTGGAGATGTTTCCCGGAGATCATTTTTACCTGCACTCAGCCCAAACACTTCTGCTACAAAGCCTTTCACGATTACTCAATCAAATTGTCGGTCAGTTAAGTCCTCACTCACACAGGATCTAAGTAAATCCACCTAATTAAACATAAGATAAGGATGGCTAAAAAGCTGACTGTATAAACATTCTTCCTTCTCTCCTAGATAACTAAATTTTTCTTCCTTCTTCCTTCTTCCCTCTTCCTTCTTCCTTCTTCCTTCTTCCTTCTTCCTTCTTCCTTCTACTTAATTTCACAGGTTAATCGGTTCAGCCAAGAGTTGCGAATGGGCGATCGCTTTTCTGCATCTCTCTGGGTTCATATCTCCGGCAAAAATATTTCTTTCTAGTTTATGGGCGATCGCTAGCATTGTTGAGTCCGGCAACCAGGGAAAAATCACAGATTCTCCTGGTGTCGAAAACATGGACAGCAAGCTAGAGAGCATTTGCTCCTTGAGGCTGGATTCAGGAAAAACAATTACGGTTTTTGCCCGTTCGATCAGCCAATCGTGATCCCAGTCATCACCAGTAATTGCGATCGCCAGCGCTGCTTGCGGTATCCGTTCTACAAATTTCGGTGAAGCCGTATCACCACAAAACAGTAGATGTTGCTTCTCCAACATATACCAACCGGGCTGAATGTTAATAGGAGCAACAGCAGGAGCCGGTATATCTAGCGCAGTCACTTCTACAACTGAGTTCTCCGCTTCTACTAAAGCCTTTGGTTTGAGCGCCACAATTTCCGGCTTTGGCGATTGGGGCTTTTCTACAGCAGGAGACTGTGACTTCTCTTCTTTGATGACTTGGCGGATTTCCTTATAGGTTACGGGTTCGCCTTCTTTTGCTCGTTGCAGAACTTCATCGCGGAGTTCTTGCGAAGTTGATGGTGCTGCTAAGAGGTAGAGGGCCGAAGTCGCAATATTAATCTGTGCAAAGTTTGCACGTTCGGGAAAGGCTTCGTAAACGTTGATGAAGTTATAAGCAGTACGCCGACTCCAGCCAAACTCAGCTTTTAACCAGGTATCGAACTGACCGTGCTTGAGGCGCGATCGCACGTCAGCCAGCTTTTGACCGATTTCCCAAATATCTTGGGCCGATCGCTGTAAACGCTCTCTAATTTCCCCAGTTCGTTGCTGGACAACAATCCGTTCTTGGGATTCTAAAATTTCATAGTCAAAACCTGTTACCAAGTTGAGCCGTTTTTGTGAGTTGCCCATATTGAGATGTTTGCCTACTTAATTCAAATGATTCTATTCGCTTCTTCCCTTGTTCCCTAGACCTGAGCATCGTAGCCCCTAACTATATATCGTTGGCTTGTACCCAGATTTTTAGCAATCCTAAATCTTTATTAAATATTTACAATTCTCTAGGATAGCCGAAACAAGCGGGAAATGTCCATTAGCGCCAACCGCTGGGGATACTTTTCTCTAAAAATTTGCCTCAGCCTAGTTGACATATCTACCTGTTTGTTGCCTAATAGTTAAGAGCTTATTGCAAATATTTTTTATTAAATCTATGAAAACATTTGTCTAGAGGGTAACATTCGCGGGTTTGGTTAAACCTAGATCCATCTCTTGAGAGGCTTTAAGTTCTATAACCAGGAGTAACTAAGGAGGCTGGGAGGTTGGTCTAGCCTTGACGACTAGAGCTAGTATCTTAATTTCTGTTTGTCTAACAAGCTACCTGTATTTAAAGATATAAGTTCTCAGTTATTTTCCCGGCACGACACGAACACGGCTCGGCTCAGCACGGATGCACGGATAAGAAAATCTGTGGGTTTTAGCAAACACAAGTGACAAATATAGCAACCGCTAAGGCGATTAAAAGGTTCTAAATTCCTGAAACCCTTGATTCTATTCCCTTCTTCCCCTAACCCTTAACCCATCTCCCCTATCCTCCC
>DATGYA010000312.1:0-1764 GCA_035298405.1 Kamptonema sp. | reverse complement strand
AAAAGAATTTTCATCAGTAATTGTTAGTGGTTAGTTGTTAGTTGTTAGTTGTTAGTGGTTAGTTGTTAGTGGTTAGTTGTTAGTTGTTTGTCATACCGAAACCCGCTACCATAACCCTTTTATACTCTTCATCTTACCTTTGCATCCTCTGCGCCTTTGCGGTTCATTAAAAAGGGGTGGACAAACCCGGATTTAGTATTAGTGGTTAGTTGTAAATAGTCAACATTTGACAATTATTCATGTCGCCACTACCAATTAGATAGGCTAAGACATTATTAATTTACCAACCAACAACCAACAACTAACAACTAACAAATAACAACTAACCCTTCCCCATTAAAAAAGATGTAACTTCGACATAAGCTTGAGCCGCAGATTCGGGAGTTTTCTGAGCAATTAACTGGCGCGATCGCTCTCCCATTGACTTAATTAAATCAGGATTGTCTAGAAAGCGCCGCATCGCCTCAGCCAACAATTTAGGGTTTTTGGGATCGAAAATATAACCATTTTCCCCCTCCACAATCAATTCACAGGAAGCTGCACCATTCGAGCAAAGCACAGGTTTGCCAAAAACCATCGCCTCCGGCACTACCATCCCCCAGACATCCTCAAAAGTCGGAAATACAAAAACATCAGATTGCTGAAAGTAAGCACCCAAATTTCCATATTCTACCCATCCCGCCCACATTACTTGCTCTTCTAAATTGCACTCTTTAATAAAAGATTCCAACTCTTCTCGCCGATCTCCCTGACCCACAATTAGCAACGAGTAATCAGTATAACCCTGACTCTTGAGCAGAGCGCAAGCTTCTAAAAGTGTCTTAATTCCCTTTCTCGCAGTAATACGTCCCACATACAGAAAAATTGGGCGCTTTAACTCCAAATTTGGTGGCTTAGTTTCCTCTAAACGTTTTAACAAAGCTCCCGCATCTGGAACCAGATAGGTTCTGGTGAAAATTATATCTTCCGGCACCTTAAGCACTTCTATCAGATATTGTTTGCCAGCATTACTGTTAGAAACAAAAGCATCGGCAAATCGCACCAGGATGCGGCGAACAAATGTCCGAAAATTAGAATCGCGAAAGTCTGTATTTGGGGAACTGCCATCATAAATAATCGCTATTTTCCACCGCAGCAGCGGTTTTAAAAGCACTAAAATCACAGTCCACAAAGAGAAAGCTTGGGGAAAGACAACTTGAGGGCGAAATTCGAGCAGATAGCCGATAATACTAGGTGATACTACGATAAATCCGCGATCGTAACCTGTTTCTATCTTTGTCGTCTCGACAAAACTCGTCTTTCCTACTAGCTGAATTGCCGCAGATCCCGGCATTGTCGGATCGAATCCCGGCCAAACACCGCCAGTATAAAATACAGTATTCTTAAAAACCTTCGTAAATTCTCTCAAAACTGGCTGCCAGTAAGCTCCCAGTCCCACTTCTGGTACCAGCCAAGCGACGCGGAGTTCATTTTTGTCAACCATCCTATTCACCTTTTGTTTTGTTTTTAGTTAATCCTAACTTGCTCAATACGGAAAGCAAAACTAACCTACGATAAGGTAGCATCCAATATATCGGCCATAAGATATTAGTGTGCCGCTGTACCAGAACTTTTGACTCTTTTGGCCCAAAACCCTTGGGCTGGAGTACCTTTTTAAACCGATCTTGAAAACTCATATTGGGATCTTCCCAACAGTTACCATCGGGGGGGTTGTTTGCACAGGTTCCTATGTAGCCAGGAACTACCCAAACCGTACAATCTTTT
>DATGYA010000311.1:0-6226 GCA_035298405.1 Kamptonema sp. | reverse complement strand
AGCAATTAGCAATTAGCCATTAGCCATTAGCAATTAGCCATTAGCCATTAGCAATTAGCCATTAGCAATTAGCAATTAGCCATTAGCCATTAGCCATTAGCAATGTTTCTACCTACATTTTGCTGGATTGAAATAGCTTGGCTCAAGGATGCTACTGCTTCTGAATCTTGTTTTAATTCTGACAGTAGTGCTCCTCGATCGCGCCAAGCTTCGGCGTTGTCTGGCTTGATGGCAATGGCTTTGTCGTAGCAGACCATTGCTTCTTCATACTGTTTTAATTCTGAAAGGGCTGTACCTTTGTGTCGCCATGCGTCGTAGGATTCAGGTTTGAGTGCAATTGCGCGATCGTAGGCGGCGATCGCGGCTTCATAATCTTGCAATTTTGCTAATGATTCGCCTTTGCCAAACCAAGCCTCGTAGCATTGAGGCTGAATGGCAATAGCTCGCTCGTAAGATGCGATCGCATCTCTGTGTTGTAACAGTTTCCCGAAGGCTACGCCTCGATTGTGCCAAATTTCGTGATCGTCTGGCTGGATAGTGAGTGCGCGATCGTAAGATGCGATCGCATCTTGGTAGCGCTGTAATTTCCCCAGCACTGCGCCTCTGTTGTACCAAACTTCGTATTTTTCTGGGTTGATGGCGATCGCTTTGTCGTAGGATGCGATCGCGCCGTTGTAGCGCAGCAATCTCCACAGCATATTACCTCGATTGTACCAAGTCTCGTACCTGTCTTGCCTGATTGCTAATGCTTGGTCGTAGGAGGCTACGGCTTCTGCGTAGCGCTGCAATTTCCCTAGCATTGCGGCTCTACTGTGCCAAACTTCGGAATCGTCGGACTTGACAGCAAGGGCTCGATCGTAGGAGACTACGGCTTCTTCGTAGCGCTGCAATCTCCCCATCGCGGCGGCGCGGTTATGCCAAGCGCCGTAGTCTTCTGGCTTGAGCGCGATCGCTTGGTCATAAGCAGCAACCGCTTCTTCGTAGCGCTGCAATCTGATTAGCGCATTACCGCGATTGTACCAAGCTTCGTAGTTCTCTCGATTCAGTCCGATCGCCTGGTCGTAACAGGCGATCGCTTCTTCGAGGCGCTGCACTTTCACCAATACATTCCCCCGATTATACCAAGCTCGATCTATGTCCGAATTCATTAAAATTGCCTTCTCAAAACTGATCAGCGCTTCCTCATAATGACCTTCAAAATAAAGCGCTTCCCCTTGTTTTACATAATCATCAGCGATTAAAGTTTCTTGGGGCTTTTGGAAGGGAACTACTTTCAACTGTCTGGAATTGCTCGCTTCAATTTGAGCTTGGGGAATAGCTGCTTCCTGTCTAGTCGCGGCTGGAATCTGAGCAATTTCTTGAAGAGTTTGTGACTTTGTTTGGTAAACTTCAGTCAGTAGAACTTGCAAATGCAGTAAAAACTGCGATTTGAGGGTTTCAATTTGGTCAATAGAAGATTTTGAGAGCTCGGCTTCTCTTGTAATAAATTCAACGGAGTGTTTAGCCGCACTCATTTGTGCTTCTAATTCTTCTTTTAATTTTTGAGACAGTTGGTTATAAGTTTTAATTTCTGATTCCAATACTCCAATGCCTCTAAGCCGCTTATTTGCATCGGCAATTAACTCTTTAACTACCAGTCTACGGACTAGCCAAAAGAAAGCAATTGTGACCGCAGGTAAGAGAGTGGAAACAATTAGTAAAGCGTTGAGGAGCGTGACGGTATTGTTAAAAGCACTGTCAGATTGAGGATCTGTATTCGTGCGAAGGGCGATCGCATCAACAGCATCGCGGACTTGGGGGCTGCGATTGGCACTGACTTCTACGAGTTTTGCCAGCCATGTTTCTTTGAGCGCTGTTGCGATCGCATCCTGACTTGGCACCGCCGCCGCGATCGCCATCGGTTTAGCTGCTACAGAAAACTCCGGCCCTGCCCCCGCCATTAACCAGCCATCAGAAGTCTGCAACGTCGAATTTCCCGAAGCAAATTGCTCGTTTGCCAGGGTTTCGGGCCCGCTAACCGATGGCGTGGCTACAGGTGCAGCATCAGTGGCGCGATCGGCTTTGTAGCTAGTTGGGGGTGTCTCAGAATTAGGGGTTGGAGAGTTAGCAAAGCTTTTGGTAACGCCCGCTAAATCCTGGGTTGCTAGGGCAGCCAGACTTAAAAGAGCGACTTTCTTGAACTGCATAAACTTTAACTCATTTGTGAGAAAGTAATTGTTGAGAGCTAGCCACCGCGAGCGATCGCGCTAATAGCTAACAGCTTTCGCTCCCAGACTCCATCCTGTCAGCGTTTGCCGCAATAGTTGCAGGGGGATAGGTGGATGCTAACTCCAAAATACATAGCTATATATAACTTTTCAGGATAACTAGAAAAATAGTTTCAGGCTTAAGTCCCCTCAAGAGGACTAATAACTTTTAAAGTTTTCTTCTAAGTAAATCCACTTAATTAACCGTAAGATACGGATGGCTAAAAAGCTTGTTGTATAAGCATTCTTCCTTCTTCCTTCTTCCTTCTTCCTTCTTCCTTCTACTTAATACTAAATCCGCTACCATAACCCCTTTATTCTCTTACTCTTCCCTCTGCGCCCTCTGCGCCTTTGCGGTTCATTAAAAAGACACTAATAGAACCGGATTTAGTATAAGCCCTCTTAGAGGACTTAATGCTGGGAGGCAGGAGTTGAAACCCCTGCCGGAATGTAAGTTTATCGTATTACTAAGCAGCTCAAACTCTAGCCAAAATTGGTTCCGACTTTTGACTTAAACTTGCTTCTGACTCCGAATCTGTGCAGTAAACTTCACAAGAGTTGTTCGGGCTCTCAATCAGCTTGATCTTATATAACTGCGCTCCCAAATTGCGGATTGGCGATCGCAATAACTCCTGAATATGAAGCGCAATATTCTCAGCCGTTGGTACCACTTCCGCAAAATAAGTGATATCCTTGTTTAAAAAGGTGTGATCGAAAGGTTCAACTACATATTCATCAATCGCCTTTTGTAAAGCTGGCAAATCGACAATCATACCCGTGCGTGCATCTATTTCGCCTTTCACTGTCACTTCCAGATGATAATTGTGGCCGTGACCGTTAGGGCGAGCACACTTGCCATAAATCTCGCAGTTTTCCTCATAGCTAAGCTGAGGATGAGCGAGTCGATGAGCAGCGCTAAAGTGGGTACTGATACTAAGATAAGCTTCCATTTCGTTTCCTAAATAATCGGCCCAAAGTTCTGGGTGTTCAAAAAGTTGAATTCGAGTTAAAGGCAAGTGAGGTGCGAGGCGCTGCCAAATTACTCGTGCGATGTTTTCGGTAGTTGGTAGAGTTTCCTGAAACTCCGGCCACGCTTCGTTAAGAAAGGAAAAGTCTAAGTGAGAGGTGACTTCTCGTTTAATAATGTGCTTGACATTAGATAAGTTGAGTACCATGCCATAGCGATCGAGTTCGCCTACCATTGAGACATAAAGGACGTAGTTGTGCCCATGTCCCGGTGCGCGAGCTGTGGGCCCGAAGCGCAAACTGTTCTCAGTTGCACTCAACTCTGGCAACCAGTAGCGGTGACTTGCTGAAAACTCTGCCCGGCGATTAATGACGCATTGCATAAATGCAGTGGGTATTATATTGTTAAGTTATGTAAACTATACACTTTTTTAAGGATAGTTTCAATCTTTAACCGAAATTTAGGGTATATCGCTATTGAATTGTACTACAGAATTTGACTTGCGATCGCCACAGTCCCAAGGTAGTAGAAATGCTCACAGTCAGCACAGCTACAGAAAACTTTGTCACAGCCATCACGAATTTAGCAGCCTAAGTAAGCGTTATCAGCGCTCTCTACTATAGCTATCCTCAATGATTTGTAAAGTAGAATGAATTGGATTGTCGTACAAGCACAGCAAATCTTTAAAAGCTTGGATAGACTGTTTACAACCCCATTATTTTATCTGGGGGAAAACCGTCTATCGCTGAGCTCAATTGTCCAATTATTATTATTAGCTTTAGCAGTATTCCTTGTTTCTCGTGCTCTTAGCGAGTGGCTGAAGCGGGGACTATTGGTTCGCATGAAACTAGATCGAGGTAGCAGAGAAGCGATCGCAGCTTTGAGCAGTTATATAATCGCCGCCATTGGTTTAATAGTAGTCCTGCAAAGTGCAGGTATTAACCTCAGCTCCCTAACTGTAGTAGCTGGAGTCGTAGGCATTGGATTTGGCTTTGGATTGCAGAATCTAGCCAGTAACTTTATCAGCGGCATTACTCTACTTTTTGAACATCAAATTAGAGTGGGAGACTTTATTGAAATTGACCATTTATTAGGGACAGTAGAAAACATTTCAATTCGCTCAACAATTATTAGAACAATCGATGGTTTATTTGTGATTATACCTAATATCAGATTTGTTGAAACTAATATTATTAACTGGAGTTATCAAGATCCCAAATGCCGCCTCCGCATTCCCGTTGGTGTTGCCTATGGAACCGATCCCTTATTAGTCACGGAAGCTTTATTAATTGCCGCCAGGATGGAATCAAATGTCTTATCTCATCCGTCTCCCAAAGTATGGTTCGAGAAATTTGGAGATAGTTCTTTAAATTTTCAGCTTTTAGTTTGGATTGACCAGCCACAGGAAAGCGATCAAATTAAAAGCGCTTTAAATTTTCATATTGAACATGAATTGCGTCACCGAGGCATAGAAATTCCATTCCCCCAGCGGGATTTATGGTTAAGAAATCCCCAAGAATTAAGTAAGCTATTTGATAACAGCAGTGTGTCTGAGATCCCCAATGGCAAAGCATATCCCCAGCACAATTCAACTTCAGAACACAAGAAACCAGCATCCAAGTCGCCTAACCATTGGAATCTCAGAGATTTATTACGGCGAGTTGCTTACTTTGAACAGTGTACAGATTTAGAACTCCGCCAGTTAATTGAATACGGTTATAGGCAACTTTTTCCTGCGGGGCAGACTATATGCCAAGAAAACGATCCTGGCGATTCTTTTTATATTATTCTTTCAGGGGTGGTAGAAGTGCTTTCACAGCGAGCCGACAAATATATTGCCACGCTCCACGAAGGAGAGTTTTTTGGAGAGATGTCTTTGCTATTAGGAACTCCTCGCTCTGCAACTGTTCGGGCTATGGAAGACGCAATTTTGTTTGTGGTTGAGCGTCACGACTTGCAGAAACTTTTAGTAGAGCAACCGAATTTAGCAGATCAGATTGCTAAAAAATTATCGGAACGCAAACAAGCGTTGCAAGACTTGGGGTTACTAGATGAAAGTTCCCCAGATCAAACGCCTTTTCTAAGAATACGTAAGCGAATTCAAACTTTATTTGGTATTTAATTGAGACGAACAAATATGCCGTCACCTTGCAATAGCTTTCCTGAAATCAAATTGTGATTGAGAGGTTCTAAAAAAACAAGTGTAAACCCTTGTTTTGACAGAAGTTCGACCATTTCCATTAATAGTAGTTCTCCTTCGTATAATTCAGTAATAAATGACAATTCTAATTGTATGCCAGTGATATATTTAAGCGAAGATTTAGCTCCTTCTAAGACATTTTTCTCATAGCCTTGTGTATCTATTTTCAAAAATACTCGATCTCCCGGCTGATAATATTCACTAAAAATTGAATCAAGTTTAGAAACTTTAATTTTTTCCTGGGAGACATATTTAGATTCAGGATATTCTTCTAAAACTGGCAATGAATTCAATATTGAACTAAATACTGACCATTGGGAAATGTTGATCTCTGCTTCCCCATCATAATTACCAAGACCAGTATTTACTGTTTGCCACCGTGGATCGCTGGCAGCATTTTTTGTTAACTCAGCAAAGACGGATGATATGGGTTCAAACGATACTATTTTGCCTGTATAACTAAGGCTTCTTTTTCGCATAGCATACTGACCGATATTAGCACCCACATCCAAAATTAGGTTAATATCATAATTAGATAAGATACCTACTTCTGGTATTGGCGCTCTGATAATGTCAAAACCAGCTTTACGAAGGATTTTTCTAGCCAAGCCTTCAATAGGTGTCTTTCTAATCAATTTTTCTAACTGTGGTGGTAAACTCATAAGTAAATTTTTTTATAAGTTTTTCCTACGATTAAATAGCGTGTATTTACTAAAATGTCAATATCCTACAAAATTTCTTTAAGGGTTACTTGCGCTTCCCGCCGCAATTTAGCCGCAATTTTAAATAGTTATTGACCTGTGTGTAAATAGC
>DATGYA010000310.1:0-4138 GCA_035298405.1 Kamptonema sp. | reverse complement strand
CGTTTCTCCTGCACCGCCTTCAAAAAGCACGTTATCAGGCACGACAACCGCCGCTTTTCCGTTAATTTTTAGCAGGGTTTTGACGTGCTGGAGGAAGTTTAATTGTTTGTTGGAAGTCGTCGCCCAAAAGTCATCCCGACGATAAACAATTTTTTCTTTATCAGCTTTACCATCATCGCTGAAAACCGTAATGCTGCTTTTTTTGCCAAATGGGGGGTTAGTTAATATTAGTTCAAACCTATCCCCTGGATCTGCCATTAAGCTATCTTTAGCTTCAACGGGGCTTTCATCGCCGCTAATACCGTGTAAATGCAGGTTCATAGCACATAGGCGCACGACTCCATCCGCCACATCGTAGCCTTTAAAGGTTTGATGTCTGAGAAACTGCTTTTCGGCTTTATCGAGTTGGTAATGTTTGTTCAGGTAGTCATGGGCAATCAGGAAAAAGCCACCAGTACCGCAAGCAGGGTCACAAATACGCTGTCCAGGTTGGGGACGCATGACTTCTACTAGGGCTTTAATTAAGGGTCTGGGGGTGAAATACTGCCCCGCGCCGTTTTTGGTGTCTTCGGCGTTCTTTTGCAGCAATCCTTCGTAAATTTCCCCTTTTACGTCGATATCTAACCCAATCCAAGTTTCTGAGTCAATTAGGTCAATGAGTCGTTTAAGTTTGGCAGGGTCTTGAATTTTGTTTTGGGACTTACGGAAAATAACGCCTAAAAGTCCTTTTTCTTTGCCTAAGTTTTCTAGGGTATGGCGGTATTGAATTTCTAAATCATCGCCATCTTTCAACCGTAATATTTGCCAGTCGTATGCTTTGGGAATAGTGGAAGCTTTGCCCAATGGTGGGGGGAGTTGGGCTTGTTCATCCACCATTTTTAGAAACAACAAATAAGTCAACTGTTCTACATAATCGCTATAGCTTACGCCGTCATCTCGGAGGACGTTGCAGTAATTCCAAAGTTTTTGAACGATGGTAGAAGATAGGTTACTCATCAAAATTTAACTCTAATTGTATTGCTGTAGCTTGGGATTTACGAGGTTGGCTAGATTTAGTTTTTGATTGACGTTTTGGTTTTTTCTCAACTTCGTGTTTAGCTTTTTCCGCTTTGATGCGTTCTAGCAGTTTTTCGGCGGGTTCGTCGTTGGGGTCTTGGGGGACGAGTTTGCCTTCAAAGGCTTGTTTTAAGATACTTTGGCGGAGTTTTTCTGCACGTTTAAGGTTGGTATCTATGGTTTTTTCAAGTTGGTGTATTACGGATAAACAGCGTTCTACTTCATTAAAAATTTGATGCTGCTCTTCTAAAGAAGGTAAAGGAATATATGCTTTTCGGATATCTCTAATATATATAGCTTGTTGAGCAGTCGAGCCAGATAAATTAATAATATGTTTTTGTATATCTGGTGACTTTATACTATATATGGCAAATTGATTTAGCACATACGGATAAAGTTTTATTAGAATTACACTGCCTAGAAGACAAAACATTGTATCTGTATTAACAAGGCAACTTCGACCAACAGTAGCGCCTCTGCTTACTATTAAAATATCCCCTTTTTCTGGATCGCATCTATTTCTAAATTTTTCTGCATCGTCTTCGCTAACAAAAAGAGGCTCATCAAAATTAACTCCCTCTTCTCTAATATCTTTTGCAGATAAAAAATATACTCCTTTTTCAACAACTTTTGGGCGTAGATGCTCCCCATCTGTTATTTTCACAGAAATCTGATCTAAAGTAGCCCAACACCAGCCATTAGGTAATTCAGGTAAATCAGAGGTATCAGGTGCAATGGGTTCTTTATATTTCAGCTTCCAACTGTCATCTTTGGGGGTTTTTCCCTGTGCTTTCATTTTCGCCAGTTGTTCGGCTTCCCACTTCTCCCGCCGCTGCTTGAGGATGCGATCGCGTAACATTGAAGCAGGTTCTAATTTCCCTTGATTTGCTTCCCGCCATTCTTTAGTTAAATTTCCTTCAACTGCCGCTTTTAACACCGCCTGACGGTAGCGTTTTAATTTGGCTTTTAGCTTTTTAAGTAACTCAACGCCTGCATCAAGTTCGGTGAATAGTTCCTCAATTTTAGCAACGATGCGATGTTGTTCAGGTAGTGGGGGAAGACAAATGTATGATTGCCTAATTTTATCTAAAACTATACGTTTTATAGCCGTCCCCGTCATTTGTCCTGTTATCATTTTAAATCCAACAGGACTACTTAAAAAATATCTCAAATAATTTGAACAAAGAACCAATTTATTTGTTTTGAACAATGCAACGCTCGATAGTAAACTGAATTGTTCATCAAGTGTATTCAGAGTTACAACGCCCGTTTTAACTCCATCCTTCGTTAAGAGTACATCACCTTTTTCTGGATTGCACCTTTCATAAATACTTTTATGAAATGTTTCATCTACATAAGTAACATCTGATAAATCTAATCCATTTGGTTTTATATTTTTTGCAGTAATGTATAAATACCTGCCTTCTCCTCCTTCGGTGTATTGTAATTGGGGAGAAAAATGACTACCATCTTGAATTTTTTCACATACTATTTTTAGTCCTGTCCACACCCACCCCTTCGGCAACTCATACAAATCCTCACTCATTACGCTGCTAACACCTCATTTAACTCATCCAAAATATCCATTAAATCATTTCCAAATAATTGATACCCCTTAAACGCTTCTTGGGGCATTTCCTGTAAATCTTCTACATCAATTCTCACACTCGTAATAATATGCTCCTTAATCTTTTCCAACCAACTCACTTGCTCCGAACTAAACTTTTTACCCATTAACCACTGCTGAAACTTCTCCTCAACCATCACCGAGTAGGGTTCTAACGTTTCCGTTTCCCCCATCGCAAAGCGTACCAGAGAAATGATATCCGTCAACAGCTTTTGTACCCCTGCGCCCCTCACCTTATCCGCCTCCAACTGGCTGTAAGCTTGCCATAACTTCTCCGGTGTCAAGCTGCGGGGCGGACGTTCCAGGGCATTCGCTAACTGCTTAATCTGCTCGTAGGTTAACCGTCGCTGTCCGTAAGGCTGATTATACAGGATTTGCAGCGCCGTAATTTCATCCTTATTCGCTTCCACAAACTCCCGGAAACTCTGCACCATCCCCATCGCCTTATCCCTAGCAGTGGTATCAAACCCCGCCGCTAAGACGACATCCTGACTGACATCATCAATAATCTGCTCGTTTTTACTCTTAATTTCTTTGAGCAAATTCCGAAACTGAGGATTATCAAAGGGTTGACAAGCTTGATTAATTAAAACCTCAGCCGCTTGCTGTTGTTGTGCTTGGGTTGGGTTGGGAGTCTGAAACTGCTTAACAGCCTGTTCAATTTGTATATCTGGATCGAGAGCATCGAGTAAATCTCTAGTAATCTGTTGAATAGACTTACCCCCAGCAACAGTTTTTAATTCCGTGCGTTCATCCGCATTCAATTTTTTATCAAACTTTGCCAACCTGACCGCCAAAGACATCAGCGTGTCTTCATCTCGCACATCCTTTGCCACACTTTGGAGTAACGCCTCAAAAGGAACATTTCGCTTTCTTTCTAAAGGTCGAGAATCAGTTTTATCCGACTCACACACCCCCACCACATCCACAATCACGAATTGTTCTTTCACTTCCGCATCCGGGGTGACACCTTGAAAATCTGTCGAATTAATCGTGCGGGTTCCCCGTCCTTTCATCTGCTCAAAATAAATCCGCGATTTCACATCCCGCATAAAAATTAAACATTCCAGAGGTTTAATATCTGTTCCCGTTGAAATCATATCCACAGTCACAACAATGCGAGGATTATAAGAATTGCGAAAACTGGCGATTAAATCTTCGGTTCTCTCCCCAGTAGTGCGATAAGTAATTTTTTTACAAAACTCATTTCCCTTGCCAAATTCTTCCCGTACAATTCGCACAATATCTTCAGCATTAGCATCATCCTTAGCAAAAATCAAACTTTTGGGAACATCAGTTCTCCCAGGGAATATCTCCGTAAATAATCGCTGCTTAAACGTGCGAATTACCGTGCGAATTTGGTCAAGAGTAACAACAGACCTATCCAACTCTTTGCCAGAATAACTTAAATCATCATCCAACTGCTGCCAGCGAACAGCGCGGGTTTGTCTGTCT
>DATGYA010000309.1:0-2456 GCA_035298405.1 Kamptonema sp. | reverse complement strand
TAATCTCTTGAATTCGTTTCACCCCTTCCCGCATCGAACCGACTAATTTTGGTAGGTCTTCCCGGATGTAGTCCAGTTCAATAGCTTCTATTGTCTCTTGAACTTCTGGATGTAATTGTGGATGTTTTTCTTGAACTATATCCAGCAATCTGAAAAGCTCATTGATATAATCTAGGGCAGGTTGAATATTGCCTCCCAGGAAACCAGTGGGATTATTAATCTCGTGGGCAACGCCTGCTACTAAGTTCCCTAATGCTGACATTTTTTCACTTTGAACTATTGTGATTTGAGCTTTTTTGAGTTCGGCAAATGCTTGTTGAGATTCTTGATATAAACGGGCATTTTCTAAGGAAATGGCAGCTTGAGAGCAAATTAGATTCAGGACTTCAATGCGCTCACTGGTAAAGGCTCCCACCGTCAGATTATTTTCTAGATATAAAACTCCAATCAACTGCCCTTGATTTATAATTGGGCTGCAAAGTACACTTTTGGGCTGGTGTTTTTGAATGTAACTATCCGCCGCAAACTGAGAATTTATCTCGGAATCTGACAACACCAGAGGTGACAAATTTCGCTTCACATTATTTATTAAATTAATCGGAACATCTGTACTAGATTCTAGAGGAATTGATGGTAATAGCTGCGGTAAATTTTCTCCTTCTATAAGAGCTACTATTTTTAACACACTATCTTGTTTTAGCAGTAAAACACACTTATCTGCCCCAGCATTGGCAATGACTATTTCTAGGATATTAGTTAAAAGTTTATCGAGTTCAATTTCTCCAGAAATCGCTTGAGAAGCTTTGAGTATAGTTACTAAATCTAGTGCTTCAGAGATACTTGTAGAGGTTTTAGTCGAAGTAATTGTGCCTCGCCCTTTAGCGGCGAAGCTTAAGTTAGATAACGTTTCCGTTAAGGAGTCACTGGCTTGAGATTGTTGAAGGATAGGCGTAAGGAGTTGAGGATAGCGTTTTTCTAAATCCTCTACTTTGGCTTTAGCTCCCCACCGGGCATAACAGTAGTAGGCTTCTTGCATATAACTCGCAGCCACTTTTTCTTTACCCCAATCGAGATAAAATTTAGCTGCTAGTTCGTTAGCAAGAGCTTCTTCATTGATATATTCATTTTCTTTCGCTCCCGAAATTGCCTTTTCGTATAGCTCAATTGCTTCTACATTCTGTTGTAACAATCGGCATTTTTCTGCTTCTACCAAATCAACTTTATGCTGGTGATTCATAGGAGCATAGTGTGCCCAGTGCTGTAGCTTAGTTTGGTTTTGTGCCACCCGTTCTAGTACGATTGATGGCTCGTCTAACTCTTGACTTAACATTCCCAGAGCAATCAGAGAATCATAGAAATAAAATGCAGGTTCGCTGACCATTCCCGCAGTAATACTTAAATAGCGTTTGGCCTCAAGAGCATAGTTGTTAGCAGACTCAAACTCGCTAAACAAAAAGCAAAGGGTCAACTTATACACATAGAAGTGAGACAACCCAAAGAGATCGTTAGCAGACCGCAGCAGAGGCAGAAATTCGGTTTCTTTGAGGGCTGACCCAGACAAAATGGTGGGATGTTCCGCGAAACCCAGTAAATTTAGGAGCGATTGTAAATAGATTAGACACCAATTAGCCGCTGTTAATTGGTTAATTTGTACCAAACCATTGTAGTAATCCCGTGTATCCTGTTCCACAGTAGCAAGGGGCTGACCGCACCAAAAAGCATTCAGGCAAAAACAGTATCCACTATATCCAGCGTATTGCAGATTTCCGACTTCCAGAGCTGTTGTATAGCTCTCCCTTAACAGAGGTAACGATTCTTTGATGTGAGATTTTCGGTGGAAGATAAACCCTCCCAATATCTCTAATACTTCAGGTTTAGTAGCTTTAGCATCGAGTTTTAAGACTACATTCAATGCCAACTGACCAAACTGTATGCCTGAATCAATATCTTGTAAGAAATTACAGATAATGACGCTATAGTAAACATAGCTAGAAGCTGAAGCAGGGATGTTTCCATACCGCAGGGATAATTTAACTGATAGGGCAATTAGTAATGATAACAAGGGAGAGCCACAGGTGGAAGCTGCTGGTATGGTGCTGTTGGCGATCTCGATAATGGCAATTGTGTTTGCCTCTGTCATCACTGGCAGGTCAACAAAATCTTCGATCTTCCGCTCTCCAATCAGTTCTCTAATCTCTTGAATTGACTGTTTAATCTCTTCTGGTGTTGGTGATTCGGTCATCGTTACGCCCAACTGTTGCAAGAGTTTCTGTGCGATCGCAAGGGCTTCTATCGGTTTATTCTGAAACGTTTTCGCTTGAATGCTAATGCGGTAAATATTGACCTTTTCTAGTAAAGAATGTGCCTGGACGATGACTGTTTCAATCAACTGTTCCATCGCTTCAAAGTCACCGCACAGCATTGCCAATTCAGCCGAATATTCATGGAATAATAGC
>DATGYA010000308.1:0-3671 GCA_035298405.1 Kamptonema sp. | reverse complement strand
AAAGCATTCATCCACTCAAAATTATTTTTTTTCAATAAATTTCCCTGGTAATCAACCGCCCCCCATTCCGGTTTTTCCCTCAACAAATAGCCGCCATTAAGATTATAAGAGCTTACAAATCCGTATTCAAACCAAGGAATAACCTTAATACCTACCCGCTTCGCCTCAACAATAATTTCCCCTAAAGGGTCGCGACCTTTGTAGCGCGTATCGATCTCAACCCCAAACTTCTCCCGCATCACTTGAGAGGGATAAACTGTAAAGCCCTTACTCCAAACCACAGGAAATATTACATTAAATCCCGTCCTCGCCAAAAAATCCACCGCCTCAGCAATGCGTAGCCTAGAACCAAGAACCTTACAATCAGTATTCGGTATCCAAATGCCCCGGATTTCCATATAACTCTCAAGAAAAATTCCGCAAAAATATTATTTACAATAATTAATTGCGGGCGTATTGTAATCTAATATACAGGCCGCTTGGCAGATAGTCACGATCGCAAAGAAGAAAGGAATTTGAGTTTGGGCAGTAATTAAAAAAGCAGTATAAGTCAATCTATCGGAAGAAATAAATTGATACTTTAATATAGTTATGCTAAACATTCTGTGTATAGCAATATACATTTAATTGGTTTTTAATAACACTATCTATAAAACGCATAAAAATTATGTATTTACTGCATAGAGAAGCTTGAACTAATCCATAGAATAGAGATAAGATAGTAAGTATCTATCAGCAACGGTCGCCAGTCTGTTCACCAGGAAATTATAATGAAGACCAAAACACGCAACGACTCGAAGGAGTCACTTCTTGAGCCAAATCAGATCGACAGTATTAATAGTTCAGACTTTGATAGTTGGGCGAAGGCAGTCAAACGTCAAATGATTGCGGCACTCTCCAAGAAAGGCGCGATCGAACGTCCGTAGAGTTAATCCGCGCTAGGATATTTTGAAATCAAATCACTACGCCAGCCTGATAAATTCTCGCCTGCATCTGAGATCGGGTTGGCTTTAGCGTATCTTGAAAAGCAAAGTAGTTAGGTTAACATATTTAACTATTTATTCACTAAATCTAGCTTGGGAAATTTAACTATTGACAAAAATTCTTTAATATTGTATGTAGCTTACTCACGGGCAGATGAGCAGTTCGGTTTTCACACCATCAGCCGCGATCGCGGCTGGCGGGAAGCCACCCCTGCGACAACAAGTTATAATTACGTTAAGATTAATTAACATAAATTAGAAACCCCAAGTCCCTGCGACTTAAAAAAATAGGAGGATAGACCCCGGTGAATAAACGGTGGAGAAACGCTGGCCTTTACGCACTACTAGCTATTGTCGTCATTGCCTTAGCAACCGCATTTTTTGATAAACAGCCCCCTAGCAGACAACTGTGGAAGTACAGCGAATTTATTGAGCAAGTCCAGAACAAGAGGGTAGACAAAGTAAGTATAAATGCTGACCGGACTAGGGCTCTAGTCACGTCTCAGGATGGCACTAAGGTGATCGTCAACTTGCCCAACGATCCTGAGCTGATCAACATCCTCACCACTAACGGCGTAGACATTTCTGTTCTGCCTCAGAACGATGAAGGGTTCTGGCTCAAAGCCATGAGCAGCCTGTTTTTCCCCATCCTACTGTTAGTCGGATTGTTCTTCCTGCTGCGGCGAGCCCAAAATGGGCCTGGCAGCCAAGCGATGAACTTTGGCAAATCTAAAGCCAGAGTCCAAATGGAGCCGCAAACGCAGGTGACTTTCGGGGATGTCGCTGGCATTGAACAAGCTAAATTAGAACTCTCGGAAGTTGTGGACTTCCTGAAAAATGCCGATCGCTTTACCGCTGTTGGCGCAAAAATTCCCAAAGGCGTGCTGTTAGTCGGCCCTCCCGGAACTGGCAAAACTTTGCTCGCTAAGGCCGTCGCTGGTGAAGCTGGCGTTCCTTTCTTCTCAATTTCCGGTTCTGAGTTTGTGGAAATGTTCGTAGGTGTGGGTGCGTCCCGCGTCCGCGATTTGTTTGAACAAGCTAAATCTAATGCACCTTGCATCGTATTCATTGATGAAATTGATGCCGTTGGTCGTCAACGGGGTGCAGGTTTAGGCGGCGGTAATGATGAGCGGGAGCAAACCCTCAACCAGTTACTAACTGAGATGGATGGTTTTGAGGGCAATACTGGCATCATTATTATTGCTGCGACGAACCGCCCAGACGTGCTGGATTCAGCGCTGCTGCGTCCAGGTCGCTTTGACCGGCAAGTGGTGGTAGATCGTCCAGACTACGCAGGCCGCTTAGAAATTCTCAATGTTCACGCTCGCGGTAAAACCTTGTCCAAGGATGTGGATTTGGATAAAATTGCTCGCCGGACTCCTGGGTTTACTGGTGCAGATTTGTCCAACTTGCTGAATGAAGCCGCTATTTTGGCTGCTCGGCGCAATTTGACTGAAATCTCGATGGATGAGGTCAATGATGCGATCGATCGGGTTCTCGCTGGGCCTGAGAAGAAAGACCGCGTAATGAGCGAGAAGCGCAAAACGCTGGTAGCGTATCACGAAGCTGGCCACGCTTTGGTGGGTGCTTTGATGCCAGATTACGATCCGGTGCAAAAGATTAGTATTATCCCTCGCGGTCGTGCTGGCGGTTTGACTTGGTTCACGCCGAGTGAAGATCGGATGGATTCTGGTCTTTATTCCCGCTCTTATTTGCAAAATCAGATGGCTGTGGCTTTAGGTGGTCGAATTGCTGAGGAGATTGTCTTTGGTGAGGAAGAGGTGACTACTGGCGCGTCCAACGATTTGCAACAGGTGACTCGCGTGGCACGGCAAATGGTGACTCGATTCGGGATGAGCGATCGCCTCGGCCCTGTAGCTTTGGGTCGTCAGCAAGGGAATATGTTCTTAGGCCGGGATATTATGGCAGAACGCGATTTCTCTGAGGAGACGGCTGCGACGATTGATGATGAAGTTCATGTTTTGGTGCAGCAAGCTTATCGCCGTGCTAAAGATGTGTTGGTTGGCAACCGTCATGTCCTTGATAAATTGGCTGATATCTTGGTTGAGAAAGAGACCGTAGATGCTGATGAGTTGCAAGATTTGTTAGCTACTAATGATGTCAAGATGGCTGCGATCGCATAATCAATTTGAGATTTTAGATTGGATCTAGAATTTTAAGTTAGGGTAATTCTGGGTGATTCCGGGATTACCCTAATTTTTTTGAATTGGTATTAGCTATTAGCCATTGATTTAGGCTGGCGAGCTTTGGCAACAACGGCACTGCTCATAATTTTTACTATTGCCAGTAACACCACAGACACACCCAAGTCTGCTGCATTCGCAAGCAAGACTAGCCCTAAATTCTCTGTTTCTGGATTCTCGATCGGGGTTCTTGAAAGTTCGATGTTTAACCTATTTGAGGCAACAGTTAAAGCGTAGAAGCCTCCAATCAGCGGATTTAGAGGCTCGACCAACTTTGCCAAGTCTCCCCCTTCCTGGTTAAAGGTTTTGGCAAATGTTGAGAGTGCATTCCAAATTCCCCAAATGCTGTATATGGGTATTAAAAATCTTGCTACCGCTCCTCCTGGAGTGATAGGATAATCATTGAAAAGAACTTTTAGATCGACGTGCAGACGATATAGCCAGACTAGCAAAAGCACTAACATAATCAATAAGACAGGGAGTA
>DATGYA010000307.1:0-8619 GCA_035298405.1 Kamptonema sp. | reverse complement strand
ACCCGTACCTTCATGTCGGCGACTCAGGGAAGAATCTACTTGCTGAAAAGGGCGAAATAGTAGCTGCCAACGCTCAGTTGGAATACCAATACCAGAGTCTTTCACCTCCAAACATAGGTAAGGTGTGCTGGAATTCACCGGAGAACAATCGGGGCGGTAATCGCCTTTGATTTCGCTACCATAACCTAAACGTCCGCTCAGTTTAACTTGCCCTGCCTCCGGTGTAAACTTAATTGCATTTGAGAGCAAATTAATAATAATCTGCCGCACCCGCCGCTCATCCAGTAGTACCTTATTTAAGCGATAATCCAATTCTAAAGACAAAGCGATCCGCTTTTTCTCAGCGCGGGGGTGAATCATTTTCAAACAGTCTGTACAGAGTTCTTGAACATAAACAGGCTCCAAGTTTAAGTCAGCTTTACCCGCTTCAATTTTAGATAGATCGAGAATGTCATTAATTAATTGCAACAAATGTTGCCCACTTTTTTCGATAAGCTGGACGTGATTGACTTGGCGATCGCTCAGCGTCCCCGATCTCTGCCTCAGCAGCAAGTCAGAAAACCCTAAAATACTATTAAGTGGCGTTCGTAACTCATGAGACATCGAAGCTAAAAACTCGGATTTCAACTGCGAAGAATGCTCCAACTGCTGGTTAATTTGACGTAGCCGCTCTTGGGACTGAGCTCTTTCAATTGCCACTCCCAAAGTGCGACAAGCAGCCAGCAGCATATCCTCCTGGGGCGCTGTTTGCAGTTTTTGCAAGTTACGTGACTCTAGAGTTAAAACGCCGATAATCGTCCCATCTGTAGCAGGAATGGGAAATATCCCAATTTGCCCAATAGCGGGATGGCGAAATCCAGGTACAGCGTTAATTTGGGCAGAATAATCTTCAACGAATAAAGGTTTACCCGTTTCTACTACTTGCCAAAGCAGCCCTTCACCATAGGAAATGCCTCGATCGAGAACTTCTTGCATTTTTGCCACCACCGGTTCACCGTGAGTAGCAATAAATTGAGCAGAAATCTTGTTGGTAATCGTTTCCGCTTGCCTGTTCAAAGCTTCGCCGTTAATTACTTTGACATCACCAAAGGCTGCATTCTGAGCTTGCACTAGGTAGTTGAGGGCAAATAGTCCAATTTCTTTGAGGCTATCAGAATTTTGTAGGCGCTCGTTGAGGCCAAGGAGGAATCTCAGCCGCCTCACTTCTGCACTCAAACTAGCTTGGGAATGCTGGTAAATGGTAACGTCTCGAAAGTTAAATAGCCGCCCACCATTGGATGTAACAGTAGTGTAAACCTCTAAACAGTCCCCATTTGCCTGTTCGCAGTAGAAAAATACGCTCTCAGTTTCAGCTTGTTGGAGAGAGCGGTTAAATTGCTCCCACTGTTCGCTAGACCAGTAGCCTTTGCTGACGATTTCGGCAAACAATAGGTCGCACGCTGGCTTTGTTGCCAACCACTCCTCCGAAAGTCCCCAAGTTTGAGCTAGTTTCCTATTGAACAGAACCAGATGCTGGGACGAGTCGAAGAGCGCGATCGCATTATCTACTTGGTCAAGGATCAGCTCTTGCTCTTCCCTCAACCGCTGCAATTCCATCTCCATCTGCTCCATGTTTATAGTTCTTAGTTCTGTTGTCATGGGTTTTAACTGAGAAAGCAAGGAGAATGATAGAACTCTTTATTTAAGTTCACATAACTTTGCCATTTTTAACTGTGAGGTAAAGTAGCTGACTTGAGTGATCTGCGGCACTAGGGCAGGATTATCTGAGACTGGTTTTAGGAGTAGCAAGCTCATAGTCACTTAATATTTACACAGGCTGAGGCTAGAGATCGGGTTTCTTCGTCAATTTATTTATAGTGAGAAACCGACAACTTTTCATAGAATGTCGGTTTCTGTGTATAATTTCTGTAACTAAAAATTGTGGTTTTTATTAGTTTCGGCACTCTCAAATGATGAGTTTTCTAAACTCACTTTCCTCCTAGCAGTCACAAGGTATTCCGGGTCGATGCCCTCGAAGGTTGGAGGTAGCCAGACTCGCAGCACTAGCAATACTCCCAAAACCAGCAAAAAGCCACCTGTTGCTAATATTTGAATCCAGGCTGTTTCCAGCACACCCCGCACGATTACTTCCCGCAAAATTGATACAATACAAACTTCGACAGCCACACCAATCGATACACGCCTCTCTTGCAAATAGATAATTAACAATCGGAATAACTCAACCAAAATCAGCACAAATAAAATATCTGCCGTCACTTCTTGGGAATCAAAGGGAGGAAGCAGCGAAAAAAACATTTCCCTGAGTTTAAGCGTCATCACCGAGAATAAACTGATGCACAGGGAAATTACAATTAAGTCTTGAATAGTTTCTAGAACTCGGACAATCAAGTTTAGATTCAACCACTGTGCCGGGGCAGTTGGCGGGTTGTTCAATGGCTTTTGCATTTACATCTCCTGCAATTGGTGTAGATGTTTCGATCTTAAGTTAAGTTTGGCTTATTTTTAACCTAGTAAATGTTTAATATAAATTATATATGCAATTAACTAGACGCGACTAAAAAAATTAAAAATTAAAAATTAAAAATTAAAGCTAAGTTGCTTGCGAAGACTCTCCGTGTTATAAACTGCCTTAATGAACCATGATCTCTCTAATTTAAACTCTCTTTCTCTCTCAGCGGCCAAGAGCGATCGGCTAAGTGCTAAGTAAATCCACCTAATTAAATATAAGATCGGAATGGCTAAAAAGCTGACTGTATAAACATTCTTCCTTCTTCCTTCTTCCTTCTTCCTTCTTCCTTCTTCCTTCTTCCTTCTACTTAGTTCTCTATTTTCTGACAGCTTTTATCTTAATTTCAACTAACAACAAGATATCAAAACTGTTAGAGAAGCAGCAGGCCTTCAGTCTTTCCCTGATTGGTACACATTTTTAATTATTAAGTCTCATACCCTGGGATTATGCCAAAATTTCCCAACTGCTATAAAATAAAAAAATTGTAAAGAATTGTTGATCCTAGCTCGGCACACCTGAAGCTAGGGATTCTGGGTTAATACCATACAAAATCCAGAATGTCAACGCAGTAAATAAGTAGAGAGGATTGAACACAATGGCATTTGAACTTCCAGCCTTGCCCTATCCAGCCGACGCTTTAGAGTCAAAACATATGTCGGCGCAAACCTTCTCATTCCATCACGATAAGCACCACGCAGCTTACGTGACGAATCTCAACAAACTGATTGAAGGCACAGAATTAGCGGGCAAATCACTCGAAGAAATAATTCATGCCTCCTTCAAAGATTCGTCCAAGGCGGGTATTTTTAATAATGCCGCTCAGGTGTGGAACCATACATTTTTCTGGAGTTCCCTCAATCCAAGTGGCGGCGGGACTCCTAGTGGTGCACTAGCTGACAAAATTACTGCTGACTTTGGCAGCTTCGACAAATTCAAAGAAGAATTTAAGAATGCTGCTGCCACACAATTTGGTAGTGGTTGGGCGTGGCTAGTTTTGGATAAGGGAACCTTAAAAGTGACCAAAACTCCTAATGCAGAAAACCCATTAGTTCACGGACAAACTCCGCTGCTAACTTTGGACGTATGGGAACACGCTTACTACCTGGATTTCCAGAACAAGCGCCCTGACTTCATTGCGAATTTCTTGGACAACTTGGCTAACTGGGACTTCGCAGCGGAAAACTTAGCTAAAGCTGCTTAAAAATGGAAGTAGAGGCGATAACCTCTTAAAAAAGTATTAAAGACAGCCGCTATTAACAGCGCGGCTGTCTTTGTTAAATGCCGAATTTCCTTCACACTAGCAAAACTCTATTTAAGTTAACTAAAATTTAACTCGATCATAACTATTAATCTCTTGAAAAAATGGATAGCAAAGAATTAGCCCAATACATAGAAGCAACTGATGGTATTTCCAAACCTTGGCTGTTAATACAACTCCGCCTTAAGAAACTCCAAGAAAGATCCTCAGAGCTTTCTCTAGAAGAATATGAAAGTGCGATCGCAGACCTTCACCAAGACTTAATGAAATTAGGTGAATGGTGGATAGGTATCGAAGATGAGGAATTTGGGAAATTGTGATTTATGTAAGGCGCGATCGCGTCTACAGTCAATTTTGAGTTAAAGTTTTATTCAAAACCGCGTAGGCATAGCCAGCCGTAGGCATCCCGCCCTTGAGAAACAAAGCAATCTCCCAACACTCACCCCTCCTTAATCATGTCTAAGAGTAAAAAGACTGCTGCTAAAACTCCTGCTGAGATCGATCTTAACGACCATAAATACTACTTCAACAGAGAACTAAGCTGGCTAGAGTTTAACAGCCGAGTGCTACACGAAGCCCTCGACCCCCGCACCCCCCTCCTAGAACAACTCAAGTTCATGGCTATTTTTAGCTCAAACTTAGATGAATACTTCATGGTGCGGTATGCTGCCCTCAAACAACAAGTAGAAGCAAAAGTCAGGCAACTCAGCCCCGATGGCCGCACACCTCAAGAACAGTTAGATGTAATTAACAAGAGGCTGTTACCGCTAGTTTCTCAACAGCACGCTTATTTTGAGCAGACAGTGCGGCACAAATTAGCAACTCACGGTATTCACCTTCTCGATTACATCGACCTCAACCAGGAACAACGGGCATATCTCCACCGCTATTTTGAAGAACAAGTATTTCCTGTACTAACGCCACTAGCTGTTGACCCCAGCCATCCGTTCCCCTACCTTTCTAACCTCAGCCTCAATCTAGCAGTAGTAATTAAAGACCCTAACTCTGATGAAGAGTTATTTGCTCGCGTCAAAGTCCCCCAACTTTTACCTCGGTTTGTACCTTTGCCAGCAGAATTACAGTTGCAGCAAAAAGACAGACCACCGATTTGGACGGGAGTTCCCCTAGAACAATTAGTGGCGCATAATTTGGAGTCACTGTTTCCGGGAATGAACATTCAGGAATATCACCCTTTTCGGATTACTCGTAATGCTGACTTGGCGGTAGAAGAAGACGAAGCAGACGATTTGTTGCAAGCGATCGAACAGGAACTTCGGAAGCGGCGCTTTGGGGGTTCTGTGGTGCGTCTGGAAGTTCAAGCTAGTATGCCCGCAGCGGTGCGAGATATGTTGGTTGACGAGTTGGATTTAGGGGCGAAGGATGTCTATGCAGTGGATGGGTTGCTAGGTTTGGGGGATTTGATGTCTTTTATGGGATTACCCACTCCTGAACTGAAAGACCCCGTCTGGACACCTGTGGTGCCACCTCGCCTGCGACGATTAAGTGAGGTAAATCTGAAGTCTCCTCAATCGAATGCTGATGAAGAAGACGATATTTTTGCGGTGATTCGCCAGCGGGATTTGATGGTACATCACCCTTACTATTCTTTTTCGGCTACGGTGCAGCGTTTTATTACTCACGCGGCTTTTGACCCTGCGGTGTTGGCGATTAAGATGACTCTTTATCGGACTTCTGGGGATTCGCCGATTGTGAATGCTTTGATTGCGGCGGCGGAAAATGGTAAGCAGGTGGCCGTGTTGGTGGAGTTGAAGGCGCGGTTTGATGAGGAGAATAATATTAATTGGGCCCGGAAGTTGGAACAGGTGGGGGTTCACGTTGTTTATGGCTTGGTGGGTCTAAAAACGCATACTAAGATTGTGATGGTGGTGCGCCGGGAGGAAGATAAGATTCGGCGTTATGTACATATTGGGACTGGAAATTATAATCCGAAAACTGCCCGACTTTATACGGATTTGGGAATTTTGAGTTGCCGTGAGGATTTGGGGGCGGATTTAACGGATTTGTTTAATTTTTTGACGGGATATTCGCGTCAACATTCTTACCGGAAGTTGTTGGTTGCGCCTGTGAATATGCGCGATCGCTTTTTGGCACTGATTCGCCGAGAAGCTGAACACTCTAAGAATGGTAAGGGTGGCCGCATTGTCGCTAAGATGAATGCTTTGGTTGACCCGGAGATTATTGCTGCACTTTATGAAGCTTCTATGGCGGGGGTGAAAATTGATTTAATCGTGCGTGGAATCTGCTGTTTGCGCCCCGGAGTGGAGGAAGTTAGCGAGAATATTAAAGCGATCAGCATTGTGGGGCGCTATCTGGAACACTCGCGGATTTTTTACTTCCAGAATGGGGGTGAGGAAGAGGTTTTTATTGGTTCTGCTGACTGGATGCGCCGCAATCTTAGCCGCCGAGTTGAGGCGATCGTGCCTATTGAAGACTTAGAAATTGCTAAGGATTTACAAGAAATTCTGGGGATTATGTTAGCAGATAACCGCCAAGCTTGGGATTTGCAGCCTGACGGTCATTACATTCAGCGTCGGCCTTCTCCTAATAGTCCTGAAGTCAGTTCTCAGCAAATTTTGATGGATATGGCTTTGAATTAGTTAGTTGTTAGTTGTTCGTTGTTCGTTGTTCGTAGGGTGGGCGATTTCCCACCCTACGTTTAATTATTTCCTTCTATGTTAATCACCAATCAACAATTAACAACTAACAATTAACAATTAACAACTAACTACTAACTATTAGGAAAAGTGCGTTTGAATTCTTCAATTAGGTCATCAATTTCTTCAATCGCCTGACTCACATCAATTTTGAGAATGCCCAAGTCTGGTCTGTCTAGCAGTCTTACCAGGGTTTCCCGCTTGCTCTCAATGATCGCCACTCGTTCTCTAATTGTCTCTGGAGTCATTGTCTGTTTCCTTTGCTACTTTTAACAAAAATATATAACTATAACAGCCACATACTGCTATTATATCCAAGGGCTGATTTTAAATTCAGCTTAGCGTAGAAAAGGAGGGCGTTTGGTATCTGTGGGTTTGTTTTTAATCATTTCAGAGAGAAATCGCTTGAGGGCTTTCTCCCGATTTTTCATAAAAGCTGCCCAGAATCCTGGTTGATATTCATCCATTGTCTTGGCCAAGGCCCAGACATCAATAGCTAAGATATTGTAGAGCCTTTCATCTTCGCGCTTGAGCGAGTTAATTTGCTCTAATATTGCCCGATTTTGGTCAACTGCTGCCCTATTTACAGTAGTAGTTTGTCGATTTTCGTCTTTGAGCATGGTCGGGGATGGAGTTAAGAGGGCTAGGGAAGGCGATCGCGGCCAGCGATCTAGATATCTTGATGATACTGGCGATCTGGATGGCCGTCCCGGATTAAGCCAGAATAATTAATACTTAACTGTTGACCCTACTTATCGGGTCTGACCAGAATTGCGATCGCGTAACCTGTGGATAACACAATCGCTTGACTCTACACCCTGACCTCAGCGGAAAACACAATTTAGTTTCCAATTGTAGAAGTATACTACAATTTGGTAGCTAATTATATAGATATTATGTTGCGTCAAATTTCTTTAGCCCGGATCGGCTTAGTTGTCGGCAGTATTTTAACAATCGTCGGATTTTGGGCCTACTTCACTGGCAAACCTACCCTTAATCTAGCAGGATTTTTTTATGGAGTGCCACTGCTACTAGGAGGACTCGCCCTAAAAGCATCGGAACTCACACCCATACCTTTTACCCAACCCACACCACCGGAAGTAGAAACTCTGCGACAACAGCAAGCTACACCAACTCAAATTCAACTTCGCAAAGACGTAACTCGCTACCGCTACGGTCAAGAAGCTCACTTAGATGATACTCTGAGCCGTTTTGGACTTAGCCCCACAGACGAAGAGCGGCCTGTGCTACAAGGGTTGCGGGAAATAGTTATTGATGATGCTTACACCTTAGTTTTGGAATTTTACTCGCCGCTGATTTCCTTAGAAACTTGGCAAGAAAAACAGGATAAAATCGCTACTTTCTTCGGCCCTGGCTTGCGAGCACAAGTAAGTCAGCCTGCCGAAAATCGAATTGATTTAGCTTTAATTGTGGCTTAAATTTAGGGATGCGGCATTACCCAAGTGTTACTATTCTTCATGAGAGAGCTAAAGAAGCCTTCCCCTTCTAGTTTTGATGAGGTGAACATTGCCAGATACTTATGATAAACGTTGCCAATTAGGAGCATCTCGCCGCCGATTTGAGGATGCTTTGGCTCTACACAGTTGTAAACGCTGGAAAGGTGCTGTTTATATGGGAGGCTATGCGATTGAATGTTCACTAAAGTCTCTAATATGCTCCCTGGAGAATCAGAACAACTTCAAACAAACCTCAGTTTTTAAGAAACGTTTACAAGGAGCAAGCCTGCACAACTTAGCAATATTATTTGACGAGATTCCTAGCTTAAAGCGCACTATCAAAGTGGATAGAACTGATAGTTATCGAAACGCTTGGAACATAATCACTTCTACGTGGATTAACGATGAATTAAGATATTCTGATAAGTTGGGAGACGAGTCGGAATGTACAAAATTTATTGAAGCAGTTAAAACGTGGCATCAGTTAATATTGAACAAATAAGGAGAAGCGTCGTGACCAACATATCAATGATACCTCAGCAAATTGAGAATCATCTTATTCAAAAATTGAAAAGTCACGATCCAGAGGTCAGGGTATCTGTGAGAGAAACGTCTCTGGATTTCCTTAAAGTTCAAATTGTGACAAATTACTTTGAGGGAAAGTCTCTAGCTGAACGTTAGGAAAAAATTGATAACTTGCTTTTAGCTTTCCAATTAAAC
>DATGYA010000306.1:0-27829 GCA_035298405.1 Kamptonema sp. | reverse complement strand
GATCGCGGTAGTTACTTTGCCACCCGTACCAAAAGTGGTATCTAAGCTCCCATCACTGTTATACCGGGCTAAGACAAAATCAAGATTACCATTATCAGTATCCCCTGTGACCAGGATTTTACCACTACTATCAATGACGATTCCTTTGATAACATCGTTTCCACCACCGATCGCAGTAGTCACTCTACCACCAGTACCAAAAGTGGTATCCAAACTGCCGTTAGTATTATAACGGACTAGGGAAAAATCAAGGTTACTGCCAGTGTTCGCATACCCTCCGACGATGATTTTCCCACTACTATCAATCGCGATTACATTACCAACGTCATCACCATTGATGCTAGGAGTAGTCACTTTGCCATCGGTATCAAAAGTGGTATCTAGGCTACCGTTAGTGTTGTAGCGGACTACGGCAAACTGATTACCACCAACATTATTAGCATATCCGGCAAATAGGATTTTGCCACTACTATCGAGGGCGATCGCATTCCCACTGTCGGTGCCACCAAGAATATCTGTACTCACTTTACCATCGGTATCAAAAGAAGTATCAGGAGTACCATTACTGTTGAACCGGGCTATAGCAAAGTCATCGTTACTGCCACTCCAATTAGTCCCGGCTACTAAGATTTTGCCACTACTATCGATCAGGATCTTCTTACCAGTGTCGTTGTCACCAGTGATATCTATACTGACTTTACCACCAGTACCAAAACTGGTATCCAAGCTGCCATCAGTGTTGTATCGAGCGATCGCAAAGTCAGTGTAAGTACCATTTTTAGCATACCCTCCGACCAAGATTTTGCCGCTACTATCTATGGCGATACTATTGCCATAGTCGTTGTCACTGAACATATCTGTGGTAACTTTACCACCAGTACCAAAACTGGTATCAAGAGTGCCATCAGTGTTGTACCGAGCTATGGCAAAGTCATTGTTAGTACCATTGTTACTAATCCCCGCGACCACGATTTTGCCACTACTATCTATGGCGATCGCCCTGCCTTCGTCGTTACCACTGCCGATCGGAGTGATGACTTTCCCGGTACTATTAAAACTGGTATCTAAATCCCCTGCACCTAATACGCCTTGATAGGTTAATTGCCGATCGGGGGCGATAATACTAGGTGTAGATATTTCTCCTAACTTTGCTTCTAATTCCCAATCCCCACCGAGTGCCGCATTCCCCGTTTTATTGGTAGATGCTGCCACATCTGCCCCGGTGATTTCACTGAGGCGTTTTACGAAGTTTTCTCCAACTTCTCCCCCTGCTACATCGCATCCATAAAGTAGGATATCGCCATTTGCTGTCAGGGCATTTCCCCACTGTTTGATCTGAGTGCTAAAATTTGCTAACTCCTTCTCATTGAATACATCAGCACCGAGTTTTAAACTGCCTTCGCTGCCGTGAGAAATGATATGAAGTGCTTCAATATCTTTTTGATTTGCCAAGGCCTTAGTAATTTGTTCGATGGCGCTCAAGTTTTCATTTAAAATGAAAACTTGAGCGCCATCGGCGTTATAAATTAGGCTTTGATAGTCCTGGACAGAGGGGTCTACGAAAATTATTTGGTTGTTCATTAATTTAGGGATTAGATAATTTTTTTATGAAGCTTGACAAAAATCTACGGTTCTTGAAGTGAAGGGTATCCCAATTTCCTGTAAATGATGATTGAATCTATAATGTAGTTTAAGCTCATCCACAGATAGATGTCAATAGGAAATGGATTTATTTTTTCAGTAAATTTATGGTTAAATGTAAGACAATCTTTACGCAATCTTCACACAAACTTAGTGATTTTTATGGTTTAATCGAACTTTTAGCTACACTACAGTAAAATTACCAGGACTTACGCACCCAACCAAAGATAACTGGGTTTTTTTACGAAAATACTTGGTTGTGACCCAAAGATTCTCTCAAAAACTCGGTTTCTGGAACCACATGCGTAAATCCTAATTACGGCTTGCTTAATAAAGACCAAAAGATTTACGAGGGCTGGGTTATACGATCGCGCGATCGTCCATCAGGTGCAAGAAAAACAGGTAAAATAAGTCAAAACCCGTGCATCACCATTTGGGATCGTGTACAAACTTTCTACCTGGTTAAGACGGGTTTTTTGTGTGTTTTTATGTCACCAACTGAAAATCACACCTATTTACGGGTCAGTTATTATCAAAAACTATAACTGGACAAGTTATAGAAAACAAAAAATTATGTTTCGCCGAACTTAAATCACCCATCAATTCCGATGCCTGCGGCTGGCTACGCCTACGTGATTTTTCCTAACTTATTCAGCAAACCCTAACTCATATTAGTTGGTTTCTCCGAGGTACTAACCATAAGATGAAGGACAAAGACTTTACTCATGCAATTATTAATTAATTACCGCTATTAAGGAGAGTTTGCCCATTCAGGAGTTAACTTACGGAAATTGTATTGAGATGCCCCAGGGTGACAGGTAGCACAACTGCTAAAATTTAGAACTTCGGGCATTTTCACTCTCGGATGGAGGGCTTTAAAATACCGAGAGTTAGCTACTCTGTAGGGAATCTCTTCGTTTTTAGGTTGGAGGCGCGAGAAAGTCCGTAAGTAGTTCCATACTAACAGGCGTGGGGGGTCTACCAGCAGCCGGATTGTTTGTCCGTAGTGTTGGGGATCTTGTAGTAATTGCCGCCAAGTTTCGGTAGGGAGTACTTGCGGGGGTAAAGCAATATGGCAGGTAGCGCAGTTTTCTTTGTAAACTTCTTCCCCTAACTGATAGCGATCTGGAACTAAATCGACAGTGCCGATGTTTTCTGTTTGAGTTGCCTGAGCAATTTGGGGAAATGGGGCGGCGACACTGGTAGTCTGTGCCGCTAGCCACCCGATCGAGGTACTCCAAAGTAAGATCAACAGCACTAGCACGAGTGGCGATCGCCTCCCCTGCCGTTGATGTTTTCGCTGCCTTGCACCGTTCATTAATTTCTTGCCTATAGAACTGGGATGGTCATGCCTTCACGGGCTAGAAATCCGTTGGGGAAGACTGACTGAAGAGATTCTTCTACGCTGTCGAGAAAGTTGTCGTCGTGGGAGGGATCGTGGTGAAACATGATAATCCGTTTTACCCCTGCGGCTTTGGCTACTTCTACACCTACTTCCCAGGTTGAATGTCCCCAGCCTACTTTTGGAGATTTGAAGTCGTGATATTCGGCGTTAGTGTAGGTGGCATCGTAAATCAGCACATCGGCATTGCGAGCGAGGTGTAGGACGTTTTCATCTAAGCGCTCTGGGTAATGTTCTGTGTCTGTGCAATAGACTGCTGTATGTCCTTGCCAGGTAACTCTATATCCTACGGCAGTATTGGGATGGTTGAGAAGAGCGGTTTCGATCTTAATGTCGCCGAGTTCGATGATATCGCCTGGGGTGATGTCGTAAAATTTCAGGTCAGATGCCATCACTTGTATGGGTACCGGAAAGTTGGGATGCAGCATCTGATCGGAAAGACGCTGTTTGATAGTGGAACCGTTGGGTGCGATCGCACCATAAATATGGAAGCAGTTTTTAGGAACAAACGCGGGAACAAAGAAGGGAAATCCTTGGATGTGATCCCAGTGAGTATGGGTAAAAAACATATAAGCTTCGACTGGCATCTGCCTCAGCAGGTTCATGCCGAGCACCCGCAGACCGGTACCACCATCAAAGATCAGGCGTTTATCTCCCAAGCGCATTTCTACGCAAGATGTATTTCCGCCGTAGCGGACTGTTTTGCTGCCGGGGCTGGCTATGCTGCCCCGCACTCCCCAGAATTGAATCACAAATTCGGTCGAAGGCTTGGTTTCGGTCATGGCTTTCTCGTCATTTGGCTGTGTACTCGGTGGGGTTGGTTCAGAGTCAGGCATCTTTTTCAACTTGGCGGGGAAGAAGTTTGGGCGGGGAATTTTAGATTTTAGATTTTAGATTTTAGACTGGAGATCGCAGACTGGCATTGCGTGTCTGCTTACATTAAAGATAAGCTGTTTCACATTTAAGTTGCACCTTTCGATCGGGCAGAACACCCACCCCACAATAATTTTATGATTTTTGACGGTGTAGATTAAATGTATTGCGAACTTATACGGTTTGGGCAAAACGCTCCGATCGCGATCGTTTGTCGATTGAACCCTTTTAGTGTCCGGATACAAGAACCCCTCTAAAAGGAATGCAGACCGACCATAGACCTAGTTTATCCCTCTCTAGCTGTCCCGTGTTCTCTAGAATCCATTTAGATTAAGATAGCCTTGAGTTAAGGCGTTTGTCTTGGGGAACTTTACTTGCTGTTTAAGGAGTAAGGGGGGCAGAAGTTAACAGTTAACTGTTAGTTAACTGTTAACTGTTAACAGCCAACTGTTATACGTTATTTTTTAGCTGCTTGGACGCACTTATCTACTAAGGGCATTACTCGATCTACATCCTGCCAGCCAAGAATTTCTGTCACCTTTTTTTCTAGGTTCTTGTAGCTTCTAAAAAATTCGGCGATTTCGTCTAAGCGGTGGGGTGCTACGTCTTTGAGGGATTTTATGTGACTGTAGCGGGGATCTTTGTCGGGTACGCACAGCAGTTTTTCGTCGCGATCGCCTCCATCTATCATTTCTAATAGACCAATCGGACGGGAGGCAATAACGCACCCCGGAAATGTGGGCTGATCTACCATTACCATTCCGTCGAGGGGATCGCCGTCGTCGGCTAGGGTGTTCGGTATAAACCCGTAGTCGTAGGGATACTGTACTGAGGAATAAAGTACGCGATCGAGAGCAAAAGCTTGTAAATCTTTATCAAACTCGTACTTGTTTTTGCTACCAGCAATGATTTCAATCAATACGTTAAGCACTCCCGGTTTAGGTTGAGCGGGAATTAAGGATAAGTCCACAGCGGTTCTCCAAGCTAACTGAAATAAGACGATACTCTCCCCTTGGGGTGTTTCCCGCAGGGCGGGCTGCACTTCGCCAATGGGCAGAGCATTTGTTCCAAGTAGCATTTTAGGAGCGATCGGCTCCTGATTCAAAATATTAGTCTTAAGTCTTTGCCAAAACTAAGGGCAATTGCTTCTAATTCCCGTTAACACTGGAAATTTTGGGCTCTGAGTAAGGGAGCGGTTGCCCATTTTTAATGTTGCTTGAAGAATAATGCGCGATCGCAAACAAAGGCAAGGTTAATGTCAACACAGCGATCGCAGTTCCCACAACATTAGCGACGGTTTGCTGAGGAGCTCGGTCTGAACAACTGGCAGGCTGACTATTAGATTCCATACGGAATATAGATGCGCTATAGTAAACTTACTGGCAGCGATCTAAAAATAACTATAATTCACTGTAACACAAACCTGACTTTTTTACACAAAAATTTTGATTGAGGTCAAAGCAGACATCCCCCCAACCGCTCGTAAGGGTGGGGAGGAAGCATCCAGCGCCCAAATTTTTCACTCATGGATTTGGTTATACATTCCCTGCATTACATCTAGCATAGTAATCACTTGCTGCCATTGGGGGGCATCTGGATTACTGCTTTTGGAGCGTTGAATTTTCAAGCTCTCCCGTAGAAGGTGCAGTAGCGCGTCTGGGTGGGGAACTGAGCTATCAACTTCATCTGCTGTTGACTCCGTTTCATTTTCTGCTATCTCTTTGATAGCTTGCGCCTTTTCTGCCAGAGTTATCGCTCTACCTGCTAGATTTTCCGGCATTCTGGGCTGCTCTGACAAATAAACGCTAGTAATTTCCAGCAAAAATTGACGTACTTGCTGTGCCCACTCGCGCTCGTGTCCCGAATGTAAACCTGAAATTGCTTGCCCATCGCGATCGTCCTCAATACTCTGTACCTTCTGTAACAGGGGGAGAGCCTTTTGAGAGAAGTTATCTGGCAGTCTGGGGAGATCGGACAAAGAGCAGCGAGCAATGTCCATCAACAGTTGATAAACGTCTTCTACCCAATTAATATCTGTGGACTGCGAATTGAAATTAGTCATAACTAGAGTTTAATGTTTCCTATATCTAAAGACTAGAACATTGACTATCGACCGAGAAACCCTTTTGAAATTCGGGGACATCAGGTTTGGGGTCGGGCAGAGTTAAGTGAAGTGCGGGACTTCTTGGGCTTGCGGGTGGGACAACTGCGGTGGATGCCCACCGCAGAAGCAGTTTATTTTTCAGTGAGTTTCCAGACACCGTCCCAGTTGAGGACATCTGGAGGCTGGTGCTGAAATAGCATACAGCGCTCGATGTGCAATTTAGCTGCCTTGTTTTTTGGGTCTGCTTCTAGAACAGCGTGAAACTCGCGATCGGCATCTTTAAACGCTTGCTTAGCTTTGGGTTCTAACAGCCTCTTAACCTCAGACAGCAGTTTTTTGACTTGATCGAGGGAGAGATTAGGGAATTCTTCATCTAGAAAATTCTCGCTCGGCAGATCTGACCGACTTTTAATTTTAGCCTCTAATAGTTGCTTAATCTCAGCCGGTGTCAATTTTTTAATCTTAGCCTTTGATGGTTGATTGACTTCAACCTCCAAAAGCTTTTTAGCATCGCCCTCTTGCAGTTCCTTAATATCCTCTGCTGATAACTGCTTGACTTTAGCTTTGAGGAGCACTCTGACTTCATCCTCGGAGAGGTTTTTGATCGCTTCTAAGGACAGCAGCTTAATTTCAGGCTTTAATAGCTTAATCAACTCGTCTTTTTTGGAGGGTCGATTGATTTTCGCCTCCGGTAGCTTCTTGATGTGATAGAGCAGTTTCTTAAGCTGATACTCTAACTGCTCTTCGACATTGTAGGAGAGCTTCTTGATATCGGCGGCGGGCATCTGTTTAACTTTCTCTAACAGATCCTTAATTTCTCTCTGAGAGAGGGTTTCGCTTACTGGTCGTTTGTAACATTCACGTCCTTTTTCGTAGTGTTCGATGACTTTCTGCTGAGCTTCGGAGAGCGGTTTGCCAATTGGCGAAAAGCCAGGGCGGATGCCTAAGAGTTCGTAGATAGTAACTGGTTCAGTTTTGCCTTTGACGGTGATGAAGTCGAGTTCGCGGATATAGAGGCGTTCAGCGTATTCTTTGTAAGTATTTTCGCTGATCACTAAGTCTGTGCCGTATTGCTTGGAAGTACCTTCTAAGCGGGAGGCGAGGTTTACGCCGTCGCCGATGGATGTCAGTTCCATCCGCTTACTGGAGCCGATGTTGCCACTTACCACTTCATCAGAATGGATACCCATACCGATGCTAATCACCATTAAGCCGTTTCTGACGCGATCGGCATTAAATTCGGCTAAACGTTCCCGCATTTCTACGGCAGTTTGCATGGCACACCAAGCATGATCGTCTAGGGGTGCTGGTGAACCAAACACTGCCATTAGCGCATCGCCGATGTATTTGTCAAGAGTCCCGCCATACTTAAATACAGCATCTACCATTTCTTCAAAATATCCGTTGAGCATAGCGACCACTTCTTCAGCTTGCAATTTTTCAGTGAGTGTGGTGTAGCTACGAATATCTGAGAACAGCACTGAGACGTGCTTGCGTTTGCCGCCGAGTCCGGTGTCGCCCGAAGCTAACAAAGCTTCTGCTACTTCCGGGGTCATGTAGCGGTACATCAAGTTTTTTACTTGTTTTTCGCCGCTAATGTCTTCCATGACTACCAGGGCACCGTTGACTTTATTGGGGTCAACGGCATCTGTCATGGAGTTAATTGACAAGTTGATGCTTTGCGGTTCGCCTTCGAGGGGAAGCAAAACCTGATCTGGGTAAAACTGTTGGCGATCTTTCTCTTCTTTAGGTGCTAAAGCGGCTTCAAACCACTGGGCAAAGTTGCCTTTTTCTAGGTTAATTAACTCGCGCAAAGATTTGCCTTCGGCGAGGTCAGTATCGGTAGCTCCCAGTAGTTTCTTTACACTGTCATTAGTAGCAACGATATGACCGTTTTTATCTGTAGAAATTACACCGTTTGTCAAGCAGCGGAGCATATCTTTTTGCCTTTGTTCTTGCTGCTTGACTTCGGCAAAAAGTTTGGCATTTTGTAAGGCGACACCTGCTTGGATGTTGAACGCCTGCATAAATTCTAGGTCATTGCGATTAAAACTTGCTCTCCATTGGTCGGGGGCTTCTGGCCAATGTGCGGAGTCGTAGGGTGGATAATCTCCCTGTTTTTTCTTGTTAATTAACTGGGTGACACCTATTAATTTTTTGTCGGCGTTAAATACGGGCATACACAGCATACTGCAAGTGCGATAGCCTGTTTTTTTATCGGTTTCTTTCGCAGTTACGGCGCGGGGGTCGTCATATACATCAAAGGGAATTAATAGGTGTTCGCCGGATTGGGCTACCATCCCAGCAAATCCGGCTGTTCTGGGGATGCGAATTTCTTGTAAAACGCCGTTGATAGGAATTTTTGTCCAGAGTTGATTTTTATCGTCATCTATTAACCAAAGGGTGCTGCGATCGGCTTGCATTAGTCCTTTTGCTTGATCCATTACTCGTCCCAGGGTGTCGTCTAAATTTAAACTACTCTGAGAAAGTGCTTGGACGGCGTTCATCAGGGCACTGGCGGCTCGCTGTCTTTGAGTCGCTGCGTAGAAAGACTTAGAAGATTCGAGAATTAGGCGAATTGAAGGGGCAAATTCTCTAAAAACTTGTTCGTCTTCATGAGTAAATCCACAAGTATCAATTTTGTCTTCTAATAATCCATGATGGTCGTGATTTAGTTTGAGTTTATTAATCAGTTGAACGACAGCTACTAATTCATCTGTTTCCTCATTAATCAGAGGCATTGCTAACATTGAAAAAGTGCGATATCCCGTTTTTTGATCCATTTTTTTGGCGTTAACCGAACGGGCATCGTCATAGAAATCGAAGGGAATGTTAACAACCTTTTTAAAGGTAGCTACTTCTCCGGCTATGCCAGCACTGGAAGGAAATCTTAGTTCTAAGTTGTTGCCTTTTTCGTCTTTGGCAACAATCGACCAGAGTTCGTCTTTTTCGTCGTCTAATAGATAAATAGTTGTGCGGTCTGCGTTGAGCAATTCCCCTGTTTTGAGGGTAATTGACTGCAACATTTCGTTAAGGATGGCATCAAATCCCTGGCTGTCCAGTAGACTGTCCAACATCCCCAGGGTTTGGTTAACAACTTTGAGTTTGTCTTCTACGTCTCTAGTGACGTGCTTGAAGTTGTCTTTGTTAAGGGGAGCAAGGAAGCTTGAGAAGTTTCCTTGGGATTTGATGAGAGAACTGCTGCTGGAGTTAGGTTTGGGATGCTGATCCTGATGATTTTCATTCTGAGGGACAACATCTATCACGGCGGTGGTAGGGCTGTCCATAGCGTTGGGAGATGCAGATTTCATAGACCTTTACAGAGGCTATTGCGTAAGGGTTGGTCTTTGACGGATGAGGGGTGGGCAAGTTGACAAGGGCGCGGGTAGGTCGCACTTAGCAAGCAGAGTCTAAGACTTAATTCCCAGTTTACTTGGATAGTGGGCTGTTGCTAAATCTGGGAAGGTCTAGCCTTGCCATGATTGTTGCATCATAACCTGCTAATATGTGTGCTGGTTTCTACAATTGTGGTTTTTAGGCTGAATTTCTGTCAACTTGGCACGCTTACCTGGTAGTTTAATGCAGCAACTCTTGTCTACTCGCATTTTAAGGATTTTTTGGGCGAGATTGAGGGCTGATTAGGATTTGGGTTTTTTGTGCGTGTAATTTGTGTTTCGGGTTTTGAGGTTAGTAAGCTGCTGTTGTGAGTGGTTTTGGCGGAGGGTGGCGGCTTCGTTAAGGAGGGATTTGGCGAAGGCGATCGCTTCTGTGGCGGATCTACCACTGGCAAGTTGGGCTAGTTCTTCGCGCCGTTTTTCTTGGTTATCAAGTAGGGTGACTCTAACAACTGTGCGAATTTCGGGGGAGTTTGGGGTCGCCAAACTAGAAAATTCTCCCCTATCTCCCTCTTCGATGAGTTGTTTGTTAACTCGGAAGTGGTAATCGGCCATGGCGGCGACTAGGGGTTGGTGGGTGACGCAGAGGATTTGATGTCTGTGGGTGAGTTGGTAAAGTTTTTGGGCGATCGCTTGGGCGACTCTTCCTGATACTCCCACGTCAATTTCATCGAATACTAGGGTTTCGGAACTGTCTATTTGTGAGAAGCAGGCTTTGAGGGCGAGTAGAAAGCGGCTCATTTCTCCTCCTGATGCGATCGCGCCTAATGGTTGCATGGGTTCTCCAGGGTTAGGGCTGAAGCAAAAGGCGATCGCGTCTGCGCCTCCTGCTGTGGGGGAACAATGATTAATCTCAACTTGAAATTGTACTTTTTCCATTGCTAGGGGTTTGAGTTCTGCAACTAAGCGAGTTTCGAGTTGAGTGGCGGCGATTTTGCGTTGGGATGTGAGGGTGCTACATTCGTTTTTAAGCTTGTCTACAGCGGCAATATGAGCTTGTTCTAGGGCTTCCATTGACTCGCCGCCGTCTTGGAGTTCTTTGAGTTCTGTTTGGATGTTTTGGTAGTAGGCGATCGCTTCATTCAAAGGCCCATATTTACGACAGATTTGTTTGAGTTCGCGGATGCGTTCTTCTACTTCTTGGAGTCTTTGGGGGTCTGTCTCTAATTGTTCGCCGTAGCTGCTGATTTGTCTCCCTGCTTCTGTAACTTGAGCTAATGCGTCGCTAATCATTTCTAGGATTGGTTGCAATTGCGGATCGTAAACTGCCATATCGGTGAGGGAGGTTTCTGCAAGACTGAGTAAGTCGCTGGCTGCTACGTCTCCGCTGTCGTTTTGGTAGAGAGCTTGGTAAACTTTATAGCTTTGCTGTTGTAATTCTACGATGTGGGCAAGTCTGGTTCGTTCTTGTTCGAGCTGTTCTGGTTCCTCTGGGTGGCTGAGGTTGGCTTCGCCGAGTTCTCGGACTTGATATTCTAACAAATCGAGCCTTTGCAGGCGTTGCTGTTCGGATTGTCGCCTGCGGGTGAGGGCGGCTGAGGTTTGCTGGGCGGCGTTGTATGCAGCGGCTACTTTTTGGCGGCTATTGAGAAGTTCCGATCCGCCGTAGAAGTCAAGCCATTCGCGCTGGAGGGCTGGCTGTCCGAGTTGTACTGTTTGACCTTGGGCGGTGATTTCAACGAGGCGATCGCGCAGTTGATCCATGAGTTGGCGGTTAACAAGGATACCATTTAAGCGCGATCGGCTGCGAAATGCACCGTTGGTAGCCGTAATTTCTCGGCTACAAACAGCTAGGTTTCCGTCTACGAGTTCTATTTCTTGTTCGTTTAGCCATTGTACTGTTGCTGAATCTAATTCAAAGGTAGCTTCTAATATTGCTCGCACTGTTCCTGTGCGAATTGCGCGGCGGTCAACTTTGCCACCTAGAGTAGCATCTAGGGCATCTAAGATAATTGATTTACCTGCGCCTGTTTCCCCTGTAAAGACGTTTAAACCGGGGCCGAAGTCGAGGTTTAGACGGTCGATCAAGGCAAAGTTTTCAATTCGGATGGATAGAAGCATGGATGGCGGGGTAGGAACTTTAGCAAGGGTTAAAAAAGCCTCTGAGTCTGGTGAAAGTTTGTCATGCTCAGAGGCTAACATTTACATTAAAGCAAGACGGAAGTGTTAAAAATCGATTCCGTAGCAAATCTAGCTCTATTTCCAGAGCTTCGCGCTGAAATCTAAAACTTAAATTTTTCAACCTCCTTTTTAATTTGTTTATAAGGCTTATGTTAGAAGACTAAGCTTTTGAAAAAATGGTCGTAGATAGATAGAGAAGTTATAGTTCAGGCGCAGCTTATGATGGGGCTTGATTATTATTTAATTATTCAATTTTCATCGCTTTTCTCCCGAAAACTCCAGGGGGAGTTGGGGCAGTCGAAGACGAACTGCATTGCTTCGTAACCATAGGGTGACAGCGTGGCGGCGTTGGGGTGTCATATACTCTCCGGCTTTGATGACTCCAGCACAGACACCAATATTCTTTAGTCTGGTTTCTTGTTCCGATGGACTGGCACCTGGTAACAATCTGACTTGGGCTTTGATAAAATCCACGTTCATAGCAGTAATATTCAGTAAAGAACTCAGTTAAATAACGATGCTTAGCTTTTAATTGTACATCTAAAATCATTTTTGATAGCTCAGATTTAGTTAAGTTTCTGTATTAAAATTGCCCAAGCAAACGGAATCGGTGCTGAGTTCTATCTACCTCAACACTCTCTCCAGAATCAACTCGAAATCAAGCTGTTTTTACACTGTGCAGCATCGATAAAATGTGCTGTGCGAACACTTTATGCCATAGTTTTAAAACTAGGTGCAGCTCAGAATTTTGTAATTTTACTTACCGAAAAATTTTGCTGCTGTCAATACGTCTTTAGAGGTTTTCTTGCTTGTTGGCTGCTAGTTTTAGAATTTTTTTACTAGCAAATTTATAGCAAAATACCTGAGACAAAGTGCATTTTCAGCTTGCTCAGAGGTTTACCAGTAGCGGTTTTTTTATGCTAAAACTCTTGATGCGGTGCAGAATTTCTGCTAATCCGCATCAAGGGCGATCGCTTTCCCGTTACTCGCGCTTTAATGTTTCAAGCGGCTGCTATACATAATTGTCATCAACCGCTGCGATCGCGACTAATAAGCCGCACTTGCTTAATAACCCATTTTTGATAGATATGTAAGTCATAACTACCAATTTAGGTTGAGTTTGGTTAAGTTAAATTTGTCTGTGAACGTTATGTTTACAGTTGGCTGACAGTTTGAATCAGCAAACTTGTTGTACTCAACGGAGCTGTTATTATTTTGGTAAATTTGTACTCGATAACGAGTATGGTTTGGATAATAGCATATAGCGTTGGATAAAACAACATCTATAGCAGAAGGAAGAAGGAAGAAGGAAGAAGGAAGAAGGGTGAGGTAATAATAGCAAGGGTTTCGGCAATCAAGATAGTCCTAACCGTCCTGGCGGTTGCTATATTTTCTTTATAGTATGCCTGCATTGAGCTGTCGGCTTCTCTCCTTGTTGGTAGCCTGAGAATTCACAGTTGTTGTTAAAGCGGGTGTCAGCATTAGGGAGGGCGATCGCACTTTTAAGCTGTAATTTTTTTAAGATGTAACATAATTTAACAGTGTTTAAATTTACAGGTACACTATCTATCGATGGACTGATGTCAATATTTGTAAAATCTGGCATAAGACTGACAGGTAACTAAAACTTTTAAATTTACCTGTCAATCTTGAAGCACTCTAAAGATTGGCAATAGGTACTGCTTCTATGGGTTCCGCTAACTCAAACCTAAACACTCGCGAGTAAAAATAAAATTCGCCATCTAGTGTTTTTTTGATATTTTCGGCGCGGCGAAAACCGTGTTGTTCGCCTTCAAAAGCAATGTATGCCACTGGCAAACCTTTGGCTTTAATTGCTGCTACCATCATCTCAGCTTGGTTAGGCGGCACAACTCGATCTTCTAATCCTTGAAAGAAAATTACTGGACAAGAAAGGCGTTCTGTGAAGTGGATAGGCGATCGCTGTTTATACAAATCTTGCCGTTCAGGATAAGGCCCTATTAATCCATCCAAATAACGCGACTCAAATTTGTGAGTATCTGTGGCTAAAGCTTCTAAATCGCTAACGCCGTAATAACTCGCACCTGCTTTGAAGACATCGCGGAAGGTAAGAGCGCACAGAGTAGTATAACCGCCCGCACTACCGCCTGCGATCGCCATTCTTTCTGCATCAATTAAACCTTTTTGTGCTAAATATTTTGCCCCATTAGCACAGTCATCAACATCGACAATTCCCCAACTATCTTTTAGTCGCTGGCGATATTCGCGACCAAAACCAGTGCTACCGCCATAATTGACATCAAGTACAGCAAAACCGCGACTTGTCCAGTATTGAATTTTCAAGTTAAAGGTGCTAGAAGTTGCTGCTGTTGGGCCGCCGTGACTTTTGACGACAAGGGGAGGTTTTTCCTCAGCAGGTGCAGTGTAGTCCCGGTTTTTAGGATGGTAATAGAAAGCATAGGCTGTCTGCCCATTCTCTGTAGGAAATTCTATCGGTTCAGGGACAGATAGATAGCCTGAATCTATCGATAGTTCGCTGGAACGGCGCAACACTTCTAGTTGATTTGTTGCTAAATCTAATTGTACAATAGCTGTGGGGTCTGTTGGTGAACCTGCTAGGAAAATCACCCTGTTACCTGTGGCACTGATTCCCGAAATATCAGTATAAGGTGTTTCGATTGTTGTTAATTTATGTGTAGTTAAATCGAGAGCTGCTAGATACCAAATGCCTTGTTGAGTGTAAGTGCTAATAATTTTATTAGCTGAGACCAAGGCATAAGTAGACATTCCAAAAACCCATTGAGGAAGTCCGAACTCAGCGGTCATTTCGCACAGAGTTTCGATATCCCCACCACTTAATAAGGAAGGAGTGAGGGAGTGTTTTGGTTGCCAGCGATAGAGATTCCACCAGTTAGAGCGATCGCTCACAAAATACAATCTTCCATCCGGCGACCATTCTGGTTGAAAAATAGACTCCCCTACGCCGCCAGCAACCAATTGTTTTTCACCTAAAGAACCATCCGCTTTTACCTCAGCCACCCACAATTCTGTGCCATCCCAAGGCATATTCGGATGGTTCCAACTAAGCCAGCACAGTTGAGAATTATCAGGACTTAGGCGCGGCGAAGCATAAAAATCATTGCCTTGAGTTAATATTTGGATATCATCGCCATTCTCCAGATTAATGCTGACTATGGTGTTAACAGCTTCACCGCTAGTATTATGATCTTCTCGTACATAAATGAGGCGATTTCGTGTGCTGTCAACTATACCATCTGCATAACGCCAATCACCCACAGGAGTCAAAGGCTGCGGTTCGGAATCAATTCTTTGATGGTAGAGACGCTGATCGGCGAAATTAGAAAAATAGACTGTGGAATTTACAACTAGAAATGAACCACCTCCGTATTCATGTACGCGAGTGCGAACATTAAAAGGCTGTGGGGTTACATCACTTATTTTACCATCTGATGTCCGACGCACAATCACACTACGCCCACCCTCGGATGGTCTGCCTTCACTCCAGTAAATATCATCGCCATCTAGAGAAACTCCTCCCAATCCAATTGTGCCAGAGACAATTAACTCTGAGGTAATTGGCGATTTCCAAGAGCCATAGGTTGCTATTTTATTCATCATTGATTCTCCCTATTTTCAAACCTAGCTAACAACTCTTCGCGAGACAATTCAAGGAGGATTCGAGTTAACTCCGCTGGCGGCAATTCCAGCATTGGTTCAACCACTGCCAATAGTGCTTCATCAATAGATCCAAATCTGGCTATTAAGAAGTTTTCCACAAAAATGCGCCGTTCCTCGAAGCGTCCTATCTCTAATCCTATCTGCTGTCCTTGTAGCAGAGTTTCTTCTCGCCATTGGACATAAGCTGGTGTTAAGTTCATAATTAACTCCCGATCTTCCTCAGTTAAATCTTGCTTTGCTTGTAGATTAACTCGCCAGATTGAAACCTGCTCTAAAACATTGGTGCGTAAGGGATTTGTTTCAGGAAGTGCGATGATTTCACCAATAGCTTGCTGCTGAGTTGTTCCCTTTCCGAGAATTCTCAGCCATAGCGTTTCTGGCGTAGTTGGCAATTGATTAATTGCTACAATAGCTGTTTTCATTGCCTCGCCTAGAAAGTAAACTCCTTGACACCAATTGTCTAGATCTAGTTTAAATTGAAAACTATCGAGTAAGGTAACTGAAGCCGAAGTCGCCAAAATCCACAATTGAGGCAACTCACCTTCATTAACAGTATCATCCTCACGCCTAGCTTGCCGCTGCAACTGACTTTGGAGAGAAAATAGCTTGAGGATGCAGTTGCGAATCTCTGTTTTGCTGGGTTGATTGCGAAAAGGTTCCAGCAAACAGGGCCTGGATGCGATTTTACCAAGTAATCCTAAAGTTTGCGGATCGGCGGCGGGTTGTAGGCGGGGTGCAAACCAGACATCGATTTGGCGGGTTTCGCCACTTACTTCGCGGCTGATGTTGACTTCCCCTAGCGGTGTGAGTAGTTCAGCTAAATATTGTTTGGCAAATTGATCGTGAGGCTGTCGTGTCATTAATATTTTAGTAGCTGTTATTAATAAAAGTTTATCATTGGGAGGCGATCGCACACTAATATCTCCCTGTAAAATGTGGAGCGTAAACTATAATATAATTTAGCCTTTTTATCCCCTAACTTAAACATAATTGTACAATAATTCTACATATTTGGGAGAAAGCTAATAATATTTATTAAGATGCGTCAGCAGTGCCCTAAACTTGATACGCTATAGCCTTAGTAACATTACAGAGGTATGAATGGGAGAACACAAACGCATAGGCATTCTCACAAGTGGGGGAGACTGTGCAGGCTTAAATGCTGTTATTCGAGCAGTAGTCTACCGCGCAACGGGAACTTATAATTGGGAAGTTCTAGGAATTCGTCAAGCCACTAACGGATTGATGAGCCGTCCCCCACAAGCTATTCCCCTTGACATTGAAAAAGTAGACCCTTGGCTCACTGCTGGCGGTACAATGTTAGGTACGACGAATGCAGGAGATCCTTTTGCCTTTCTCATGCCTGATGGCACTGTTTGCGATCGCACTAACGACATCATCGAAGGTTACAACAAACTAGGGCTTGATGCCTTAATTGGCATTGGCGGTGACGGAAGTCTCGCCATTCTCCGGCGAATTGCTCAACAAGGCAAGATCAACTTAGTTGCTATCCCCAAAACTATCGATAATGATGTGGGAATTACCGAGCGTTCTATTGGTTTTGATACCGCCGTCAATATTGCCACAGAAGCACTAGATCGCTTGCATTTTACAGCGGCTAGCCATTCGCGAGTGATGATTATTGAAGTCATGGGACGCGACGCGGGACACATTGCGATCAGTGCGGGAATTGCCGGGGGAGCAGATGTAATTCTCATTCCGGAAATTAATTACAAACTATCCAATATTTGTGACAAAATTCGAGAACACCAGGAACAGGGAAAAAACTACAGTTTAATTATTGTAGCCGAGGCGGTTCGCACAGAAGAAGGCGAACAAGTGATGCACACAAATCGTTTAGGACAGCGGCGATTAGGGGGAATTGGTCAGTATTTAGCTGATGCAATTTCTGAATGTAGCGGTGCGGAAACGCGAGTAACTGTGTTGGGACATATTCAACGCGGGGGCACTCCTTCGCCGTTGGAACGATTAATTGCTTCAGCTTTTGGTGTAGCAGCAGTTGATTTAATTGCTGAGGGGAAATATGACCAGATGGTGACATGGCAAAAGCGGGAAGTGGTGAGCGTTTCTCTGGGAGATGCGATCGCTAAATACAGAGCAGTAGACCCTAATGGTACTCTCGTTAAAACCGCTCGCGGACTGGGAATTTGTCTGGGTGATGGATAATTGGTAAGGAGTAAAGGATAATGGAAATTATTCGTTACTCCTCCTCTCAAAAGTCTATATATTACTGTAATATCTTTTCCATAGTCGCCTGTTTCTTCGCGCTCGAAACTCCATCGAACTCACATTTTTTAACTTGACCTAAACTCTGAAATCAGTGTTAATAACTCCTCTGTCAGACGCGATCGCCAGCCTCAGCCAGCCCCCAACCTGAAATCCTATAAACACTCAGACACCTGTTTAAGGTCTATCATAGGTGTGAGAGTATGTTTGAAGGGACAAAAAGTAAAAATCCCTTCGATCGCGAGGAAATACCGTGCAGCCAACAGACCCTAGCAAATTTACCGATAAAGCCTGGGAAGGCATTGTCAAATCCCAGGATGTAGCCCGCCGCTTTGCCAATCAGCAGCTAGAGGTCGAACATTTAGCGATCGCACTTCTAGAACAGCAAGGCCTTGCCAGCAGCATTCTTAGCAAAGCTGGAGTTGACCAGCCGCGCCTGACTCAACAGCTAGAATCATTTGCCAAACGCCAACCCAAAGTCGCCAATGCCGATCAGCTTTACCTGGGACGCGGCTTAGAAGTGATGTTAGATAATGCCGAAGCTGCAAGAGTGGCTTGGCAGGACGGTTTTATCGCCGTAGAACATTTATTAATCGCCTTCATCGAAGATGAACGCATCGGCCGTCGTTTGCTGACAAAAGCCGAAGGGCCGCCGCCTCGTCCCGGTTACGATCGCACTCCCCCCGCCAAAACCATCGACCGTCAAAAACTCGAAGAGGCGATTAAAGCCGTCCGGGGTTCTGCGAAAGTTCAAGACCAAAATTCTGAGTCAACTTACGACGCGCTGGCCAAGTTCGGCCGCGACTTGACAGAAGCAGCAAAAGCTGGAAAACTCGACCCCGTAATCGGTCGGGATGAAGAAATTCGCCGCGTCGTGCAAGTGCTCTCTCGCCGCCAGAAAAATAATCCCGTGTTAATCGGCGATCCGGGAGTAGGAAAAACTGCGATCGCCGAAGGTTTAGCCCAACGCATCGTCAACGGCGACGTACCCGAATCTCTCAAAAATCGCCAGCTATTTTCCCTAGATATGGGCAGCTTAATTGCCGGGGCAAAATTCCGAGGCGAATTTGAAGAACGCCTCAGATCGGTGTTGCGAGAAGTCATCAATTCTGATGGGCAAATCGTCTTATTTATTGACGAATTGCACACAGTAGTTGGCACGGGGGGCGGTGGCAGTTCCGGTTCCGGAATGGACGCTGGCAACTTGCTTAAACCCATGTTAGCCAGAGGCGAATTGCGCTGCATTGGTGCAACCACCCTCGATGAATTTCGCAAGAATATTGAAAAAGATCCTGCCTTAGAAAGACGATTTCAACAAGTATTTGTCGGAGAACCCAGCGTCGAAGATACTATTTCCATTTTGCGCGGACTCAAAGATCGCTACGAAAGACATCACGGAGTTAAAATCCTCGACTCTGCCCTGGTTGCGGCGGCAACTCTATCTTCGCGCTACATTTCCGACAGATTTTTGCCGGATAAAGCGATTGACTTAGTTGATGAAGCGGCAGCACAATTGAAAATGGAAATTACTTCCAAACCCGCAGAATTAGAACAAATTGACAGGCGGGTAATGCAGTTAGAAATGGAAAAACTTTCCATTGAAGGCGAAGGCAAAGGCGCTCAAAACCTCGGTGTTGTTACTAGGCTAGAACGCATCAACTCTGAGATTGACACTTTGAAGGAAAAGCAGGAGCAACTTTTATCTCAGTGGCAAGGCGAAAAGCAGTTGTTAGATGCAATTAATAAGTTGAAGGCAGAAGAAGATGAGTTAAGGGTGCAAATTGAGCAGGCAGAAAGAGCTTACGATCTGAATAAAGCAGCACAATTAAAATATGGAAGACTGGAGACAGCGGTACACGATCGCGAAGCTAAAGAAGCCGAACTTTTGAAACTACAATCTCAAGGTTCCTCCTTACTTCGCGAACAAGTAACCGCCGCCGATATTGCCGAAATTGTCGCTAAATGGACGGGAATTCCCGTCAACCGCCTGTTAGAATCCGAGCGGCAAAAACTGCTACAATTAGAGAAACATCTGCACCAGCGAGTCATCGGTCAACACGAAGCCGTAGAAGCAGTTTCCGCCGCCATTCGTCGAGCTCGCGCTGGCATGAAAGACCCCGGTAGACCCATTGGTTCCTTCTTATTTATGGGGCCAACTGGTGTAGGAAAAACAGAATTAGCGCGTGCTTTAGCTGAGTTTCTATTCGATACCGATGATGCGATCGTGCGAATAGATATGTCGGAGTATATGGAGAAGCACAGCGTCTCGCGGCTAGTGGGAGCTCCACCAGGATATGTGGGTTACGATGAAGGGGGTCAACTTTCGGAAGCAGTACGCCGTCACCCTTATTCAGTGGTGCTTTTTGATGAAGTAGAAAAAGCACACCCGGATGTATTTAACATTTTATTGCAAGTGTTAGATGATGGTAGAATTACCGATTCTCAGGGAAGAGTGGTTGATTTTAGAAATACTGTCATTGTGATGACTAGCAATATTGGTAGCGAGTATATTCTCGATTTTGCTGGCGATGATTCTAAGTACGAAATGATGTACAAACGAGTAACGGAGGCGTTGCGATCGCACTTCCGACCCGAATTTCTCACCCGCATTGATGACATTATTTTGTTCCACACTTTGAGCAAGACAGAATTGCGGCAAATTGTCAGCATTCAAGTCAAGAGAATTGAAAGGTTACTGGGAGATCAAAAAATTAATTTGGAACTGTCAGAATCGGCTAAAAATTATATTGCTGATGTCGGTCATGACCCTGTTTATGGTGCGCGTCCCTTGAAGCGAGCTATTCAGCGAGAATTAGAAAATCCCCTGGCAAATAAGCTGTTAGAAAATACCTTTGTGGAGGGTGATACTATTATCATAGATTGTGTTGATAACAGCATGATTTTTAGTAAAAAAGAATTGTCATCTACGCCATCTACAGACCGTCCAACAAGTTTATCGATTCAAAAGGTCGATTAAACAAGGGAAAAATAAAAAATTCTCAATTTCCCCACCCCAAGGAGTAGGGTAAACCGAATCATCCTTTTAGGGTAATCCCTTTGCAAAAAAGCCGCGCGATCGCACAAAATCATTACATAGCTAGAGTTAGCTGTGGTGTACAGTACAAATGTAACTCGTAGGGAGGATGTAACGAAGGCAGCCTGGGTTACATTCGTTAAATCCGTTAAAACATCCATCGCTAACTGCAACCGTCCATTCCTCATAATCGCTTAAATTAAACCTATGACAGTCCTCGAACAGGGAACAATTACGATTCATACCGAGAATATTTTCCCGATTATCAAGAAATCTCTCTATACTGACCACGAGATATTCTTGCGGGAACTGGTATCAAACGCTGTGGATGCGATCGCGAAACTGAAAATGATTTCCCGTTCCGGCGAATTCAGCGGCGACATCGGCGAACCGGAAATTAGCATTGCAATTGATAAAGACAAAAAAACCCTTTCCGTCTCCGACAACGGCATTGGTTTGACGGCGGACGAAGTGAAAAAGTACATCAATCAAGTTGCTTTTTCCAGTGCCGAAGAATTCATCCAAAAATACAAAGGCGACGGCAACGACGCGATTATCGGTCACTTCGGTCTCGGTTTCTACTCTTCCTTCATGGTTGCCAAACAAGTAGAAATTGATACACTTTCCTACCAAGAAGGTGCTCAAGCAGTACACTGGTCTTGCGACGGTTCCCCCGCCTTTGAGTTGACAGATTCTCCCCGCACAGAACGGGGTACGACTATTACTCTCACCCTCCAAGAAGAAGAAGAAGAGTATTTAGAAGCTAGCCGCGTTAAGCAACTCATTAAAACTTACTGCGACTTCATGCCAGTGCCGATTAAACTGGATGGGGAAGTAATTAACAAGCAAAAAGCTGCATGGCGGGAATCTGCTAGCAACCTCACCAAAGAAGATTATTTAGAACTTTACCGCTACCTCTACCCGTTCCAAGAAGAGCCACTTTTGTGGGTACATCTCAATACAGATTATCCTTTCATTGTCAACGGGATTCTCTACTTCCCTAAATTGCGGCCCGATGTCGATGTCACTCAAGGTAATATTAAGTTATTCTCCAATCAAGTCTTTGTCAGCGATCACTGCGAAGAAGTTATCCCTAAATTTTTGATGCCGCTGCGAGGCGTGATTGACAGTACGGATATTCCGTTGAATGTATCTCGCAGTTCTCTACAAAGCAATCGCACAGTGCGGAGAATTGCTGATTATATTGCCAAAAAAGTAGGCGATCGCCTCAAGGAACTTTATCGGGACAACAAAGACGAATACATCAGTTGCTGGCAAGATGTTGGCACATTTGTCAAGTTTGGATCGCTCAATGACGACAAGTTTAAAAAGCAAGTCGAAGATATCTTAATTTATCGCACGACTTACCAACCAACCGCAGAAAAGCCAGCAAGCGACACCCCAGAAGTACAAGTACAAGCTGAGGATGGAGACGCATGGCAAGAAGTAACGCCGAAGTCGGAAACATCAACTTCAACACAACCTTATACGACGCTTCAGGAGTATTTGGAACGCAATCAAAAGCGCCATGAAAACCGCGTATTTTACTGCACCGAACCAGCATCACAGGCTACTTACGTAGAACTGCACAAAAACCAAGGTTTAGAAGTCCTATTTATGGACTCCTTCATCGATACGCACTTTGTCAGCTTCTTAGAGCGAGAATACAAAGATGTCAAATTCTCACGGGTTGATGCTGAACTCGACGAGACGCTGATTGACAAGGAAAAAGCTGCGGAAATTGTCGATCCGGCTACTAATAAAACTCGGAGCGAACAAATTAAGGAATTGTTCCAAAAAGCTCTCAACAAACCAACAGTTAATATTCGCACTGAAGCTTTGAAGTCTGACGATCCGAAGCTCACGCCGCCTGCGATCGTACTGTTACCAGAAGCGATGCGGCGATTGCGGGATATGACGGCTTTATTACAGCAGCAAACTGGTAGCTTTCCTGACGAACATATTTTAGTAGTAAATACGGCTCACCCGCTGATTCAAAATCTAACTAATTTGAGTCAAGGCGCAATTATTCAAGGTGGTGGTGAGTCTCCGTCTACTGAGTTAGCAAATATGATTTGTCACCACGTCTATGACTTGGCTTTGATGGCTCAGAAAGGGTTTGATGCTGAGGGAATGAAGGATTTTGTGGAACGGTCAAATCAGGTGTTAACGCGGCTGACTGAACGAGCTTTGTAATGAATTGTCCTCAACCCCCCTTGAAAATAGGGGGGAGATTTGACCTATCTGTGCGAATCGATCTATATAGCAATCGCCAAGGTGTACTCAACGTTTTTGTTCGCTGAAATTATTGACTTTATTGCATTTTCCTTCTTCCTTCTTCCTTCTTCCTTCTTCCTTCTGCTATAATTGAAGGTTGCATCGCAAAGAATAACGGTAATCTGGAGGGCAATATGTCTCGGAAATGTCAGCTAACGGGCAAAAAGGCAAATAATGGTATGGCTGTTTCGCACTCGCACCGCCGCACTCACAAGTTGCAGGAGGCGAATTTGCAGTGGAAACGGGTTTGGTGGCCGCAAGGGAAGCGCTGGGTGAAGTTACATATTTCTACGAAGGCGATTAAGACCATACAACTAAAGGGTTTAGAGGCGATGGCGCGGGAAGCTGGAATTAATCTTAACAACTATTAAATCCGCAAGTAATATCCCTTGGGTTTGAGAGTGCGATCGCGTCTATTCATGCGATCGCACTCTATTTTTATTATGGAAACCGCAGAGGCACAGAGGAGGCAAAGAGAAAGAAAATTATGATTTTTGGGTTGATTTAACAGTATAATTAATAATTACACTAGATGGGTTTCGCTGTTCTCGATCCTTCTATAGGAGATCGAAGAGATGCGATCGCGAGTCTTTCTAAGGTGTAATATTAAATATTCGGCGATCGCAGTTACTAAAACTCCAGAGCAATCTTACCCTGAGCCACTATAATATTTCGGTAGCTATCGAGCAGAGATTAATAAAAATTAACGCAGCAAGCGACGCAAACTTATGGCACTGATTACAACAGGCTCCAAGATGATTGGGGATTTAGAGAAGTCGGGCTCGCTAGCCCTGTACGTTCCCTTAGAAGGCGGATTTGAAGGGCGCTACCAGCGGCGGCTCAGGGCAAAAGGCTACAGCGCTTGTAATATCACCGCCCGTGGTATCGGTGACTTGGCGGCTTATCTGACAGGGGTTCACGGTGTCAGACCTCCTCACCTTGGCAAGAAAACCACTGGCAATGAAGCCGCAGTCGGCTACATTTATTATCTGCCTCCTCTGGTAAATAATCAATTGGAACACTTACCTCCTAAATCCAAAGGACTGGTACTCTGGATTCTTGAAGGGTTTGTTTTGTCCCGTCAAGAAATCGAATATTTAACGGTTTTGCCAACTTTAGAACCGCGAGTTAAAGTAGTGGTAGAAATGGGAGGCGATCGCGCCTTGCGCTGGACTCCGCTAAAAGATGCTTTAATCGCAGCTTAAACTTAAGTTGAACGCGATCGCAAGATTTTAGGACTCACCTTAACGCCTCCCTAAAAGTGGTGATTTAACCCCATCTTCGTGGGCGGCGTTACAAATTGGTAAGTCCTAAATCAGAGAATTCTGAACTCACTAACTTACAAAAATCTAAAACCTAAAATTGTCAGGAAGAAAATTACTATGCTGCAAAATCGCGACTATACCTTAATCATCGACAAAAGTGGCAGTATGTTCACCAAAGACCAGGCAGGCGGTAAAAGTCGCTGGGTAGTCATGCAGGAATCCACCTTAGCAATAGCTAGCAAATGTGAAGAATTAGACCCTGATGGCATCACTGTTTACGTATTTTCCGGCCGCTTCAAACGCTACGACAACGTAACAGCAACTAAAGTCGTACAAATATTTCAAGAAAACGAGCCGTCAGGCACCACCGACTTAGCAGGTGTTCTCCAAGATGCCCTTAATAACTACTTTCAACGCAAAGCTTCTGGTGAAACCAAAGCTAATGGCGAGACAATTTTAGTCGTGACAGACGGCGAACCAGACGATCGCAAAGCTGTCATGAAAATAATTATAGAAGCATCGCGGCGGATGGATCGAGATGAAGAAATGGCAATTTCTTTCATTCAAGTAGGTACGGCCCCAGAAGCTACTAAATTTCTAAAAGTATTAGACGACGATTTACAAAGTGCAGGAGCTAAATTTGACATCGTTGATACCGTAACAATGGAAGATATGGAAGGAATGACCCTAACTGAAGTTTTGCTCAAGGCAATTACTGACTAAAGGCGAATTTTGAGGGGGAGATTTAGGGAAATTTTCGAGGGTTGATTAGCTAGCGTGCAGGCTAATACCAAATCTAAAATTTCTACAAAAAATTAGGTTGGGTGGAACCATCATTAAACTCAACATTAGAACACTCTGCAATACAAGAGCTTCAGTATTTTGGGACAGGATAATTTATGATTTGTGGTTTTGGGATGCAAGCTAAAAGTAACTTAGTTCCCTTCCCATTTTTAACTTTTTATTTTATAGTTTAACTTTGCTTTTTCAATCGACCAAAACTTTGATGAAATTTCAGATTTCTATCTCTCCAAGGAGAATCGCCACATCCCTGAGCATTTGGGTGCTATTTTTCAGCGTTGCTGGCTTTGTGGTGCAAATTCTTCGCTACGGCTTTAATTATCGGGAACGATGGATGGACTTATTTAACCTTGACCGAGAATTAAATTACCCGTCTTGGTATCAGTCGTTTACGCTACTATTTTGTGGAATTCTACTGGGAGTAATTGCTTCTGCGAAAAAAAAACAGGGCGATCGCTATTCTCCCCACTGGAAAGCTTTATCAATTATCTTCTTGCTTTTTGCTTTAGATGAAAGCCTGAGTTTCCACGAATTGTTAATTATTCCCGATTTGCGAAAATCGCTGCATCTTGGAGGAATATTCTACTTCATTTGGGTAATTCCCGGTGCTGTTTTTGTATTGGTAACAGCCTTCAATTATTTCAAGTTTCTGCTTCATCTTCCACTGAAAACTCGGTATTTATTTATACTGGCGGCCGGCTTTTATATTGGCGGAGCTCTTGCTATGGAGATGGTTGGTGGCTACTATGCAGATTTAGCAGGTCAGCGCAACTTAATATATGGGACAATAGCCACTACTGAAGAAGTCTGTGAAATGGTAGGAGTTCTGATTTTTATCTACGCATTGCTTGCTTACATAGGCTCCTACATACAAGATATTGATCTGCGGTTTAAAGTACTTGACGATCGAGATAGGTAGAATGGTTTGTTGCTAATTGTTGAGGGTGTATAAACAATGACTATCGAAAGTTCAAAACTAAAAATTGCCAATGGTGAGAAACCAAGGTTTCATTTGTTGCTGCTGCTAATATGGATAGCAATTGGCACAGTTTTGCGCTTTACTAATTTAGCAGGAAAACCACCTTCAACAATTGAGATCGCAACGCTAGTTTTTAGTTTGGGAAATAGTTTGCAAACGATACCGTTAGATAGTGCGATCGCGCTTGATACCCTATTACAGCCATTACAACTAAATCCTGAACCTAATATCAGCTCAGTTATTCACAATTTGATGACAGAAAGCACCCATCCTCCAGTTTATTTTGTATTGGCTCATTGGTGGATGAAACTATTTTCTAGCGAGGCGGGTTTAGTTTCTTTATGGGCCGCTAGATCGCTTCCTGCTATTCTCGGTGTTGCCTCAATTCCCGCAGTGTTTGGCTTTGGGTTTGTAGCATTTCGCTCTCGCTTAATAGCTCAAATGGCGGCAGCAATGATGGCGGTTTCTCCCTATGGGATATTTATCGCTCAAGAAGCTAGACACTACACTTTACCAGTCTTATTAATCATCGCTTCTTTGTGTTGTTTAGCCATAGCAGCTAGAACTATAACTAATCGTACTATTTTACCGATTTGGGTAGGATTAATCTGGGTAGTAGTTAACTGTTTAGGAATTGCAACCCATTACTTTTTTATTCTCGTTGTCGCTGCTGAAGGATTAAGTTTAATAACTTTTATTGTGATAAAAAATCGTACACATATTCAGGAAAAATTAGAGTTAGATTCGACTCAAAATTTAACGCTTAAACCTCACTCAATTATTCCCAATTCTCTATTCCGCATTTATGCTGTGGCTGCGGGTACTTTGGTAGGGTGTTTAGTTTGGGTTCCTGCATTGCGGACTGCTTCTGACAGTGAAATGACTCGCTGGATTTATGAGGGTAAAAACGTAATTGAATTACTAGAACCAGCACCCAGGATTTTAGCTTGGATGGCGACAATGTTGGCATTATTGCCAGTGGAAGGAGTCCCTTTACTGATAATAATTACCTCTGGTTTTATATTGTTAATATTCATGCTTTTTGCTTTGCCAATTTTGATTTTAGGTATTAAAATTAAGTTGGCAGAATCAGATACTAGCTTTATTGTTCAAGTTTTAGGCGGGTTTATCTTGGGTGCGATCGCCATCTTTTTAGGGATAACCTACATTTTGGGTGCCGATCTAACTTTAGCAGCTCGTTATCAATTTGTCTACTTTCCTGCTGTTATCATTTTGCTAGGAGTAAGTCTAGCTGTCTGTTGGGAAAATCAGAATTTAGAAACAAACAATAAGTTGATTCCATTTTTAAAATTGCCAATTACCGCGTTAAAAATAGGAGGAACAAAAGCAGTAACAATCATCTTATTAATGGGTTTGCTTGGTAGTATGACAGTTGTGGCAAATTTGGGCTTTCAAAAATCCAAACGCCCAGATATTTTAGTTCCACACATTGTTAAAATACAAAAAGCCTCGCCACAGGTTCCGGTTTTAATTGCAACAGTTCACAAAGGCCACTCGGAAACAAGAGCTATGATGGGGATAGGGTGGGAGTTTAAACGTTTATCTAGTTCATCGGTGAGTACAAATTCTCAACTTAATTATCCTCAATTTCTGTTAGCCAAAAAAGAGGGTGATTCCCAAACGGCGACGGATGCACTCCATAAAACTTTAGCTCAAATGCCAAAACCTTTGGATTTGTGGACGATAAATTTTACAGCGTCAGTGGGAGAAAAGGGGCAAAACTGTGTAGTTGATTCGGAATCTCAGCCTAAAATAGCTGGCTATAAATACCGATTGTATCACTGTTTATAATGGTAAAAGCGGATAGAGTAATATCAGAACTTATTACCAATTATAGAAGAAGGGGCTAGGGAAAGAGGGGGGAGAGGGCAGGGCTGTTTCATTCGACCTAGGGGCGGTGCCCCCGTGCCCGCCCAGAGGTCTGAAACCCTCATTTGATGGTTGGTGAGGGGGGTAGGCACGGGGGCACTACCCCTACAAAATCGCGGTTT
>DATGYA010000305.1:0-1545 GCA_035298405.1 Kamptonema sp. | reverse complement strand
AGCGATCGCTCCCCAACAGCCAGGACGCATTAGTTTTCAGGGTAGTTATTGGCCAGCCAAGTTATACCAATCCAATTCCCCTATTATCCTATCACCTGAACAAGCAGTAAAAGTGGTGGGAATACAAGGAATTACGCTGCTCGTTCAAGCCTTTTGACTTCAATTAATATCTAATCTGAGCTTACCATGAATCCAGTTTTATTTCACATCGCTTTTCCCGTAACAAACATTCACGAAACTAAAACTTTCTATGTTGATGGTTTAGGTTGTCAAGAGGGGCGAGAAACGGCTAAGGCTCTCATATTAAACCTATACGAACATCAGATTATTGCTCATGTAGTTTCTGAACCAATAGAATGCCAAAGAGGGGTTTATCCTAGACATTTTGGTTTAGTATTTACTGCGGAATCTGACTGGGAGTGTTTGTTAAATAAGGTGCGATCTCAAGGGTTAAAGTTTTATCAAGAACCCCGTTGTCGATTTTCTGGTTCTTTGATTGAACATCGTACCTTTTTCCTAGAAGATCCCTTTAAAAATTTGCTGGAGTTTAAATATTATTGTCACTCTGAAGCAATTTTTGAGACTCGCGAATTGACTCTAATAGGTGATGTCTAAGCTAGATATTCATCATTATTCATCCGATTAGGAGATTTATTATGTGTCCTTATCAAGACAATCCCAACCTCAAAAAATTGCCCTGTAGTTGGAATCCACACCCTCAAAATCCTAATATTCGTATTTGCGATGTGTGCCAGAGATATTATCAGGTTGATGAACTGATTAATCCTTTTCAAGGGGTGCTTTCATGGATTTTTTTGGCGATTATTCTCTTGCTATTTGTGAATATTGTTTCCTCTCAACCGCCTAGAGAAAATGTGCCAGAAGATTCTAGTTTGGATTCGACTTATTTGGAACCAGGAAAATGAAGCTATTTCTTGGAGAAATCGGCGGTTGAAACCGCATCTACACAAACAAAGTCCGCCTACACGGACTAAATACACTAGAAAAACCGGGTATTTATGATTTACCCGGTTTGTTATTTAGAGCATCTTAGATGACATAATCTTCCGTGAAACTGTCATCTCCTAGAACTGTTTTAACAGTAAAAGTCTCTCCGGGTTCTCCCCGGAATTCTAGTTGAATCCAATTATCAGAAGCTCTCGATTTAGCTTCGAGAAAAATCTCTCCTGAGTTATTGAGTACAATCAGTTGCAAATCTTCCGGGAGGTAAGTTGATTCACCAGTGGGATAAATCTGTAAAAGAATATCGCGCTTTTCATCTGCTTCTAATTCAACATCGTTAATTAAAGCCAGTGGTGATTCTTGATTGGCGAAATCAAGGAGTTTTACTACTCTAATTTTGGCTTTTGGGCTTTCAGCATCAGCGCTACGACTGCGGGTTGTTGATGCAAATCTGTACCTTAAATTAGGGCTGAAAGCTTGAGCATATTGGGGCTGATTTAAGGTTGATTTAATTTCTTGTAAGAAGGATTCAACGGTTTTTCGACCCGCATCTAAGGTCTCTTTTCCGAACTCTAAAACATC
>DATGYA010000304.1:0-18967 GCA_035298405.1 Kamptonema sp. | reverse complement strand
GAGTTAGAGAGGTTGAGTCGGGGTTATGTAGATGCGATCGCAGATTTCATCGGCCCCGATGTCGATATTCCCGCACCAGATGTCTACACCAATCCGATGATTATGGGTTGGATGGCTGACCAATATAATATCATTAACCGCAAACTTTCACCAGGAGTTGTCACTGGCAAACCCGTCACAATTGGTGGCAGTTTAGGGCGAGATACTGCTACAGCAATGGGCGCTTTTTTTGTAATTGAAACTCTCTTGCCTAAATTTGACCTAGTACCACAAAATACAACTGTAGCTGTGCAAGGTTTTGGTAATGCAGGTGCGGAAATAGCAGAATTGCTTTGGAAAGCTGGTTATAAAGTAGTTGCTGTCAGCGATTCCCAAGGGGGAATTTATGCCAAACAAGGACTAGACATTCCCAGTATTCGGCAATTCAAAGAGTCTAACCTCAGCATCAAAGCAATCTACTGCGAAGGTTCCGTTTGCAACATTGTCGAACATGAAGTTTTGACAAATGAAGAACTTTTAACTTTAGATGTTGATGTGCTAATTCCAGCCGCTTTGGAAAATCAAATTACTGAAGCAAATGTGAATGACATTAAAGCTAAGTTTATCTTTGAAGTAGCTAATGGCCCTACCACTTCTGCTGCTGACAAGATATTAGAAGCTAAAGGAGTTCACGTGATACCAGATATTTTGGTGAATGCTGGAGGCGTAACGGTTAGTTATTTTGAATGGGTGCAAAACCGCAGCGGACTTTATTGGAAACTGGAGGAAGTAAATCAGCGGTTGAAACTGAAAATGATTGAGGAAACTATGGCAATTTGGAAAATTGCTCAAGAGTTGTCAGTTTCAATGCGGACTGCTGCTTACGTACACGGGTTAAATCGACTAGGAGAGGCAATGAATGCCAAGGGCACGCGGGATTATTATGTGAACAGTTGAACGAAAATCTTTTAGAAGTGGAACAATAGACTGCTTGCATAAATACTTAAATTGTCATGTTGAACGAAGCGAAACATCTCTTAGATTCTTCGCTTTGGTCAACATGACATTCTCCTACACTGAACAAGTTGTATCAAGATAACATTTCAAATGTTGGGCTAATTTTTGCACATGAGGTTCAGCAAACATGGAGAAATGATTTCCCGGAACTTCAATAACTTCGATCGCTTGCTGGGAACATTTGCCCCAACCTAACAATAAGTCATCGCTATGAAACTCCGTACTTTCAAAATCATGCTCAATTCGATCGTGAGCTCGAAACAACGTAATTTTGTGAGGATAAACCTGGGGAACGTAATCTCGCATAGCTTGAACGTGAGATTTAAAAACCTTGTAATCGCGAATATACTGCGCCATCTCCGTGTCGCTGACGATGAAGTTTGCCTTTCTATTTAATAGCTGAAATTGCTCATCTAAGGGTAGCGATCGCATTTCCTCGTAGGAGACTGAAAAATCGATACCGAACCAGTTTTTAACTGACTCAGCTAACCGGATTAAAAATTTAGCATCATCATCTTTTGTTGGTTGAATAACTGTTTCTGGCAAAATAGCATCAATTACCACTAGCAAATCTACTTTTTGACCTTGTTTTTGTAGTTGTTGCGCCATCTCAAAAGCAACCACACCACCAAAACACCAACCTCCTAAAAGATAGGGCCCTTCCGGTTGCACTGTCCGAATTTCTTGGAGGTAATAAGCTGCTGTTTCTTCTACTGATTTAGGTTCAACATCGAGCGCGTTAGGGGACTGTTCCAAAGCGTAAAATGGTTGTTCTCCACCGATTTTATCTGCCAAGTTTAGGTAAGCAAGGATATCTCCTCCGGCGGCGTGGACGCAAAAGAAAGGAGTCCTCGCACCGGAAGAATTAAGAGCTACCAGCGGAGAACCAGAACTCAAATTTGTTGGTTGGCTGACAATTTTAGCAAGTTTTTCAATAGTCGGGTTTTCAAACAAAATAGATAAAGGAAGGTTGTGTCCGAAACGTTCGTAAATTTGAGCCATTAAGCGTACCGCTAAAAACGAGTGACCTCCCAACTCGAAAAAGTTATCTGTAACTCCAATTGAGTTAATAGCCAGCAGATTTTCCCAAATTTTTACCAAGCCTAATTCGGAAAGATTTCTGGGTGAAATAAATGATTTTGTGGAGTGCGATCGGAGCAAATTTTCAGTTGGAAGCGATCGCTTATCTACTTTCCCATTTGGTGTTAGCGGTATCGCATCTAGCACTACAAAAGCAGACGGTATCATGTAATCTGGTAGTTTAAGAAGCAAGTAATCGTGCAGTTGTGAAACTAAGTTTGGTTCATCTGTTACTATGTAAGCAATCAACTGTTTGTCGCCTTGTGTATCGTCCCGAATAATGACAACAGATTCTCGAATATCTGGATGTTGCACTATCGCACTTTCAATTTCTCCCAACTCAACCCGAAAACCTCGGATTTTTACTTGTTCGTCACGGCGGCCGAAATATTCGACATTACCATCGTGCAAATAACGCCCTAGATCGCCAGTTTTGTAAAGCTTAGTTCCAGATACAAAGATGTTATCAATAAACCGTTCTTGAGTTAGTTCGGGACGATTCAAATAACCCTTCGCTAATCCATCGCCGCCGATGTACAATTCACCATATACTCCTACGGGAGTTGGTTGTAAATGACGATCTAATATGTAAACTTGAGTGTTATTAATAGGAAAACCGATCGGAACGCTAGTTGCTTTTTCTGGTAATAAACTTGTATCGTAGTAAGTCGCATTTGCAGAAACTTCAGATGAACCATAAAGGTTGAGCAATTTAGCAGATGGGAGCAATTTTTTGAACGATCGCGCTAAGTCGAGAGGTAGTGCTTCTCCACTGGTTATCCACAGTTTCAAGCTCGACAATTTCTTGGTTAAATTACCGTAAGCATCTATAATTAACCGCAGCAAGGAAGGAACAAGTATGACTCGCGTAACGTGATGGCGATCGAGTGTTTCTAGGAATAGTTTAGTGTCTTTGACAATTGCATCTGGAATAATAACAGTGGGAATTCCTTGGAGTAAAGGAGCAAAAATTTCCCAAACTGAATCTACAAAACTAATAGCTGTTTTCTGACAACAAACCTCTTTACTTTCAAAGGGATAAGTTTTCCACAACCAGTTTAACCCATTAACTGTACCTCGGTGAGTGCCGAGAACGCCTTTGGGATTTCCAGTCGAACCAGAAGTATAGATTACATAAGCAAGATTGTCACTTTTAGATATGATGGCAGGATTTTCTTGACTTTCGCGTTCGATAATTTCCCAGTCATTATCTAGAGAGATAACCTGTATTTGTTGAAAGCGATCTATTAATGATGAATGACTGATAACTAGCGAAATTTGGGAATCAGAAAGCATGAAAGAAAGACGATCTGCTGGATAATTTGGATCTAGAGGAATGTAAGCACCACCAGCTTTCAGTATTGCTAGAATTCCAACTATCATTTCCACCGATCGATCCAGACAAATCCCTACCAAAGTTTCTGTGGTTACTCCCAATTTTTGTAAATAATGAGCAAGTTGATTCACCTTTTGATTGAGTTGTCGATAGGTTATTTTTTGGGAGCTATCGATTAATACTAAGCTATCGGGAAAATCCTGTACTTGCCATTCAAATAATTGATGGAGAGAGGCATCTTGCGGATAAGTAGTTTGAGTGTTATTCCACTCCAATAATAGTTTTTCTCGCTGTTGGATAGTTAGGATTGGTAATTCAGAAATTCGGCAATCTGGATTAGCAACGATGCTTTCCAGTAAAGTTTGAAAATTGTCGATTAGTCCTGTGATTGTTGCCGCATCAAATAAGTCTGTACTATACTCTAAAAATCCAGTTAATCCTTCCTTAGATTCACCGATCGATAGGAAAATATCAAACTGAGATGTGCCACTATCAAACTCCAAACTACGCAAAGTTAACCCAGCAATCTCTCGATCGGACTTCGGGGTATTTTGCAGCACAAACATGACTTGAAACAAAGGATTTCGGCTTAAATCTCGATCTGGTTGCAATTCCTCTACTAGCTTCTCGAAAGGCAAATCCTGATGTGCATAAGCGTCAAGAGTTACCCCGCGTACCCGACTCAAAAGCGTGCGAAAACTTGGGTCGCCGCTGAGGTCATTTCGCATTACCAATGTATTGACAAATAAGCCAAGTATTCCTTCTAATTCTGCTTGATTACGATTAGCAATTGAAGAACCTATGAGTATATCTTCTTGCTCTGTATAGCGGTAAAGTAAAGTATTAAAACCAGCCAGCAAAGTCATAAATAAAGTGACTTCTTCTTGGTGGCTTAATTTACTTAGTGCCTCTGTGAGAGTTTTGGAAAAAGTAAAGTATTGCTTTGTACCCTTAAATGTGGTAATGGTAGGTCTGGAACGATCGAGAGGCAATTGCAATACAGGTAACTCACCCTCTAGTTGTTGTTTCCAGTAATTGAGTTGGGTAGCGAGTAATTCACCTTGCAAGCGATCGCGCTGCCAAATTGCAAAATCTGCATACTGGATAGGAAGTTCGGGTAATAACGGAGATTGACCTGTGGAAAACGCCGCATACAGCGTTGCCAATTCCCCCGCAAACACTGATATAGACCATCCATCAGAGACGATGTGGTGCATGGTCAAAAGGAAAATATGTTCTGTTTCACTTAGACGCAGCAAAGTTGCCCGTACCAGAGGCGCTTGGGATAAATCAAAAGGTTTTTTGGCTTCCTCGCTTGCTATTTTTTGAACTTCAATATCCCAATTTTTACCCGATAAATGTTCGAGGTTGACGATCGGTAATTCCCAGCTTAATTTAGATGCGATCGCCTGAAATGGTTGCTTATCTACTATTACAAAACTCGTCCGCCAAGCTTCGTGACGCTTCATAATTTCGTTTAGACTTTGCTTAAGCGCCATCACATCAAGCAGTCCCTTTAAATGAATCGCAGTTGGAATATTATAAAAGGAACTTCCCTGATAAAGTCGATCGATAAACCAGAGTCTTTGCTGGGCAAAAGATAAGGGAATAAGATTGGATTCCGAACGCTTAGGAATAGCAGAAATTCTAGATTTTCCTGTCTTCCATTTTTCCAGAAGGGCTTTTTTAGTTGCTGATAGATTAGACGTTTGGTTTTCCATGATTTTAATTTAAGCGCAGATAAAGAATAGATGAACGCAGGTATTTAAAAAGGTACGTAGTTGGGCTTTAGCCCTCTTATCCTGCTTATGTAGTAAATGAGGTAAGCGCCTACAACTCCAATTACCAATTTACGACTCATACCTCATATACCTGAGAAGGGCTGTATAGACTTTTATTGATTAGCCAAAAAAGCTTCAACCTCTTCGTCAGATAAGTCAGCAATTTTTTCTAGAAGAAGTTGGTCAAGCATTTCTGCTTGTTTAGCAACAGTGGATGCTTGAAGCAAAAGGTCGCGCAGTGGTAGTTCGACTGGGAAGTGCGATCGCAATCGCGAAACTAATTGGGTGGCGATGAGTGAATCTCCTCCTAACTCAAAGAAATTATCGTGAATACCGACTTGTTTAATACCGATAACTTCTTGCCACATTTCTGCAATTTGTTGTTCTAATTCGTTAGTAGGTGGAACATACGAATTGCCGAGGATTGGTCTTAAATAGCGTGGGGAGGAGTCTGTTTGCTGATATGATTTTGTCTCCGGTATTATTTCTGCAAGTAAAGCATCAAAATCTTCTTGATTTTGGTGATTAATCGTATACATTCCTTCGCTGACTTTAGCAAAGTTCTCTCCTAATTTTAACGTAATTACATTTTGACGTTTTTCTTTCAACTTATTAAGTAATTGGGAACCTGCACCAGATTCATCAACAAACACTAACCATCGATCTTTTTGCTCGGATGTTGTTGAGTTGTTACTCCCAGATAACGATGGAAATTTTGCATCAATCCAGTAACGTTGGCGCTCGAAAGGATAGGTGGGTAGTGGTAGGCGATGACGCGATTCATGGGTGTAAAACCCCGACCAATCTATCTTTATGCCTGCCATCCACAGCCGACCTAATGCGTTTAATAATAAGGCAAGATCGGATTGTTGTTCTTGAGGATGACGTAAGGAATTTAGCACGAGATGCTTGGCATCTGGTTCTAAATGCCGCTTAGTTAAAGAGCTTAAAGTCCGTCCAGGCCCCACTTCCAAAAATATTGCTTCCGGCTGTTTCAATAACTCGGAAATTCCGGCAGAAAATCTCACTGTTTGGCGCAGATGTTTGCTCCAATAGCTGGGATTTGTGGCTTCATTTTCTGTAATCCAGGTGCCAGTGATATTGGAAATAAAGGGAATTTGGGGCGGATGCAGCTTCACTTTTTTAATAGCAAGTGTAAACTGTTCCAAAATCGGTTGCATCATTTCAGAATGGAAGGCATGAGATGTATGTAAACGGCGACAGTCTATAGCTTGAGAATTTAACTTGTTTTGCAAGGTTTCGATCGCTGCTGTCGAGCCTGAAACGACGCACGAGGATGGCGCGTTAATTGCAGCTAAAGAAAGTTCTTTGCCCAAGAATGGCTGAACCTCTTGTTCTGGAAGTGGTACGGCGAGCATACTTCCAGAGGGCAATTTCTGCATCAATTGACCTCTAATTGCTACTAAAAATAAGGCATCTTCTAGGGAGAAAACACCTGCTAAAGTAGCAGCTACATATTCGCCTATACTGTGTCCAATTAGGGCTATGGGATGCACTCCCCACTCTATCCACAACTTTGCGATCGCGTATTCCACAACAAATATAGCTGGTTGAGTAATTGCAGTTTGTTGTAATTGCTGAGAAGCTGCTGTTTGTGCTTCGCTAGGATATAGAATTGAACGCAGATCGATACCTAAATGAGGTTTGAGAATATCCGAACAGATATCTATTTGTTCTCGAAATGTCGGCTCAATTTCATAGAGTTCTCGCCCCATATTTACATATTGTGCGCCCTGTCCAGAAAACATGAATACGACTGGCCGGTGAGAGGGCTTTTGGTAGTGCGTGAAAACTCGTTGCGGGTCTAAATTAGTTAGCGTATTTATGGCATCTTCAATATCTTGAAAAACTACCATTCTGCGATGTTCAAAATCCCGACGACCGACTTGCAATGTGTAGGCAACATCAGCAATATTTAATTTGGGATGCAGTTGTAAATGTTTGGCTAAATTCGCAGTTGCAGTCTCTAATGCTGTATTGGTTTTTGCTGACAGTAGCAATAACTGCCAAGGACGTGAGGAACTAGAAGCTTCAGCCGCCGGAGTTTCTTCTAAAATTACATGAGCATTTGTTCCTCCAATTCCAAAAGAACTGACTCCAGCACGACGCGGATTGCCGTTAGTTTTCCATGCCGATAACTTAGTATTAACGTAGAACGGACTATGGGCAAAATCTATTTGGGGATTGGGTTGTTGGAAATGCAAAATGGGAGGTATTTGTTTGTGTTTAAGTGCTTGAATAGTTTTGATTAAACCTGTTATTCCAGCAGCGGTATTCAAATGTCCGACATTAGTTTTCACCGAACCGATCGCACAAAAATTATTCCGATCGGTGTTGGTACGAAAAGCTTGGTTGAGAGCTTCAATTTCGATCGGATCTCCCAAAGAAGTTCCCGTTCCATGCGCCTCAATATAACTAATAGTTTCGGGTTCCACTCCAGCTAAAGCAAGTGCTTCTAAAATCACCTCCCTTTGACCTTCTATGCTGGGGGCTGTGTAACCAACTTTTAAAGAACCGTCATTATTAATTGCGGAACCTTTAATGACTGCATGAATACAATCTCCGTCCGCTACCGCATCTTCTAATCGTTTCAATACGACAATACCCAAACCGCTACCAAAAATAGTTCCTTGAGCATTTGCATCGAAAGCTCGGCAATGTCCGTCAGGAGAATTAATTCCTCCTTCTTGATAGCGATAACCTGTTTTTTGTGGTACTTGAATTGAAACACCACCAGCTAAGACTATATCGCTTTCACCATTGAGCAAACTTTGGCAAGCTAAGTGAACGGCAACCAATGAAGTAGAACAGGTAGTTTGAACGTTGATGCTCGGCCCTTTGAGGTTTAATTTGTAAGAAGTTTGCGTGCAAAGGTGGTCTTTGTCATTTCCAATTAACACTTGGAACGGATCTACGGATTCTATTAAATTGCGATTGGGATACAGGTTATAAAATAAGTAACTGCTCAGAGTTACACCTGCAAATAAACCAATTTGACCTAGATAAGTTTCCGAATCGTAACCAGCATTTTCTAACGCTTCCCAAGCACATTCTAAGAAAAGACGCTGTTGGGGATCTGCTATTTCAGCTTCTCTAGGTGTAAAGCCGAAAAATGCCGCGTCAAATAGTTCTATATCTTCCAGTATAGTGCCTGCTTTAACATATTTAGAGTCATTGAGTAAGGCTGGATCTGTACCTGTAGATATCAGTTCTTCATCTGTGAAAAAAGAAATTGATTCTACCCCATCTCGCAAGTTTTGCCAAAAATCATCAAGGTTTTTAGCACCGGGAAAACGCCCTGCCATGCCGACGATCGCGATTTCATCCTTTCCATCAAAACGATTAAATTCATTTGAAATATTCATGGGCATTACTGTTCCTCATTATCCAAGTAAACTTGGCAAATACGCTCTGAAGCTAAGGTTTACGAAAAACGTATATTATCCTTGAGTCTTTAAGGATATTGATTGGAAAGTCTTCGGCTAGATCGTAGATTGTAACTTTCTCAAATCCTACCTTTTCTAGGGCAGATTGAACTTCCGATCGAGAATAACCTCGTTGTGCGAAATTCACATCTGAACGTTCCCAATTTCCATTCAGTAATCGGAAGCTTACGTGCTTGACTTGGCATGATTTACCATCGGGAGAATGACTGGAATGCTGAAGCCAAACATAATCATCTGCGATTTCGCCAATAAATTCATCTTCAACTGAATTACTAGGGTCGGAAGCTCGTTCTCCCTCACTCAAATCGAACCCAAACCAGCCGTTTTTGTCAAGTGCCGAATAAACGTTCTGGAATGCTTTTGTCAAATCCTCAAGAGTCAATATATAGCTGAAGACATTATTTGATGAAACAATTGCATCAAAGTTAGAGGGCAATTTACAGAAGCGGATGTCATCTCGGATAAATTGACTATTAGGTACATTTTCACGAGCATAACGTAACATTTCTTCGGAGATATCTAATCCGGTTACTTGATAACCTTTTTCAATCAGACTTTTTACTATTTCTCCCTTTCCGCAGCCAACGTCTAAAATGTGCGCTTCCTGTGGAAGATGTGTGAGGATATGTTCCTGCATAAAATCTAGCCAAAGCTCTATTCCCTCTTTGCTTACTGGGTAAGCAAAAGCCCAATTATTATAAAGAGAGCGAGAATTTTCTGCCAAAGACGAATTTGCTGAGTACATAAGTTGAGTGTTGTTGTATTGGAATTTTCAAACATCTACTAAGCTACATTTTCTGTAGTTTCTAGAAAATTAGGCATCGAAATCTCTAAAGCAATCTCGATCTGGTCGTTTAAAACTGCATCAATGTCATTTTCAGTGGTGAGTGGATTAGCAATTACTGCTCGCAATGCGATAATTGGAATTTCTTTCCCAGAGCAGATTGTGGTTTTAGTTGTCCGCGAAATAAAACTACGACCTGCTTGGCGCTGCGCTTTTTGAAGTCGTTCGTTAAATCTATTGATTAGCTGATTTTCGCTTTCAGTTAACTTATTTTTAGCCGCACTCTCTCGCAATGACTCCGGTATATAACGGTAAATTAAAAGGTTGATTTCCGGTTTTGCTAATAACTGAAATTCAGCTAGACTGCGAATGCGATCGGCCATATATTGAGTCTTGCGAATTCCTTCATCAATCAAAAATTCATATCCCTTTACCCCAATTAAGTTTAGGCCAGCATGAAGGAATAATGCCATTGCCGGTCGAGAACCTTCCAAAGCGCGTTTACCTAGATCGAATGAACCTTTACGCATGGTATAACTGGCATTTTTTTCGATTGCTTGTGCCACGATAGGATCGCGCAAAAATACCATGCCAATACCCATTGGCAAATACATTTGTTTATGTCCATCAATCGTCACTGAATCAGCACGTTCGATCCCAAAAAGTTTATGCCGATGCTGTTGCGAAAAAATCACTGGCCCACCCCAAGCGGCATCGACATGGAAGTGAACGTTTGCTTCTCGCGCAATCTCGGCCATATCCGAAAGAGAATCGACTCCACCTGAGTCTGTAGTGCCAGCAATGCCTACGATCGCGATAATATGCTTGTTTTGGTTGCGACAATCTGCGACGGTTTGACGAAGCGCTGAGATGTCAATCCGATTGTTGCGATCGCTCTTAATTTTAATCAAACCTCGCGTACCGATACCCAACAAATCGGCCGCTTTTTCAAATGAGTAGTGCATTAAATCCGAACCGATTACTACCGCACCTTTGTAGCCATAATAATCTAATGCGGCTGTTAAACCTTCCTTTTCTATACCAAGAAAGTCATCTTTTGGCCCTAAAGAAGTATTTCTAGCGCACCAAAGTGCCGTGATATTGGCTGTAGTACCTCCCGACAGCAAAATTCCTAATGTACTCTCGCTGTTTTGAATATGCTGGGCGTAAAAGCGATCGCTAAAGTTGTAAATCAGTTGATGAATCATTGCTAAAGCTTGACGTTCATAAGGACTAAAAGCTTTAGCAGTTTCTATTTTAACTGCGTTTTGATTCATCGCCGTCATCAGTTTAGCTAGAGGCTGCACGAAATAGGGAAGTGCGGCAGTCATGTGACCGATAAATCGCGGCGATGATGTGTGGATTGAATGGCTAATTACGTTGCTCGATAAATATTCGAGGTAGCTTTCAAAACTATCTGGTTCAATGGGAATTTGAGGATCGCAAAAGTTGTGGATTAAGGTTTGAAAATCAATGTCAGTGTTGGTTTTACTGTTTGCTAAGAATTCGCGAGTTACAGCGTTAATTTGCATCTCGATAGTTTCTTCTAAAGAGCCAGTCATAGTAGATGGATCGAAGAGTTCAAGTGTTTTTTGTTTAATACTATACTGGCTGGTATTTTCCGTTTCAAAAGACGTTTTAATTGCTAGCATTTCTTGTTGGTTTAACATCAGTTTTTCCTACTTTATTGGGTTGAAAGATATGGGAAAGATTCTAAGACTGCTCTCTTCTTTGTCTTCCTGCTCGATGTTCTTGTCTAACTTGTCGGCGGCGGTTGATGGAATCTGTCGGAGTTATAGATAATTGAGAATGATTTGCATAGGATCGCTGTTTGTTTTCCTCCTTAATTACATATTCAGCTAAGTAGCCGATAGTTGGATATTGAAACATTCCAACTAAAGATAACTCGCGCTGAAATATTTTTTGCATCTGACTATGAACGCGAACTAAGAGCAATGAGTCACCACCCAAATCGAAGAAATTATCATCAATACCTACTTCTTCTAAATGAAGGAATTCTTGCCAAATAGCAGCAATAGTTTGTTCTATTTCCGTTCGGGGTGCTTGATAAGCAGCTTCTAATTTTGGACGCGCTTGTTCTGGTGCTGGTAGCGATCGACGATCTACTTTACCATTGGGTAGCAATGGTAGAGTTTCTAACATTACAAATGCTGATGGTATCATATAGTTAGGCAGCTTTGCTTGCAGCAGGCGATGAAGTTCGCTGACTGCGATCGCCTGTTCTGGATCGGATATGATATAAGCCACCAATTGCTGATTATTTATTTCATTTTCCCTAGCCAAAACTATTACCTGTCGCACAGATGGATGTTGAGCTAGTACCGCTTCAATTTCGCCTAATTCGATCCTAAAACCACGAATTTTGACTTGGTTATCGATTCGTCCGAGAAATTCTAAATTACCATCTGGTAAATAGCGAACTAAATCGCCAGTTTTGTACATTTTTGTCGATAGTTTAGTATGAACGCTTGCTAATGGATTAGGAATAAATTTCTCAGATGTTAATTCGGGACGATTGAGATAACCTCGCGCCAATCCTGCACCACCGACATACAATTCACCAGGTACGCCAATGGGAACAGGTTGTAAGTTTTGGTCGAGGACGTAGATTTGGGTATTAGCGATCGCACGACCTATTAAAACTTGCGAATTAACTTTATCTTGCGGAGCGCTCCTATAACAAGTGACATCAGCGGAAACTTCAGAAGAACCGTAAAGATTTAACAGCGTACTTTCAGGTAAAATCTGCTGAAACTTTTGTAATAATTCTACCGAAAGTGTTTCTCCACTCGTCACCAAAAAATTCAATTTTGGTAGCCGTTTTTGCAAGTCAGGAAACGTATCTAAAAGTAACCTCAGTAAAGAAGGAACTAAGACAAGTCGGGTTACTTGATTGTTGGCGAGAGTTTCTACGAACTGGTGAGGGTCTTTGAGAATGCGATCGCTGATAATAATCGTCCGTATTCCTTGCAGTAACGGCCCAAAAATCTCCCAAATAGAATCTACAAAGTTTAACGATGTTTTCTGACAGCAAACTTCTTCTTCTTTAAAAGGATAAGTTTGCCACATCCAATGAAAACGATTAACAGCGCCTCTATGTAGACCCAAAACTCCTTTAGGCTTACCAGTCGAACCAGAGGTATAAATGACATAAGCAATATTATCAATTGTAGCACTGCTGACAGGATTTTCTCGGCTTTCTTGCTGGATAATTTCCCAGTCAGTATCCAAGCAGACGATCGTTATTTGGGTAAAGTTTTTAACTAATGACGAATGAGTAATCAGCACCGACAATTGAGTATCCGACAACATGAAATCCAGTCGTTCTTGGGGATAATTCGGATCGAGGGGTAGGTATGCGCCACCTGCTTTGAGAACACTCAAAATTGCGACGATCGGATCGAGGGAGCTCTCTAAACAAATCCCGACTATTACTTCCGAATTTACCCCCAACTTTTGCAAGTAATGTGCGAGTTGATTAGCCTTAGTATTCAGTTCTCGATAAGTCAAACTTTGGTTTTCAAACATCACCGCTACAGCATCAGGCGTGCGTTCTACTTGCGCTTCAAAAAGTTCGTGAATGCAGTGTTGAGGATAGTCAGTTTGAGTATCATTCCATTCCAGCAACAACTGTTTTAGTTCGGGTGATTTCAGTAAAGGTAAATCCCAAACTCGCTGTTCTGGATTAGCAAAAATGCTTTCTAGCAAAGTTTGCCAATGTTTCATCCACCGTTCAATAGTTTGCGAGTTAAATAAGTCAGTATTGTATTCACAATCGACTACAAGTTCGTCATTTTGTTGGTGGATATCCAGAAAAATATCCGAGATAGAAGAATTGGTCGTATTTCTGACAAACTCTACTTTTTGGCTAAAAGACTCTAAGGTAGCCATAGGTCTATCCCAATTAAATAGTATTGTCACTAAAGGTGGACGACTGGTATCTCTTGGCAGATTTAATTTCTTAACCAACCTAATAAACGGATAAATTTGATGGTCATAAGCATCGGATAACACCTGTTTAATTGAACTTAAATATTCCGTGAATGTCTGGTTTTCCACAATTTGACTGCGAACGGGCAATAAATTCACATAGTGACCGACAAGAGATTCACCTTCAACAGACAATTGTCCGGCTGAAGGGATACCAATAACGATATTGTCTTGACCTGTCAATCGGTGAAGTAATGCCAAAAATCCAGCCAAAGCTGTTGTAAATAAGGTGCTTTTAAACTTGAGACTTTGGGTTTTCAAAGCGCCATAAAAAGTTTGATCCAGCGTGAAAGTTTGTCGAGTACCGACGTAGCGATTAACTGATGGTCGAGGGCGATCGGTTGGTAATTCTAACACCGGAACGGAACTAGAAAATTGCTGCAACCAATAAGCCTCAGCTTTTGCCATTTCTGGACTTTCCTGCTGGCTTGCTTCCCACTGAACGTATTCGCTTAACTGCATTGGTTGTGGGAGTTGATGTGCGATCGCTTGACATTCGGCTGTGTAAATTGCGGCTAGTTCTTGTTGCAAAACTCCCAATGACCAACCATCAGCAATAATGTGATGAACTGTCAGCACTAAAAGATGATGTTGATCTTCTAATTTGACGATTTGGGTGCGGACTAAAGGCCCCGTTTCAAGATTGAAAGTTTGTCGTGCTTCTGTGGCTAAAAATTCCTCTAAATGTGTGGCGCGATCGCTATTATCTAAAGTCGAAAAATCTACTACCGGAATGTTTATAGTTAGAGTCGAATTAATTTGTTGATAATCCCCTAACGGGCTAAAGGTTGCTCGCAATGCTTCGTGGCGATCTACTACTTCTTGAATTGCCTTACGCGCTGCTGCCAAATTGAACGAACCGCGCAGATGAATTGTCGTCGATTGGTTATAAGCGCGGGAGACATTTTCTCCCATTTGTGCCATTACCCAAAGTTCTTTTTGCGCTTCTGTTAGGGGGATTGAAGACTGGCGATTGGAGATCGGCGATCGCGAAAATTTTTCCCCAGTACCCACTCCCGATTCCCCTGGTAAAAATCCACCTTCTTGCATTTCACTTATACTTTCCTTCACTGCTTGAATCATCCGGTCGATATCTTCATTAGTATGAGCAGTAGACAAGAAAAGTCTCCGGTTTTCTAAAGCAAATATTCCTTTTTCTAGCAAATGATAAAAGAATAAATCCATCCAATTGAGGGTGGGAGAATAAGCAAAACGGAAGAGAGAACCAAAATGAACTACATGAATTGGTAACTGTTTTTGCTCGAAGTAAGTATTGAGGGTGTTGGCTAATTTTATGGTTTTAGCAGTTAACTCTTCTTGCAGTTTCGCGCCGCTATTTTTAAGGTGAGTGAGTGCAGCCAAAGTAGCAGCCATTACGAGAGGATGCTTGAAAAAAGTACCTGCAAAGTGAGTAACTTGGACTTCAGGATAAGACGCATCTCCATAACTCCAAAATCCACCATCTAATGCGTCCATAAAAGCAGCCTTACCAGCAATTACTCCGACTGGCATCCCACCACCAACTGCTTTACCATAAGTTGTGATATCAGCTCGAATATTCCACAACGCTTGCATCCCGCCGGGGTGCATCCGAAATCCGGTAATCACTTCATCGAAAATTAAAACAATTCCAAGTTCTTGAGTTAATTGTCTCAATTCATGCAAGAATTCTTGAGGTTGCAAATCCGGTTTTGCGCTTTGGATTGGCTCTACCAAAACAGCAGCTAATTCACTGGCGTGAGTTCTGATAATATCTAGCGATTTGGGATTTCCGTAATCTAGAACTATTACTTGTTCAACTTTATGCTGTGGAATACCAGGAGCGATCGCGATCAAACGCAACTTTCCCTCTTCACTCGGAACTCCGGCAACTAAAACTTCATCCAAAGTTCCGTGATAGGAACCTGCAAAAAAAGCAATTTTTTCGCGCCCTGTAATAGCGCGAGCGATGCGAATTGCTCCCATTACCGCTTCGCTGCCGTCATTACAAAAACAAGCCCTTTCTTGACCTGTTAATTCACAAACTAACTGAGCAGCTTTACCGGCCAAAGCTGATTGTGGGCCATGTTGTATTCCTTGGTGAACATAATCTTGAATTGCATCGGTAATAAAAGATGGAGAATGACCGAATAAAAGTGCACCAAATCCCATTGACATATCTATATATTCATTACCATCAATATCCCAAATTCTCGCATCCGAACTTCTTTGGGGATAGATGGGATATACTATTTCTTTGATTGAGGGACGAAATCCTAATACCGCTCTGGGATTAGCATGATGAATGCGATCGTTTTGCGTTAAGTTTTTCGATGCTTGAGTGCGTTCGATCACCCGTGCAATTAATGCGTCTAAATGTTCTTGCTGGCGTGGTGTTAAATTGGCGGAATTGGGGGAATTTTGGATTTTGGATTTTGGATTTTGGATTGAAATTTCTTCCTGGCGTTGCTGTTCGAGAGTTGTTGTAGGTAGCCGTGTAGGTTGTTTCTTCTTGGGTGAAATGTTTTCGCGCAAAAAGTCTAGTTGTTTGGACATCACCTCAAGTTGCTGCGCCATCAAACGTTTGATAGCTGTATTATCAGTTTCTCGATTAAGATTATTTTCTGGCAATAGCAATTCTTTTTCCTTTAGTTTTGATTTACTTGTTTCGGGTCGAGCAGGCGTTAATGTTGCCTCAAATGAGGGGATTTGCTCAGATATATAAACGGCTAATTCATTAATCGTAGAGCTATTTTCAATTAATAATTTTAAAGAAATATTGAGATCGAATACTTTTTTGATTGCGCCATTTATTTGGAGTAATTGCACTGACTCAAAACCGAGTTCGAGAAAATTAGTCCGATCGTCTATTTCAGAGGAACTTACTCCCATTGCTTTGCCGACAATTTCTTTTAAGGTTGATAGGATGTTGTCAGCCTGCGAGGGATGTATTGATGAATTCAGGTTTTGGTTGAGTTGGGAGTCAAACATTGGAATTTCCTTAATTATTAGTCATTAGTTAGATGAAATGAAGCATGAAAGCTAGCCATACATTTTTAGTAGATCCAGTTGTTGAGAAATTATCTCAATTTGTTGAGCCATAATCTCTTCAATCTCGCGATCGCCTACATTTTCCTCCTCGATTTTATTATCTACTTCTTCTGTGAATTTGTTGTCAGGAACGGCTGGATTAGAAGGTTCAATCCAATATCTTTTTCGCTCAAAAGGATAAGTGGGTAAAGGAATGCGATCGCGTCGCTCGTGGCGATAAAATTCCGACCAATTAACCGACACGCCAGATAGCCAAAGTCTTCCCAATGCGTTCAGCAAGAATGCTATATCTGACTGGCTATCTTTCGGATGACGCAACGAAGAAAGTACAATCGTTTGAGTATTTTCCTTCAAACAATCTCTAGCAAATGTACTCAAAGTACGTCCAGGGCCAACTTCCAACAGGATGCACTTTGGTTCTTTTAGCAACTCACTAATCCCGTCAGCAAAACGCACAGTTTCGCGTAGATGTTTCCCCCAATAATTCGGATCTATTGCTTCCATTTTAGTAATCCAAGTGCCAGTCACATTGGATATGAAAGGAATTTGAGGAGCATTTAGTTTGACTTTCCTAACTTCGGCGATGAAAGGCTCGATAATGGGTTCCAGCATTGCAGAATGAAAAGCATGAGAAATATGCAATCGACGACAATCTAAACCTTTATATATCAAACAATTTTGCATCTCGTCAATAGCTTTTATAGAACCAGAAACTACACACAAAGATGGTGCATTAATTACAGCCAAAGAGAGTTCTTCACTTAGTTGTATTTCCTGTTCCGATAGAGGTACAGCAAGCATTGCACCAGGAGGAAGTTGCTGCATCAATCTCCCACGAGTAGTAACTAATATCAAGGCATCTTCGAGGGAAAATACACCAGCAATAGTTGCTGCAACGTACTCGCCAATACTATGACCGATCGCAGCTTCAGGAAGCACGCCCCACGACATCCACAACTGAGCTAAAGCGTACTCAATTATAAATAATACTGGCTGAGTAATATAAGTTTGTTTTAGTTGTTGTGCAGCTTCTTTTTCCCCTCCTTCATTGGGATATAAAACGGTACGTAAGTCTATTCCTAAATGCGGGATTAGGAGTTCGCAACAATCATCAATAGCACGAGTAAAAGTAGATTCATTCTGGTAAAGTTCCCGTGCCATGTTCGCGTACTGCACTCCTTGACCGGAAAACATAAACACGACCGAACGATTACTATAATCCTCTTGATGGGAGTGAAAAGTATCGGAGATTAATATTTTTTTATTTCCAACCTCTTCATTTTTTAGAGTCAGCAATTGTACAGCATTATCAATATTTTGACATACCAACATTCGGCGATAATCGAATACTTTACGACCAACTTGCAGGGTATAAGCCACATCAGCTAAATTGAGGTCTGGATGCTGTTTTAAATGTGCTGCTAAATTTACAGTTGCTTTTTCCAAAGCCGAACTTGTTTTAGCAGAAAGAATCAACAATTGATACTTTCTCCCTTTTTCCCCTGCTATATTTCTCCTTCGCTCTACATTTGGATATTCTTCTAAAACAACATGAGCATTAGTACCGCCAATTCCGAAAGAACTTACTCCCGCACGACGAGGAATTCCGTCTGTCTTCCATTCACGAAGGGTGGTATTGACATAAAATGGACTATTGGCAAAATCAATTTCTGGGTTTGGTTTTTCAAAGTGCAAGCTGGCTGGTATTTTCTGATGTTTGAGCGCCAAAACTGTTTTGATTAATCCCGTTATTCCGGCGGCTGTATTCAAATGACTGACATTAGTTTTTACAGATCCGATCGCACAGAAACCCTTCTGCTTAGTTTGCGATTCAAACACTTCTTGCAGGGCTCTAATTTCAATCGGATCTCCCAAAGAAGTACCAGTTCCGTGAGTTTCTATATAAGTGATAGTTTCAGGATCAAAACGCGCGATCGCTTGCGCCTGAGCAATTACCTTAGCTTGACCCGAAACACTGGGCGCTGTATAACTAACTTTCGCGGAACCATCATTATTAATCGCTGAACCTTTAATCACGGCATAAATGCGATCGCCCTCCACCAAAGCATCTTCTAATCTCTTAAGTACAACAATACCCACTCCATTACCAAAAGTAGTTCCTCCTGCTTTAGCATCAAAAGCGCGAGTATGAGCATCAGCAGAAAATATCCCACTTTCTTGATAAAAATAACCTTGTTTTTGAGGAACTTGAATTGAAACGCCACCAGCTATAGCCATATCGCATTCGTAACTCAACAATCCCCGACAGGCCGAATGAACGGCAACTAATGATGTAGAACAAGCCGTATTAATATTAATACTCGGCCCTTTCAAGTTTAATTTATAAGAAATTCTAGTAGCTAAAAAATCTTGATTATTACCAATTCCCAGTGGTAAATAACCCAAAGATCGGAATAAATCCCGATTTGAAATAATATTATTTAGCAGATACGTACTCAGGTTAGCACCCGCATAAACACCA